>JBEKCU010000052.1:0-23095 GCA_050014735.1 Candidatus Acidiferrales bacterium | reverse complement strand
GCCAGAACGACAGACGAGTTCCCCGAAGTTTGAGTCTGACCGCCAATCTGCGTGCCGCTGCGGCATCCGGCGCACGCGACGCATAAGATCAGAGCTATCCAAAACCAACGCAATCGATACATAGCCCCTCGACGGCACCCTAGGCGGCAATCATGCGGTCACTGCGAAGAATGACTTGCTTCTGCCGAGTCGCAGACGGCATGCCTTCCCCCAAAATTAAACCTAGCACAGAGCGCTACTTGCAGCCGACAAATCCAACCGAGGCGTGAGCAAAGAGTTCCTGCCCTGGCGTCCAGTCTCGTGGAATTTAAACCAAAGAGCAATGAGCCTATCTGCACAAAGTTGATTTGTAAGACGGCTTATGGCTAAGACACGCCATTTATTTATACAAGGCCGAGACTGCGTCCCACCTCGGCAATAATTTCACATGCTCGTTCCAGGTCCGCGCGCTTGTGGGTCGCGGTAACCATCGCTCGCAGGCGGGCTTTGCCTTCGGGGACTGTGGGAAAACCTACCGCGGGCGCGTAGACGCCGGCTTCATAGAGGCGGCGCGAGAATTCAAATGCCTTCGCGGCTTCCCCCACGTGGATCGGAGTGATCGGCGTTTGCGTCATGCCCGTGGAAAAGCCCAGCTTCCTCAGACGGCGTTGAAAGAACTTCGTGTTCGACCAAAGTTTCTTGAGCAGCTTTTCGCCCTCCGGGGAATCGAGCAAGGTGAATGCGGCCTGGCACGAGGCAACGACCGAGGGTGGATGTCCGGTGGAAAACAGGAAGGGCCGCGCGCGGTGATACAGAAAATCGATCAGTTCGCTCGAACCGCAGACGTATCCGCCCATCGCGCCAATCGCTTTGCTGAGCGTACCGACTTGAATATGCACCCGGCCGTGGCATCTCAGATGATCCACCGTGCCACGCCCGTTACGGCCCAGCACGCCGGAAGCGTGCGCGTCATCCACCATCATGATGCAAGTGTATTTTTCGGCGAGGCTGCACAATTCGGGAAGGGGCGCGATATCGCCGTCCATCGAAAAAACGCCATCGGTGATCAGCAATTTGTGCCCGGGCCAATTCTCCGTTTCTTTGCACACGCGCTCGCAGTCGGCCACATCTTTGTGCTTGAAAACTTTAATGGTTGCCCTCGAAAGGCGACAACCGTCGATGATCGAGGCATGATTCAGCTCGTCTGAAAGAATCAGATCGTCTTTTCCAAGAATTGCCGCGACGGTTCCCGCGTTCGCCGTGAAACCGGATTGAAAGACCACGCATGCTTCGCTGCCTTTGAATTCCGCGATCTGCTTTTCCAGCGCCATGTGCAGGTCCATTGTCCCCGCAATGGTGCGCACCGCTCCCGCTCCCACGCCGTGAGTACGGATCGCTTCGATGGCGGCGCGGCGCAGGGCCTTGTGTGTCGTCAGGCCGAGATAATTGTTCGAACTGAGATTGATGACGACTTTCCCGTCGAAATCGGCGACGGCTTTTTGCTCACCTTCGAGGACGCGCAGGCGAAAATGCAGTCCCTTGGCCTCCATCTCCGCGAGTTGCTCGTGCAAATAGGAAAGCCGGTTGGGATTCATTGTGCTGTAACAGGACCTCCTCGGATCCGTCCCGTCGTGGAAGCTGTCGCGTAAATCGTCTTAGTGGATCGCGCCAGCGCCTGTTCCACTGGTTTCGCTCGAGGGGTTTTCCGCAGCCCGTTTAGCCCCGCCCCTCAAAGAATTCCAAGTTTTCACACAGGGCTCTTCAGTTCCTGACATCGCGCCGGCTTTGGATGGCCGGTCATTTATGAGTCGGCTTCCAACCACGCCGACAGCCCTATTGTACGCGCTCGAACGGATAACCCGCTGCTTCGAGCGACGCGGTCAAATCGACGACATGCTCCGGACCGCGCGTTTCCATCGTGATGTCGATCACGGTGTCGCCCAGCACTACGCCGTAATAGGCGCGGTCGTAATTCGTCTCGACGATATTCGCTTTTTGATCGGCAATCACGCCCGCGAGCCGCTGCAACGCACCAGGATGATCCGGCAAGTGAATCCGCAGGCGCACGAGGCGGCCATCTTTGACGAGACCTCTTTCAATAATCAGCGAGAGCAGCGACACATCGATATTTCCGGCACTGACCAGAACTCCCAGTTTCTTTCCGTGGTTTGGAGTTTTCTTGTTCAACACGGCAGCCGTCGCTGCGGCGCCTGCGCCTTCGGCGAGCATCTTTTCCTTTTCGAGCAACTGGAGAATCGCGCTGGCGATTTCTTCCTCATCCACGGTCACGATTTCGTCCACGTACTTTTTAACCAGGGGAAACGTGAGTGTCCCCGCGCAGCGCACCGCTATTCCGTCCGCGATGGTCTTGTTCGCGGGCAGTGTGACGAGTTCATTTCTTTCGAGCGCCGCCTTCATCGAGGCCAGCTTCGAGGACTGCACTCCAATGATACGAATCTTGGGATTGGTCTCTTTCACGGCGCAGGCTACTCCTGCGATCAGTCCGCCTCCGCCCACCGGGATAACGAGTGCATCCAGGTCCCCGTGCTGCTCGAGCATTTCGAGGCCTAGTGTTCCCTGGCCTGCAATTACGGCTTCGTTGTCGAATGGATGAATAAATGTCAGCCCGTGCTCCTTGCACCGGCGCAACGCTTCCTCGCAGGCCTCGTCGTAATTCGCTCCGAACAGGATCACTTCAGCACCATAGCCGCGCGTCGCGGACACTTTCACCAACGGCGTCGTCAGAGGCATGCAAATTTGCGCCTTGATGCCGCGCTTGGTCGCGTGGTACGCCACGGCCTGCGCGTGATTTCCCGCCGATGCCGCGATCACGCCTCGGCGGCGCTCTTCGTCCGAAAGCAGCAGGATTTTGTTCAGCGCGCCGCGCTCCTTGAAAGCTCCCGTCATCTGCAAATTTTCGAGCTTCAGGAAAATCGAATTTCCCGTCTGCTTGGAAAACTTTTCGGAGTGCACAAAGGGCGTGACCACAATCGATCCACGAATGCGTTCCATGGCGTCTTTGATCGAGCCGAGCGTCACCATTGGCAGAGTCCTGGAAGTATCATTCGTATATACAGCATCTTTGGCCGACGTCATAAGAATCCCTGTCCAGACGGAATCGTCAAGTTCCCCGCCTGGGCTCACTCCCCCAGTCACGGTTCATTCGGATTTCGGAGTTCTATAGCATTACACAAGCGACGGGCCAAGGCCAAGCCTATGGACGCCGGGATAGTCTCCCAATTTAAATTTGAGTTCAGGTGTCGGCTGGAGAACCCTGGGAACGCCAATCTACCGATTGGCGTTCCCAGGGTTAGACTCCGAAGTCGCAGCCTCACATTTCTTCGAACGCACTTCTCTAGATTGGGAAATTACCGACGCCGGCAACGCGGCATCCCGATCTGATCTCCTCGATCGTGCCGGGCACGCATGCCGCTCGCCGAGAGCGCTCTCGGTGAACCGTGCCCGCACGGAAACGGAGGGAATCCGCCCTGTTGAGCTTGCGCAGTTCTCCGGTTAGCCTCTTTCGAGAGGGGTTGAATGCCTGCGATACGCTTGCCCAGGAGCATATTTATCGCCATTCTTGCCGCGGGTGTCATGCAGTGCGTCCATGATTTCCCGTTGCTCCCCGATCGGATGGCGTCGCACTTTGGCGCCTCTGGCATGCCGAATGGGTGGATGACAAAGTCGCAGTTCTTCGTTCTTTATGCTCTTCTGACTATACCGGCCGTTATTCTGGAGTTTTGGCTGCCGCGGCGAATCGTAAATAACCCCAAGAGGCTCAATCTGCCAAACAAGGAATATTGGCTTGCCCCGGAACGCCGTGCGGCAACGTTCGGTTATTTAGAAGCGTTCTTTGCCTGGTATGGTTGCGCTTTCCTGCTGCTTGAAATCTTTGCGATGGGACTGGCGATGCGAGCTAATTTTAGCGATCCGGTTCAGCTCCCAACCGCGCCAATCGTCACCGCGCTCGCGGCTTTCCTGTTCTTCAACGTCGTTGCCGTTATCGCTATGTACCGCCGATTTTCCATAGCTGCGTGAAAATAGCCGCTCCACATCGAGATTAAGAATGCGAAACGATTGCCGGTCTCGATTCGTACCAATCTTAGGACGGAAAAAGCTGCATTTTATGGGGTTCTGACGCATAATCGGAGCTTATCGCGAGTTCAGACAAAGGGATATTTAAAAGGAGAGTTCATGCGGTCACTAGGTAAGTTCTTGACGCTAATGCTTTTTTTTGTTGCGGTCAGCTCTGTTTCTTATGGAGCGACAATTACGGGAACTGTGAAGGGCCCGGATGGGGCACCCTTCCAGGGAGCATTCGTTCAGGCGCAGAACACCAAAACAAAAATGACGTTTATGGCATTGTCCGACTCCGACGGGCATTTCACAGTGGAAAACGTGCCGGCTGGAACGTATCAGCTCATGACGAAGGTAACCGGGTATCGCACTGACCCGCGAGCTGGTGTGGCCCTGACCGCCGACCAGAGCGCTTCGTATGATTTCTCGTTACAGAAGGCTCCCGTGCGATGGAATGAGATTTCGATTTACCAGGCAAAAGAGTTGTGGCCGGCATCCGCGGGGAAAGACAAGATCTTTTCGACGTGTTTTACCTGTCATGGATTCCAAACGCGCATGGCTTCGGTCCGGCGGGATGAGGACGGCTGGAAAGACCGTGTGGCGTTCATGCGCGATGCGATGAAGTTCGGACTGGCCGACCGCGTCAACGATCAGGAAGCCGAAATGATTGCCAGCTACCTGAATAGCTTGTTCGGGCAGGATTCCGTGCTCCCGAAATCCCCGGAGGACGATCCAAAGTACAAGGCGACGCTGCGTCCGTTCAGCAAAGACGCGATGAATATTAAATACGTCGAGTACGATATGCCCGGACCGAGCCGCATGCCCTTCAGCGCTGCTCCGGACAAGGACGGAAATTTCTGGATCCCCGATTTTGGTATCGCAAATAAAATCACCAAGCTCGATCCAAATACAGGAATCATGCAGGATTTTTCGGTGCCCAACGTCGGAACTGCCGCCGTTCACTCGGCTGTGCCGTGGACCGATGGGACAGTTTGGCTGACCGAGCAGGGCTCGAACAAGATTGGCAAGTGGGACCCTGCTACACAGAAAATCGTCGAGTATCAGGACTCGTTCATCCCCGGCAAGCTCGGCTACGGCGCCGGCTCCAAGCACACTGTGCGCTTCGATCCGAATGGGAATGCCTGGTCCTCTGGGAATCCACTGACGCGTGTGGATAAGGAAACCGGGAAATTTACCCGGTTCACGGATGTGCCAGCCGCCTACGATGTGAAGGAAGACCTGCACGGTAACATCTGGTTTACGAAAACGGATACAAACCAGATCGGTATGGTGGACTGGAAAACGCTGAAAGTTTCGGTCTACACTCCGCCGACACCCGGATCGTTTCCGCGGCGTATCGATATCGATTCCAACGGAATCGTTTGGTTCGCCGAATATAACGCCGGAAAAATGGGAAGGTTCGATCCGAAGACAGGCGAGTTCAAGGAATATGTTTTACCGGGCCCGGCGCCAACACCGTACGGTCTCGGCATCGACGCAGACGGTAAGCTGTGGTACGCGTCCTATAACATGGACGTCATCGGTCGGTTCGATCCGACGACCGGAAAAACGACCGAATATCCGTTCCCGCACTCGGAGAACACCATTCGCGAATTCTTCCGCGATTCGCAGGGACGAATGTGGTACGGAAGTCCCTCGAATAACAAGGTCGGCTATTTGTATCTGGAGAACAACCCACAACGAGCCAGCAAGTGATATAAATCGCTGGGCCATAGAAACGAAACATGGAAACCAGAAGATCGCCGCGCCATCCAGGGCGATCTTCTGGTTTCCTATTTTCAGCCCTATCTTGTAGGCTCACTGGCCGGAGGAGAAATACGCGTGAGCCTCGGCCAGCGCCTTCGGGAGATTCAGGACGGATTTGAGCCCGCCTTCTGGGTTGCGAATATCAGTGAGATATTCGAGCGCCTTGCCTACTACGGCGCGTTCTCTTCGCTTGCCAACTATCTTCACGAATCTCTGAGCATTCCCACCGAGCAAACTGGCGCTCTGACCGGCCTGTTCGGGGGCATGGTGTGGTTCCTCGCGATTTTAGGCGGCGCCGTGGCGGACCGGCTTGGTTTCCGGCGCGCTCTCTCATCGGCTTACCTGATTCTCGGCTGCGCGTATTTCCTGCTTGGGTCGCTGGGAGCCGCATGGATGGCCCCTGTGCGTGCCGCCGTGCCTTTGCTGGAGTTGCTGGCATTTGTGCTTGTGCTGCCCGCCCTGGGCATTGCGTTGGTCAAACCGAGCGTGGTGGGGACGACGGCTCGCGCATCGAGCGAGAACGTCCGCTCGATTGGCTATTCGATCTACTACACGCTGGTGAATATTGGCGGCGCGGCCGGGCCGTACGTTGCGTCATGGGCGCACCGGCGCCTGGGAGTTGAAAACGTGTTTCGCGTTTCGGCGCTGAGCGTGCTGTTGATGTTTTTCGCGGTGCTCATTTTTTTCAAGGAACCGCGGCGCTCGTGGGACGCGCAAACCGCAAGCCTGGCCGACACCGCGCGGAATCTGTTCACGGTGATGACGAATTCTCGGTTCATGATTTTTCTGCTGATTTTTTCCGGCTACTGGATCGTATTCTGGCAGCAGTACATCGTCCTTCCTATTTACATTCACGGCTATATCGATCCGAGCGCGGACGTGGAGCTGATTCTGATCACTGACGCCGCCACTGTGATTTGCCTGCAATTCGTGGCCACCTTTCTGACGCGAAACATTCCCGCGTTTCGCGCGATTACGATTGGAACCCTGATCTCCGCGCTCGGCTGGCTCATCGTCGCGTTTCACCCCGCAGTGTGGGCGGCGGTGCTGTCGATTTTCGTCGTCGCGCTGGGAGAGATTGTTTTGTCGCCGCGCTATTACGAATATATCTCGCGTTTGGCGCCGGCCGGACAGCAAGGAACCTACATGGGCTTCGCGTTTCTCCCGATCGGAATAGGATCGCTTGTGGGAGGGTGGCTTGGCGGACGGCTCATGCATCACTACGGAGAAATCACGAAGCTTCCCGCGCACGTATGGTGGGCAATCGCCGGAATTGGGATTAGCACCACGCTGCTCATGTGGCTATATCACTTTGTTATAAAGACGGATTTGCCTACCGCGAAGACATGAAAAAAGACCCGAAAATGAAACTCGAATTCTCTTCTGAAATCTTGCAGTAACGAAAAGAAAACACCAGTCAATAAGACTCGCGCTTTCAGCCTGGTTCAATCGGATGATTGATCTGGTGATATGGCATGAGGGAACGTTTATTCGTCGGGATCCTGCTGGCCGCTGTGTTGCTGGTTTACGGCAACACGCTGGCCAACCAATTCACCATGGACGACGGGTTGTACATCCAGCACAACCCACAAGTCACCGATCCCTCGGTGCACCAGCTTTTTTCTCCAAACCGATTCAGCAATGTATTTAGACCTGTCACTTTCGCAACTCTGGCGTTGAATTGGGCGCTTGGCGGAAACCAGCCGGTCGGATATCACCTGTTCAACCTGATGCTGCATGCGGGCGTCACATGGCTGCTGTATTGCCTGTTGCTGGAAATTCTTGAAGATTCGCCGCACGTGAAAACTGTCTCGTTTGTGGCTGCCCTGCTGTTCGCCGTCCATCCCGTCCATACCGAAGCAGTCGCCTCCGCCGTGGGACGCGCTGAGCTTCTCGCCGCCGGATTCCTGCTGGCGGCATGGATCTTCCATTTGCGCGATCGCCGGATAATGTCGGTGCTCTGCTTTGTGCTGGCGCTGCTTTCCAAGGAGTCGGCAGTGGCCTTCTTTCCGCTCGTCGTTATTGGGGATTACGCAACTAAGAAATGGAAGCCGCGCGTTCGCTATGCAATCGTGGCCGGAATTACGGCGCTTTATCTCGGAGCGCTCTGGAAAATTCAAGGAGGCCGTTTCGGTCAGGCTAACATTTCGTTTCTGGACAATCCCCTGGCGAGCCTTCCTGCGGGATGGAGAATTCTGAACGCGCTTCGTGTGGCGTGGAAATATGCAGGACTACATGTTTATCCGGCAGCGCTTTCCTGCGATTATTCATTCAATGAGATCCCGATCTATCGGGACTTACTGCATACGCTTCCAGCCGCTCTGGCGGCAGCGGCAGTGCTGGGATTATGGACATGGGCAATCTCGAAACGGCACACCGGGTGGATTCTGGCCGGCGGCATTTACTTCGCCGGATTTGCAACGACGGCGAACATCCTGATGCCTACGGGAACCATCATGGGAGAGCGGCTTGCCTATCTCCCGTCCGCGGGATTTTGCCTCCTGCTGGCGCTTGGCTGGATTTGGCTCAAGGACCGGAAGCGATATGTTGCAATCGGGCTGATCGCGATTGTCATCGCGGCGTTCGGCGCGCGCGCCGTCGCGCGAAACCGGGACTGGAAAGATAATTTTGCGCTGTATTCGGCGGCGGTGCGTGCCGCCCCGGCCAGCGCGAAGATGCATTCGAATCTCGGCGGCCGGTACATGGAGCGAAATCAAATTGACCTGGCACGCGCGGAATTTCAAACCGCGTTGCGGATCGATCCCGCTTATCCTGACGCGCTGTCGTCTTATGGAGCACTGGAATTGTCATTGGGAAATTACCAGGCAGCGGGCGCGCTGCTCGAAAAAGCTTTGAATATGAGCGCCAGGAACAATCCCAACTACGATTCGATGGCGGTGAATTTTGCCGTGGCCCTCGCGCGGACCAATCACGTACATGCCGCGCTCGATCTGTTGAACCGGGAAATCGCGGAATCGCCGAAATTCGCGCCCGCATGGTCAGTTCGCGCTACGATTCGTTACAAGCGCCGCGAGATCGAGATGGCCCGCGAGGACGCGGAGATGGCTTTGCAACTGGATCCTGGCGATGTTCAGACGCAAAACTTGATTCCGATCCTAAGTGCTTCGGAGTCCGTCGGCTCTCCTCGATAAATCACCCGCGGGCGGAACGTGTACGCGGCAGATCGAGCGCTGCAAGTGCCTGGTCGGTTGTGACGAGCCGCGCGCCAAGCGAAGTCAGCTCCGCGATTGCCGCACGGCCGTCTTCCGGATTTAGCGTCTCAATGGCATCGCGCACCAGCGCGACGCGGCGCCCGCGATCGAGCAATCCCTTCGCCGCCAGCCGCACACAAAATTCCGTGACAACGCCGAAGACATATATTTCCGCATCGGCGTCCGTAAATTTTCCAATGCGTTCGAGGACCGTTTCCGTATTGGGATTGTCGAATACATCGAGTGTCTGTTTCTCCAGAAGCACTTGTTGGAACGAGAAGAGGGCTTCGGGAACAAACACGCCCGCGCGATTTGGAACCAGAAAGACTCTTTCCGCGCGGGCCTCTGGAATAAATTCCGCGCCGGGTGTGCCACGCACACAATGTGACGGAAATCGCGCAAACTCCGGATCGTCCGGCGCATGAGCGCAAGCGTCACCAACAAGAAAGACGCGCCCCTGGCGCGCTGCGTCCGTCAACCGGTTCAAATTCGGGATAAGTTTCTCCGCTCCGGGAACGTAGAGCTTGCCGCCAGGAAGCATGAAATCCGCCTGCGTATCGACATTCCAAAAAATCGAGGACCGCGAAACCATTTTGTGCGCTCTCGTTCCGGCTGATTCGTCTCGCCAATTCGTCTTAATTGCTTAGATGCTCGCCGCGCGTTCCAAGCGGCGGCGCAGGTCGCCTAGCGATGTCTTCAATTTCTCGCTGTGTCGAACGGGATAGGGATCCACCGCGTCGCTCAGACTGTGAAGGCGGCGCGGCAGTTGCGATTTCTGCCACCTGCAATATTCGCGCGCCGCGAGCAAGTCCGTTCGCGGCACACTGCGTATCCCGCCTGCCATCACGGGCTCAAGCAGCGTCTTACTGCCCGGAAAAAGTTCTCCCGCGAGCCCAACGATGTCGTGGTCGAAATTTCCGTCAGGACCGCTATTGCGATAAACCTGCTTCTTGCCGGGGTAGGTCACTTTCGCGGCGCTGAACTTTGCAGCCGAACGCACCTCGCCGTGGGATTCGGTCTCCACCAGCTTGTAAATCACGCCGAGTGTTGGCGAGTCGCTCGAATTAACCAGCGCAGTCCCTACGCCGAATCCGTCGATGCAGGCTCCTTCCGCCAGCAGAGCGGCGATGCGCTCTTCGTCCAAATCGCCCGAGGCAAATATAATGACGTTGTCCCATCCGGCCCGGTCGAGTTGTGTTCGAATCCACTTGCTGTCGGCGGCGAAATCCCCGCTATCGAGGCGTAGGCCTCTCGGCTTTCGACCTGATGCGATAATCTTTTCCACCGCTGCGCGCACATCGTACGTATCCACGAGCAACACAGGCTGCTCGGGAAAAATGTCGAGAAATTTCCGAAAGGCTTCCCCCTCGTCCTCATGCGCCATGATCCAGGAGTGAGCCTGCGTGCCGTAGACTGAAATCCCGAAGCGTTTTCCGGCCGCCACGTTCGATGTCCCCAGGCAGCCGCCGATCACAGCCGCACGAGCCGCCAATATTCCCGACTCCATGCCATGGGCGCGGCGCGTTCCGAATTCGATCACGTTTTTCCCCGCAGCGGCCTGTGTGATGCGCGCGGCCTTGCTCGCAATCATCGTTTGAAAATTGATGGCGGACAGCAGAAATGTCTCGACGATTTGCGCTTCGATGACCGGAGCGGTGACGCGCAAAATTGGCTCATCGGGGAAAAATACGGTGCCCTCCGGCATCGCCCATACGTCCCCGGAAAACCGGAATCGGTTCAGATATGCAAAAAAATTCCCACCGATGGCGGCGAAAACCGGCAGTTTTCTCAAATATTCAATATCTTCATCCGAGAAACGAACGCCTTCAAGAAAATCCAGCGCCTGGTCGAGCCCAGCGGCGACCAGATAGTTTCTTCGCGGAGGTAGCGAGCGGACAAACAACTCGAACGTGGCGCGGGCCTCAAATCCGGTTTCCAGATAGCCCGCCGCCATCGTTAGTTCATACAGGTCGGTCAAGAGGCCGGAATACGTAGGGTTGGGAGTCATCGAGCGTCCGCGGCCATTATGCCATTCGCGCGAACCACTGCGCCAGCGTGCTCACGCCGGACAGCATTATGTGGATTTCTGATAGGCGATCAGGATGTCCAGCAGCGAAATCACTCCCTCCAGTCTTCGTGAACCTGCGCGGCTGACGACGGGCAACAACGCATGTCCCTGTATGATTCTCAAGACGTCATCCAATCTTTGGTCGGGATGCAAGACCGGGAGACGCGCGCTCGAAAGCACTTCCCGTAGCTGCGTATCCTTCGGGCGATTCGATGCTTCCGTGAGCAAATCCTTCTTCAAAAGGCCCGCCCACCGGCCCGTCGGAAAACGTACAAACAGGAGATCCTCGGGCGAAGTCCCAGCAATCTCGAGAGCGCGCGCGAGCGTATCGCTTGCCTGTAACGGCAAGGATTCGGGTTTTCGCATGGCGTCCTCGACTCGCAGGACGACCGTTTCGCGCTGCTCCTCCATGGAAGGCAATTCCAAACCGTCCTGCCTGGCCAGCAGATCGAACAATGCAACATCCTGATATTTGCGGGAAATCAAATATGCAATTGTGTTGGAGATCATGACCGGCAAAACGATGGAATAGTTTCCAGTGGTTTCCACAACCATGAAGACCGAAGTAATAGGAACTCGAAGGAAGCCGGCGAAGAAAGTCCCAATGCCAACGAGAGCAAACGGACCCACCGATGCGCTAGTCGCAGGGAAAAAATGATGCTCCAATCCGCCAACCGACCCACCGATCATCGCGCCGATAAATAGCGTTGGCGCGAACATGCCCCCGGGCGTGCCGCTGACAAACGACAAACTGCTCGTCAAAATCTTCGCAAAACCCAGCACGGCAAGAATTTCCCAGGTGTATTGGTTGTGAAGCGCCTGGTCGACGTATGGATACCCTGCCCCCATCGCTTGCGGAATTCTCAAACCGACCAGACCTATCAGCAGGCCGGCGATTGCAGGCTGCACGTAGTTGGTCCACTCGGGCAAAGCTCGGAGCCTTGCCCGAAAATACGCAACGATTCTCATCATGGCCAGGGATAGTACTCCGCCGACGACTCCCAGCACCGCGTAGGCGAGTAATTCCGCTGGATGCGCAAGGGTGTATGGAGGGACGCGGAACATCGGTTCGCTACCGAGAAACGTTCGCATCACCAGGGCGCTGGAGACTGCCGCCAGGACGATGGCCCCCAAAGCCCCGGCGCTCCAAGTGCCGATGACTTCCTCAATCACAAATAGAACAGCGGAAATCGGGGCATTGAAAGCCGCCGCCAGTCCTGCCGCCGCCCCCACCGGGGCTAACAATCGCAACTTGTCTCGGGACAGTTTCAGACGTCGTCCGAGCGCGGAAGCAATTCCCGCGCCCATCTGCAGAGATGGATCTTCTGGTCCCAGCGATTGTCCGCTACCAATCGCAATTGAGCATACGATGAATTTTCCAATGACGGCTCGGAAGGGAACGTAGCCGTCAAACACGTAAACGGCCGCCTTGGTCTGATTCACGCCACTGCCGCGCGCGACGCGAAAAAATCGCTGAACCAGGAATGCGACGACCAGGCCGGCTCCCGCAGGTACAAATAAAACTCTTAGGGGCGGCGGAGCAAGCGCGGATCCGAGAAGACTCCAGCGAACCCACTCGATAGCGATGCGGAAACAAACGACAGCCATTCCGGAAAATAGACCTATGATGACGGCAAGGATAAGAAACAGATTCCCTTCCGACAGAGTGAATGAGCGTGGCCCGACGTTAAACCATCTGCGGCCCGTTTCCTTGGTTATCCCAGTGGATGGAGAATTGACTTCCGGCGACGGCATTTTCGTTTCTTCGATAGGTGCACTTCGGTCGTTCATGGCCCCGTCACTCATGGATTGTTACCCGCATGCTCCTTTCCGATCAGGAGCAAGGCGTGGTCCGTGCCAGTGGGTGTCCCACATGTTTTCAAAGTGGATTCCTCGATATGAAAGACAAGTTGCATCGCCTCATTACGCAAATCAGGATCCTTCCGTAAAGATTGGAGGCTCACGCGACCTTTCAAGCCTTTCGCATCCTGAAGAAGCGAGTACAAGTCAGAAGGTATCTGCTGGGATGGTTGAGGATCTGCGTTGGATCCCGTACATTCCTGTAGACGTGCGAGCCCCTGCTGAAACGCACGCCATGATCGCTGAGCCCGCTCTTCGTTGCTCAGCCCGGCACGCAATGGATCATCATCCAAGACTTCCCGGACCGTCCGAAGCAGCTCATGGTCCTCACTCGAAGGATTCTCACGGGCTGCCCTGGCCAGAAACGTCTCCGCCTTCGCGTAGTCGCCCGCCGCAAAAGCCGCGAAGCCTGCCTCTTCCAGCCACTGTGGTTGTCGAGGATTGTTCCGCAACGCGGCTTCATACTCCGTGACAGCTTTGCCGGGCAGCCCTGCCTTTAAGAACAATCGACCGGTTTGTTCGTGCAGAGTTGCGTCCTCGGGCGGAATGTCAGCCGCCACTGAGGCGAGTTCCGCTTGCGCCTCGCTTGTCTGGCCACGGGCCAGAAGCAATTCGAACAATTCAAGCCGTACTTTGTTTCTCTGCTGGGCCGGATCTTCGTCCCAACTGCCATAGATCGCTGTTTGAAAATAGCGGACCGCCTGCTCCCAATCGCCCGTCCGCATGGAAACGTGGGCGAGATCGTAATTCACCTTGCCGGAGCCGGGACTGCGGTCCCACAAGTTCACGAGGTAGGAACGTGCTTCAGGCAGCCGTCCGTCGGCAAGCAAAGCTTCCGCCAGGAGAAGCTGAACCAGATCGTTATTCGGGTCGTAGGAAAGAGCATTCCGAAAATCCTCGAACGCTCTACTGGGTTGTCCCGCCGACAAATCCTCGCTTCCTTTCTGAGACCACTCCCGGACGAGAACCTCTTCGCGCGCATGGTAGGTCCCGGCGAGAGTGACGGTCAGTAGAAACAACAGTGCCAGTGGGATAAGACTGAGCAATAAAACGCGCCGTTGAAAGTATCGTGATGCGATATTTGTAGGCTCAAATGTCACAGTTCAAAGATAACCTACCTTTGAATCGGACTGCTACGATTTCTGAAGCCATTGGCGTCGGGGGCACGAGCGCTGCCTGGGGCTTCGTCCTTTGATTCCAGATCGAGGAAAACGCGGAATCGGCCAAAATGCCGCGGAGTAAATGAAAAATCGCCCCGGAGGGAGGGGGCCCGGGGCGAAATAAGCGGATTCAGGATCCGCGGTAAGAGTCAATGTGCTGGAGGGTGCATCGCGTTCGACTACATCAATCCGACGGCCGCGTTTGCGGCTTCAGAATCACGGCGAGACACCCAGCCCGCACGTCGTTTCGAAAAATCCAATTAGCGAAGCGCGTTTTAACCGAGGACCGAGTCCTTTAGCGCCTTTGCGGCTCGCAGACGCACAACCGTCTTCGCCTTGATCTTGATCGCTTCTCCGGTTTGCGGATTGCGGCCCATGCGTGCCTTGCGGTGCGCCTTTACCACGCGTCCGATATTCGGAATCACGAACTTGCCCGCGCCGCCTTTGGCTTCCTTGACCGCCAGCTTGAACAACTCTTCAAAGAACTGTGCCGTGACCTTTTTCGTCGTTCCGGTTTTGTCGGCCAAAATCGAGACGATCTTGGACTTGCTCAGTGGTTTTGCCATCTAGTTTCGTTCTCCTCCTCAGAATTAAATGCTACAGGTGCGTCGGCCGGGCTCAAAGAGCACGGGCCACGCACGGCGAGCACTATACGGGGAGAGTCCGCGCAACGCAAGAAAAAACATATAAAAAAGGCCGATTTGGCGCGGCTTCCAGCAGTGCGCCTTCCTGGAACGCGAGTGTGCTATTCTTTCCGTTCGCGTTTATAGGTGCGGGTCGGGCTTATTTTTTCTTATGTCCCGAGACCGCCGTTCATTTACGAGGAGCATTGATGGCCGATTGGAAAGAACTCGAAAAGCAATTCACGGAGCGGTTGACGATGACCCGGCGGCCTGTCGCGGTCGCATTTCTTGATGCGGAACCAGCGGGCATTCCTAAATTTTCTGGCACTGAACCTGCCGGATGCAGTTTCTGGCGGCTTGCCGCGGATGGGAGAAGCTTCTACACGGTGCCATCCGATCACTTCAATTGTGCAGTCGGTGCGTACACGCACAATATTCAGCTCCCTCCGGAACGCATTCAGGAGACAGAGGCCACGCTCGGATTGATGTTCAATCTCGGTTACGTTCGCCCTGAAGAAGTCCCGGGCATTCCTCGGCTGTCGAAGGAGCCCGTGGCCGTCGCCTTCGCGCCGCTCGGAGATACTCCCGTCGCGCCCAGCGTCGTTTTGTTTGCCTGCAAAATCTCTTCGGCGATGCTGCTCAACGAAGCTTCGATACGCGCGGGAGCAAGCAGTTCGCTCCCTTTGCTCGGCCGACCGTCCTGTATGGCGCTTCCGGCAGCGATGGCGCAGGGGACTGTCTCGAGCCTCGGTTGCATTGGCAATCGCGTTTACGCCCACCTGGGCGCCGATGAACTCTACATCGTTGTGCCTGGAGCAAAGGTGGAAGCCGTGTCCGACGCGCTAGGAGTGATCTCGTCGGCCAACGCCGCTCTGGAAGAATACGCGCGCGGCCGGCAAGCGACGCTGTCCACGGCGTAACGAGCCTGTGCGAGAACTGCAAAATTAGAGCCTCAGCGTCTGAAGCCGGACTGATTTTGCTGGACCTATGTCGTGGTTAAAGCCACGACCTACAAAGATTCGTTCCCACGCCGGGTCCAAGCGGTTTCCTACAAACTCCCCAAACCTTCATAGAATTGCGCGACAGCCTTAATCCCGCCGAAATAATTTTCCAGGGAGATATGCTCATCCGGCGCATGCGCGTTCTCATCCGGCAATCCGAAGCCGAGAAGGATGCACGGGACCTTAAACGTGTCGTACATCTGCGTGACAAATGGAATCGATCCGCCCTCGCGGATGAAGACGGCGCGCTTGCCAAACCCTTTCTCCAAAGCATTGTGAGCGACTTCAAAGAACGGGTGCGTGTAGGGCGCGACCCAGGGTTTGCCCTGGCTGTGAACGTCGAGCTTGAATTTCACCGTCTTTGGCAGCAGCTTGCGAATGTGCCGCTCGACAAGCTTGGTGATCTTGTCCGGGTTTTGATCCGGCACCAGGCGCGTTGAAAATTTGGCGTAAGCCTTGGACGGAATCACGGTCTTTGAACCCTCGCCCGTGTACCCGCCCCAGATTCCGTTCAATTCCAGCGTCGGCCGTGTCCAGAGCTGTTCGACAATCGAGCATCCCTTTTCCCCGGAAAGGCCGGGCGCGCCCACCGTCTTGCGAAACTCGCTCGCCTTCCACGGCAGCGAGTTCAGCGCATTGCGCTCGGCGTTCGAGAGCTTCGCGACGTCGTCGTAAAACCCAGGCACGGCCACGCGCAGATTCTTGTCGTGCAGTTTGGCGAACAGTTCGCACAAGATCGTAATCGGATTTGGCACCGCTCCGCCGAAGATTCCCGAATGCAGGTCCTGGGCCGGACCGGTCAATTCAATCTGGTAGTAATTAAGGCCGCGCAGCCCGTATGTAATCGACGGGACTCCTGCTGCCAGCATTCCTGTGTCAGACACAACCAGCGCGTCCGCCTTGAGGCGTGCCTTATTCGCACTTACAAAATCCCAGAGGCTCACGCTGCCGACTTCCTCTTCCCCTTCGATCATCACTTTCAGGTTGATCGGGAGTTTTCCGGCAGTTTTCATGATCGCATCGAGAGCCCGGATGTGGATGTGAACCTGCCCTTTGTCGTCGGCGGTGCCTCGGCCATACAAATTCCCGCCTCGAATCGTCGGTTCAAAAGCCGGCGAAGTCCACAGGTCCAGCGGCTCGGCCGGCTGCACATCGTAGTGGCCGTAGAACAAAATCGTCGGTTTGCCGGGAGCGTGCAAGGATTCGCCATAAACGAGCGGGTGCATTTTTGTCGGCAGGATTTCGACGCTGTCCAGACCCGCGGCGCGCAGGCGGTCGGCCACCCATTTTGCCGCATGCTCGATGTCCGGCTTGTGCTCGGATTGCGCGCTGACGCTCGGAATCCTTAAAAATTCCAAGAGATCGCTGAGATGTTCGTCGTGTTTGGAATCGATATATGCGGTCAGGTTCATGCGCTGCTCCGTTCGCCCTCAAGATTGCCAACAATTTTCTTCGGTGGAATCATAGCGCGTTCCTCGGCGTCCGGCACAAGGAAACAGCCGCGGGTGAAGGAAGGATAGTGTCCTAATTCAAATTTGAGTTCGGATGTCGGCTGGCGTTCCCGGTGTTAGCCCCCGAAGTCGCAGCCTCGCATTTCTTCGAACGCATTTCTCCATATTAGGACACTACCGAAGGAAGAACGTCATTCCAGACACAGGTTGCAATGCGGTAACATCCGCCTGACAGTAGCGTTGACGGCTAAATCGAAGTGCCTCAACATGGGGGTGATATGCCAGATACGGACTACGACAAAGCACGACGCAGCACGCGAGTCTTTATGCGGGTGCGCGTGGTTGTTGCGGGAAAGAATACCGATAATCGCAGGTTTCGCGAATCTTGCGAGACCGTGGTCATCAACGCTCACGGCGGGCTGCTATATCTGAACCAGCCGCTTCAAATGGGCGCCCTCCTGGTCCTCACCAATCCATTTACGCAGGAAGAGCAGGAAACCCGTGTCGTATTTCTCGGCGATGCCACCGACAAAGGCCAGCGCGTAGCCGTTGAATTTCTAACTCCGGCGCCCCACTTCTGGGGGGTTGATTTTGTTCCCGCCGATTGGCCCGCTCCATCCGCACCGGTCCGCTCCAGCTAGTGTTCATTGGTGGTATTTTGGCGGCGCGGCCGTTTTCGGAAGACGTGTTATTCGATGATTAAGGGCAGCAGGTAGTCTTGTAATCGTCCGCTTTCCGTGGCGGTCAAGCCCTCGAATTGAATCCCCATTCGATTGCCTTCCGCGATGCGCGTGACCGTTCCCTTGCCGACAATTGGATCGCCTCCCGCAAAAAGATCGACGCTCACTTCAACCCTCGACCCAAGAACGAATACAGTTGAAGTTCTGACTAAGGCGCCGTTCAGACTCAGATCGATTGTTTCGCCTTCGGCGCTTGCGCCGGCGCATCTAACCCGTATGGCGACCTTGACGGGGACGCGCCGAAACCTTCGTTTTTCGTTTTCGATGGTTCCCTGCGTCACTCGAATCTGGCGGTCCGCTCGTGTCGACTAGGATTACGTCGAACTTTTCCTGCTGAAAACGCGCGACTGCGTCGGCGCTCGTCACTAGAAATACGGGTTCTATTTCGGCTGCTCCCAAGGCCGCCTTGATCAACAAACTCATTGCTGGATCATCCTCCACTACGAGTGCGCGGATGTGAGTGGGGCTGGACCTTCTGCTCGAGGGTCCATTCTTATTGCGCAGTTCGACTTCCTGTTCAGTCTTCATGGTAACGGTGGCAGCTCCGGCAGCTGACCGGCAGTGCGTAAGACTTCGTAATAGTCGAACCGCACTCTGACGCCGAGTGGAGCACTCAGAGAAGTGGCAGGCCGAATGCCCATTACTCTTCCTGTGCAGCGCCATTCCACCGACGCGATCCCCGTGATCTCCATCGGCATGTCCAGACGAATTTGCAACATCGTACCTTCGAGCAGAGGGGTATCTGTCTCAAAACAGACGCCACGCTCCGATACGTTCACCGATTGAACTCTTTTTTCGGGCGCGGTCGTCTTCCATTCGCGAATGAACAGCGGAATCGTAAGACGAAATCGGTGCGCCAATCTTCTATCAGAGAGTTTCATCGGGCCAGCTAGCTCGGTCACCGGAATAGACGGATACCGATTTGCGTTTTGCCAACGCAGCGAGATGCAATTTCAAATCGAAGACAAAGCACGGTCACCATGTGGCGGAAAAGCAGGAAGGGGGGTATTGCGCGCGGAACAGTCGTCAGGTCCCGTTCTAGTTACACATCGACATTGTGCTTCTGTTGCGTCGGCGTCAAGCGAAACCGCTTCTCCAATCCCAAAACGGAGCACTAAACACCTCGCTATCTGAAACGATGCTTCAAGTCTGGCTGTAGCATTGTCAGGTCCAAAAAGAATAAAAATCTCTTAAGAAGCGCTGGCGCTTCCGAACACGAATCCGGTTCCGACGATTGAAATTCGGAGCTAGATCGCTTCGCTAACGAATCCACATCGGTGATTACGGACGAGGTTGGTTCGCGGGAATTGAAACCGGCTTGAGGCTGGCTCGCCAGCAGCGCTCGCAAACTTCATCGGGATAAACAAAATAATTGGAGGACTTACCGCACTTGTGACAATCCAAAGGCACTTGCCGCGCGACGCCGCGAACGCTAAGTCCGCGCGCACGGGCTTGACGCTCGACCCACTTGCCGAATTCCAGAGCGACGTTCCGATCGCGATATTGTTGGGATTTCTCAAGTGCGAGAAAAAACGGCCACGGGCGGAGCAGAATTGCCACTCCTATGATTGCTAAAATTAATATAGGCACTACTATCATATTCCACTCCGACAACCACATCGGCTTGCCTGCCATCCACGTTAGCGCCAGAACCATCGATAGTCATGGTTCTCATGCGCGGGTGGACTCGTATTGGTCACTGCCGCGTTGGTAACCTCCGCGAAACTACACTTTCTTCGATGCAAATCTCTCAACAAGAGTATGCCCAGACTAGGCATATGGGCGTCCCGGACGGCCAGTATTTTACAACTTGAAAATCGGCAGTCGGGGCCGATCGGAGACCGGAAAGCGCATGGAAAGCCATCGACGATTCGGGTGGCGTCCTGATTTAGAGAAATGCGTTCGAAGAAATGTGCGGCTGCGACTTCGGAGTCTAACCCAGGGTTCTCCAGCCGACACCTAAACTCAAATTTAGATTAGGACACTACCACGATTCGGCACAGGTTTTACGAATCTGAGACAAATGTTATCATTCACTTCTCGAGGGCAGATTCCTGTAATCTGACGTCCCGTAAAAACACGCTACTAGCAAAGACCGAAATTCCATTCATCAGGGTAGGGGAAGAACAATGGCCGCGATGCGAAAATTGGGAATGCAACGAATCATGATCGTCGTGCTGCTCGCGATGGGCCTTGTCTTAACGGCTGCTATTGTACCGACAAAAGCCCGGCAGGGAGCCGATTTGGCGGCTCGACAGGCTGCCGACAAGGTTTCGATAGGTCCGACCGACATTGGTGGCGTGGTAACCAGTTCGAAGGGCCCCGAAGCAGGGGTTTGGGTTATCGCGGAAACCAGCGACCTGCCAACCAAATTCCGCAAGATTGTCGTGACCGACGACCTTGGCCGTTACCTGATCCCCGACCTGCCGAAAGGCAATTACAATGTGTGGGTGCGGGGATATGGCTTGGTCGATTCGCAGCCTGTGGTAACCGCACCCGGTAAGAGCTTGGCCCTAACCGCATCGATTGCCCCTGACGCCCGTGCCGCAGCCCAATACTACCCAGCCGACTATTGGTACTCGCTCATGCAGCTTCCACCGAAGAGCGCGTTCCCTATGACCTTGTCCGTACCCGCAGGCAGAGAACCGGCCCACTCATCGCCTGGTACGGTGCGACCCACGGTTTCTCAGACGGTCAGCGAAGCGGATTGGGTCTATAAGCTCAAGCGTGGATGCGGGTCGTGTCACGAGATGGGCAACAAGTTTACCCGTGAAATCCCCGCAGCCCTTGGTGGTTTCGATTCGAGCGCCGACGCCTGGAAGCGGCGAATCAGGTCCGGTCAAGAGGGATCGACCATGGATTTCAGAGTCGGCTTGTTGGGATTCGACCAGACGATTTCGATGTTTTCCAGTTGGACCGACCGGGTCGCCGCCGGTGAGGTGCCCCCTGCGCCGCCGAGGCCTGAGGGAGTGGAGCGCAACCTGGTGGTCACGCTGTGGGACTTTGCTTCGACAAAGGCGTTCGTGCATGACGTGATCAGCACGGACAAGCGAAATCCCACGGATAATGCTTACGGTCCGCTTCTTGCGACCGAATGGTCGACAGGGACCATCGAAGGCATCGACCCAGTTGAAAACACGAAGTTCTCGATTAAGGTTCCCGCGCCCGCGAGTGCTGTAAAGTTCAGGAGCGAACACCCCCCGTCAATGCTTGCGCCATCGCCCTACTGGGGCACGGAGACTGTGTTTGAGGACACGCTGAATGAAGAGGGCGCCCAGCGGGACAGCAAAGGCCGTATGTGGTTCATCCTGGATGATAAAAAGGACAGCCCTGCGTTCTGCAAAACAGGTTCGACCAATCCGTTCGCGAAGAATTTCCCCATAGACGCCGATTGGCGTGATGAAGAGTATTACGATGCCAAAACAGGCACCTTCGGCACTGTCCAAACGTGCTTCGGCGGTTCCCACCAAGTTTTTGACAACGACAAGGACGAGACCTTGTACCTAAGTGCCGGGGATAACCGCCCGATCAGCGGACGGTTTGGCCTCGGGTGGATAAAAACTCGCGTTTGGGACGAGACGCATGACGCGGAAAAATCGCAAGGCTGGTGCCCAGCCGTTGTCGATACTAATGGCGACGGCAAGATTGGGCCGTATACCAGGTCGAACGAGCCGTTCGATCCGAAGCTGGATCGTTGGTTTCCCAGTTATGCGTATGGATTAAGTGTTAGTCCCGTGGATCACAGCGTGTGGTTCGCGTCGATGGAGCCGGCCCCGGGGCTGGTCGTTCGCATGACTCCCGGCTCGAACCCACCCGAAACTTGCCGCACCGAGGTCTACCAGCCTCCCTATCAGAACCCGAAACTTCCGGGCGTCGATACTTTCTTCCCGGAGGGCATCGATGTCGACACGAACGGTATTGTGTGGGTAGCACTTACCGGGACCAATTACCTCGCCAGCTTTGACCGGACGAAGTGCAAGGTATTCAGCGGGCCGACGGCGACGGGACAACAATGCCCTGAGGGCTGGACTTTATACCCAGTGCCGGGCCCCAAGTTCAAGGGTAACGACAGCATCGGGTCGGACTTCTTTTATTACAACTGGGTTGACCGGTTCAATACGTTCGGGCTTGGCAAGAATGTCTCGGTTGTAACCGGGACGAACTCGGACTCCCTGATTGCATTCGAGCCCAACACTAAGAAATTTATAACTCTGCGGGTGCCCTACCCATTGGGATTTTATACGCGCTACGTGGATGGCCGCATCGACGACGCCAAAGCCGGTTGGAAGGGCCGGGGCCTCTGGTCGTCGAACGATTCCAGGGTGAGCTACCACAACGAAGGGGGCAAAGGCATGACGAGTTACGTGGTGCACTTTCAGCTGCGCCCCGATCCGCTGGCAAAGTGATCCTCGTGTCGACGGTCGAGATTCTAACCAGGTATTTAAGTATGTAATGCCGCCGGTTTTACTGTCAAGATTCTGCTAGTTTAAGTTCAATTCCTGCAAGCCAATCGGTTATATTTCAGATAAAAAGCAAGTTGTCAGGGTGGCTTTTCGTCAGTTGGGTCGCAGGATCAAATTCCGGAAAACACTTGATTGTGCGCCATTTCATGGTGTGGGTGCTCTTTTGTGGGCACGGGGGGACTAAATAAATGCATCGGATCGTGCGTGTTAAAGCGAATCTCGTAGTGCGTTTGTTCGGAATGGGTGTGGTTTTGGCTATCATCCTCTCACTCATGCCGGTCCCAGGTTTTGCCCAGGCGACCAGCGTGATTCTGGGAGTTGTGAAAGACACCTCGGGCGGGGTTGTGCCGGGCGCCTCGGTGACGGTTCGAAACACGGCCACGTCACAGGTGAGAACGGTTAACACGGGTGACGATGGCGCGTACCGCGTGCCCGCTCTTCTCGCCGGCACTTACGAGGTAAAGGTTGAAAAAACCGGATTTCAAACCGCAACACAGACGGGACTGACCCTCGATGTAGCTCAAGAGTTGCCAGTGAACATTAATTTGCAAGTCGGCACCTCGACGCAGGAAGTGGTCGTTAATGCGGAGAGTGTGCAAGTCAACACGACGACGAGCGATCTCGGCGGCTTGGTGAACGACGCCAAGATTGCCGATCTTCCGCTGAATGGCCGGAACTACATCGACCTGACCTT
>JBEKCU010000051.1:0-19023 GCA_050014735.1 Candidatus Acidiferrales bacterium | reverse complement strand
CGATCGCATGCGCTCCACCTGTGCGGACGACATGAACAAGATGGGACTCGAAGTCGTGTCGTTCACGATTAAAGAAGTTCGAGACAAGAACGAATACATCAGCAACATGGGCCGGCCGGACGTGGCGCGAATTAAACGCGATGCGGACGTGGCCGCCGCCGAAGCCGACCGCGACACGGCCATCAAGCGAGCTGAAGCGCAACGAGCCTCGGCAATCGCCAAGGCCCAGGCGGACCAGGAACGCGTCGCCGCGGAAACGTCTTCACTGGCCAAGCAGGCCGAAGCGCAACGAGACCTCGATATCAAGCGCGCCAATTTTCTCGAGACCACCAAAAAGGCCCAGGCTCAAGCCGACAAGGCCTACGAGATCGAGACAAACGTGATGCAGCAACAGGTCATTTCTGAATCCGTGCGGGTACAGCAGGTCGAACGTGAAGCGCAGGTGAAAGTGCAGGAAGCTGAAATCGCGCGCCGTGAAAAAGAGCTGATTGCC
Organism: Candidatus Acidiferrales bacterium; assembly: GCA_050014735.1. GTDB lineage: Bacteria > Acidobacteriota > Terriglobia > Acidiferrales > UBA7541 > Palsa-360. The sequence continues at coordinate 18,530 of JBEKCU010000051.1, read as the reverse complement.
ACAGTGCTCAAGCAGGCGGAGATCGAGCGGCAGCGAATTGAAACCTTGGCCGCAGCTGAAAAACAGCGATTGATAGTGGAAGCGGAAGGCCATGCCTCTTCGATCCGCGCGCAAGGCGAGGCCGAGGCGGAGATTATTTTCAAGAAGGGGGAAGCCGAAGCAAAAGCGATGAACGTAAAGGCCGAAGCCTACCAGGAATATAACCAGGCAGCGGTGGTGGATCGCTTGTTTACAAGCATGCCGGAAATCGTGAAGGCCATCGCCGCTCCACTATCCAACGTGGACAAGATCACAATCGTTTCAACTGGCAATGGCGACAGCGCCGGAATTAACAAACTTACCGGAGACGTCACGAAAGTGGCGGCTCAAATTCCCGCGCTCTTCGAAGCCCTTTCGGGGATGCAGATGTCGGATTTATTACAGAAGGTGCGATTGATTGGCGACAAGCCACCGCTCCCCCCGGCTCCGCCATCGAGTGGGGCAGCTAAGTAAACGTTTTGGGTCGCAGCGTCCCGGCCAAGCCGGGACGCTGCGATCGAGTCATGATTTTTTACAGGAGGCAGCCATGGCATTGCTCGACCGTGTTTCCACATTGATTCGCGCGAATTTGAACGATCTGATCGACAAGGCGGAAAATCCGGAGAAATTAATTAAGCAGGTTCTCCTCGACATGGAGAACCAACTACTTCAGTTGAAGACGCAAGTAGCGGTTTCCATCGCCGATCAACACATGCTCGAAAAGAAACGCCAAGAGAACGAAGCAGCCGCGGCAGACTGGCTGCGTAAAGCCGAGCGCGCTGTCGACAAGCAACAGGACGATCTTGCTCGAGCGGCGCTGGAACGCCACCGAAGTTATCAGCAACTTGCCCAGAGTTATCAGGAACAAGTCAGCGATCAATCGGCGCAAGTCGAGACGTTGAAGTCAGCGCTTCGCAAATTGGATCAAAAGCTGGCGGAGGCCAAGTCTAAGAAGGAGATGCTGATCGCGCGACATAGGCGTTCTCTCGTCGCCAGCCGTGCGAATCGGGCCGAGCAATCTTTAGGCGACAGGTCCAAGATTGCGACGTTTGACCGCTTGAAAGAAAAGGTCATGCATTCGGAAGCTGTAAGCCAGGCGGAAACGGAACTGCTCGCCGACGATTTGGGCGACAAGCTGGTCAAAATGGAGCGGGAGGATGAAATTGACCGGATGCTCGCGGAAATAAAATCGCGAAGAGGGCTCGCGAATTGAGTAGACGCGAGTAGAACAGGCTTCAGCCTGTTTGGTTTTGAATTCTGCAACGTTGACGGAGGTCAAAAACAAACAGGCTGAAGCCTGTTCTACTGGTGCTATGGAAAAACGGATTGCACGACGGGGTCGGCGGGCCGCGTGGTCCACAGGCCGGCGGCGCTTTCGCGGAGGGCGTCGAGCAAGCGCCCGGCGGCCTCGTCGTGGAGCAGTGGATCCGCGAGTTCCGCCATCACCTTATCGAAACCGCCGCTCAGATCGAGCGCGGAAATCATTGAGTGCAGCGCGTACCTGTCGCGCGAATCCACTACGCTCTGCAAAATGTCGACGGTTTCGTGTTCGAATTTGGCGAGGGCTGACGCCGCCCGTATTCGAACCAGGCGATTTGAATCCCGCACAGCTTCGAGAAGCACCGGGATTGTACGCGGATGGCCGATCCGGTTGAGCGACGATGTGGCGCGGAGACGGACAAACCAAACTTCGTCCTGCACCAGATCGCCCAGGGTCGGGATCGAAAGCGCCAGTGGCGCGATAGCCAGGGCCCTGGCGGCGGCAGCGCGAACCTCGGGCCTCGCATCGGCCGCCAGAAGCATCATTTCGTCGGCCAAGCCTGGCGTGGCGATTTCGCTGGCGACACGCGCAAGCAACTCGCGCGAATCCCCCAAGGAGCGCTGAATAAACGGCAGCAATGCTTCCGGTCGAGTCATAAAGCAGCAAACTAGCGCGTTGGTGACAGGATCCGAGGGCACTTTGAGGCCGTCGATCATTAGCATTTCGATGATCGGGTGCGCCGCCTCCGGCAGGCCCGTTCGGCCCAGACCCTGGACCGCAGCCAGGCGCGTGTCGAACTGCCAGTCATCGAGAAGCTCCGTGAGTGGAGAAATCGCTTCCGGCACGCGCATCGCGCCGAGAGCTAGCATGGCCCTCCGGCGCGCCCATCCGTGTCCTTCATAAACTTTTCGGATGCACGAATCGACCAGGCCGCTCGAACGCAGAAATTCCTGCAGGCCCGCCCGGTCCTTGTCGGTGGCCGCGCCGATTTCCTGGATGACGATTGACTGAAGGATGTCGCACTGCATGGGATCGTTTCGCCACTGATCGGCGGGAATCTCGCCACGCACAATCTCGCGCCATTGCTTGTGAATTTTCAGTTCCAACGCGTCATAGCGGCGCGCGCGAATGCGTCGCAGGGCCCGGTGTCCGAGCGTGTAAAAGAACAGCAGAGTAATCCCGGCAATAACGGCGAGAATAACCGCGGTCAGAAGGAATGCCGCATCGAACTGGGGGACCTTAGTCATCAGAACGGGGTTCATGTATCACTCCCACAATAAAATTCATGCGAACTGCTCGAAACTGGCACGGCGCAGTCGCGGCCCGTCACGCTCACGCCGGATACATCGTTCGCTACGCCCCGCGGGTTTAGCGGGAACCGGAAATTCCTGCTGCAAAACTGCATCGTCTGCGAGCGTCGCCCCGCAATTCCCCTTTCAGCAGACTCCCTCGGAGTCATCTCATCCATGCTGCCGAAATTCTAAGCAAGGCACGAACCACATTCGAGCGGGCGCGTCGATTCCTTTTCAATAGCTAACTCGCGTGAAACAGCGCAGTTAGGAATATTGGAATTTGAAGGGCAGAAATGGAGTGGGGGGCGGAGTGCCGAGTTGGAACCCGAGTTCCAAAATGGACAACTTCAAAAATATTTTTTCAGCCTTCGGAAACGGTCAAAGCGTCGTCACTGCTAATTGCTTGGCGGAGGTGGAACCGTTGCAGCAGCGGCTGGTTTTGACGAGGGACGCAGCGCGAAATAGTTTCGGGCGAATGCTGCGTAGGCGGTTCCCGCGTCGACCACGATGCCTTGCACGGTATAGCGGCCCGCGTTCAATCCCCCGAGTGGCAAGCTGACGCGGAAAGACGCTGTGCGTGTCTTTTCGTCATATTCGGCCGGCGGAACCATCGGGGTGTCAGAGAGGCGCTGCCCGTTGCGGAAAAAAACCAGGCCGGCGCGGACAGCGGAGGCATCCGCTTTCTGCGGCAAGTACGCCTGGAAGAATACGTACAGCGTTTGCTGGTCCGTGAATACGCGCGTCACGCTGGGGATGATCCGCTCGCCTTCGACAACAAGGGGAGAGGATTTCATCTTGGCGTCCAGGGCCAGCGCTTGTGTTTTAATTTGGGCTGTTTTCTGGACGGCTTCCACCTGGCTGGAAAGCAGCAGCGTACTGACCTGCAAGCGATCGGGCTGCGGGGGTGCCAGCGAAAGTTTGTCCTCGAACGTTCCGATCCGTCCGGATTCATTTTCGCGCGCGAGGAATTTCAGCTTGTATTCTCCCGGCGAAAGAATGATGCCGCCCTGATACACCAGCGAGCGCTGCTGAATATCCTGGAAATGCTCGGCGTCAATTTTCACCGTGATTGTGTCGCGCAGAGCGCCGACGACCCGGTTGGTTTTCGCATCGCGGACTTCGGCGGCGAAATCGAAAGCAGTTTCGTGGCTGCCGCGTTTTTGAGCCCATTGCAAAGCGCTGGGCGCGAGCTTCGCAGCGATCGGCACGAACACCTGGTTCGCATCCAGCCGGAACTGCGCGGTTTCCACGGCCAGCGGCAGTTCGACCTCGGGATTGTCCGAGCGGAACGCCTCTTCGAGCTGGCGCTCGCGGTCCTCGGTGGTGAAGACGCCGAAATCTTTCGCCGCGTAGTAGCCCTCGCGAGTGCGAACGTGCGCCCCGGCGAGAAGCGGATCGATCTTCACGTGGACGCGCCGCCAACTGCCATCGCGCGCCGTGTCGGTACTGTAGTAGCCCACCAGGTAATACCCGGAGGTATCGCTCTGAACGCTCGCGAAAACTTTGCCAAAATCGCCAGCGTCGAAGAACGAACGCCCGCCGGTATCGCCGGCCAGCGTCGCCAGGGTGTCGCGTGAATCCTGCCGGGACTGGCTTTGGGAAATTACGGTCGCGCCGGTGAACATGGCGGTGCCACTCGAAGCGCCGGTGCTGGCGTCGCCTCCCGGCGTTGCCGTGAGCAAACCGCGCGAATCCACGCTATAGATGGAAACATTCGATCGATTCGCGGAGTTGGTGGCGGCGATGAGTTCCGAGCGGTTTTCCTCGCCGGTTTGGGTAATGCCGCTGGTGAATTGAATCAGGGATTTTTTCCCGGGGATGCTTTCGAGGACTTCGCAAATGGCCTCGATGGCCGCGAGCTTACGGTCGGTATTGAAGACATTAAATTCGGTGTCGTCCGCTACGAACGCCGCGCCCGTGTCTTCCGTCACAGCTGTTTCGCCGTCGGCCGCAGTGGCAGCATCGGCCAGCACCGCGAGCGCGGCTTCGTGGCCCGGGATCAGCGCTTCCACGGATTGTTGCAGCAACTCGCGATCGTTCGTGAAATTCGCGATGACCTTCAGCGTGTTACCGAATGCGACCACGCCGACCAGGTCGGCCGGCGTCATCTGCTCTTGTATGTATTTTCCCGCGGCGCGAGTGGAACGCAGGAGGTCTTCGGGCTGAAGTGAAGTCATATCGAAAAACAGGACGATCATGCGGTGATCGCGCACGACTGCTTTGGTTTCCTCGGGCGAAGTCACGGCGCCCAGGGGGACGGTGATCGGTGTCTCGCTTCCCGTTCCAGCGGTTTCAACTTGCTCGATATCGTTGTACTCGAATGTAGAAACTTTTTGCGGTTTGCCGTCTTCGGTGACGGTGAATTGTTCCTGCTTCAGTCCCTTGACGGGCTTGCCGTTCCGGTCGGTGACCTGGACATCGATTTCGACAAGGGTTACCGTGGAGCGAATCGTTGCCTTTGCGTTTGGAACCACCGCGGGCGGCGGCGCCTGCGGTCCTTGGCGAGGATTGACCGGCACGATCTGCGGTTGCTGTGGCGGCGTTTGCGGCGTCGAATCTTGCGCCGGCAGCGAAGCGGCAAGTAAACAAGCACACGCCAGAATCGCGAAAAATCCCCGCACGATTGAATGTTGTGTCCGCATCAGAAGTTCACCCGCGTCGTGAATGTCATGCTTCGCATCGCGCCAGCCCCGGTAATTTGGCCGAAGGTCGGTGATCCCAGGACCGTGGACAGCCCCGTAAAATTCACATGGTTAAGCAGGTTCGAGGCGTTCCAAGTGAAATCGAGCCGTCGAAGGCCGTCGCGCCCGAATTGAATCGTCTTCGATATTCCGGAGTTGATCGTGAACGAGCCAGGTCCGATCACTGAATTTCTCGGCGCGTCTCCGAAGCAGCCCGTGGGCGTGGTGAACAGCGCGGTGTTGAACCATTCCTGCACAGTCGGATTTGCCAGCGCTGGGTTTCCGTTTTGGTCGGCCCGCTCGGAGTTGACGCCGGGAACGTTCTGGCAGGCCGGATCTTTTGAGAAAACTCTTACGGTATAAGGCGTGCCCGAGTGCACGGTAAAGCTTCCGTTGACGCGAAACGCGCCAAATACGGATTTCTTCCAGCCTCGCGCGGCGAAGCGCTGGCGATCGCCGAATGGCAGTTGGTAGCTGAAATTCCCCAGAAATTGATGCGTCATATTGAATGACGACAGGCCGTAGTCGCCGCGCGGATCGGCGTTGTTCTGAATCACAGTTTGCCCTCCTCCGCCGATGGTGCTGGCATCGTCGAGCGACTTCGAGTAGGTATATCGTGCCGTGAACATAAGTCCGCGTGTCATTCGCTTCTGCAAGCGCACCTGAAGGGCGTTGAAATTGGAAAACGCGCCGGACGTGTCGTATGTGAACCCTGCCGCGTTACTTCCGATCGCATTCGTCGCCAAGCTGTAACCGAGAAGCTCATCGAGATGGACGCCGCGCGTGCCCGTGTACATCACTTCCACAAATGTGCTTCTCAGAAGGTTATATTCGATGGAAGTGTTCCAGATCATGGCATAGGGAACTTGATAGTTTGGATTCACAGCGATCGTGTTGGTTAGCGCGGTTGGCGAAGAAACCGTCGTCAAGCCATTCTGCAGCGTGAGTAACGATGGGTTGGTGCCGGCGAGTGTCGCCTGGGTATTCGCGGTCGCGAAGGGAGGCTGATTGGCCATCTCGCTGGACAGCGTATTCAAGTACGATTCGACATAGAACATGCTGAATCCCGCACGAATCGTCATCTGATGGTTTCCAGCAAACCATTTTCCTGGCGGCTGCCAGGCAACGCCGAGGCGCGGCGCCCAATTGTTGTAATGGCCGTTAAACAGCGATGCATTCGGCCACGCGGCGCAATTTGGCGGCGTCGCGGCCGGAGTCACGCACTGCACATGACTGAAATCCGAACTAACGGAAAGATTCGCGATGTGGCCATCAACTTCGGTGGGTGGCGTGAATGCCTCATATCGCATGCCGTACGTTAACGTGAAGCGCGGGAACATGTGCCAGTCATCTGTCGCGTATCCTACAAAGCCCCAGTTGTGGAAATATGTGCTCGTATCGCCGAATTGAACCTTGGTGTTTGCCGGAAATCCCAGAAGAAAATCCGCAAAATCGTATCCACTTCCTGTTGTGGATACAGGCGTTCCCGCGGATGTCAATTGGCTGGTCGTCAATCCCGTGAAGGAAAATTGGCCGTTTGGCGCGGGATCGGTGTCGCGATCGATGTCCATCTTTCTGACTTCACCTCCTACCGTGACCGTATGCTTGGACTTCAGCCACCGGAGACTATCAACGTAACGATATGTTTGGCTTCGGTTCAGCGAGGGATTCGGTTCGCTTAACCCCGTAAAGTTAGTAAAGTTGATGGAAGGCAGACCGTAATCGAACGGAGATGATGAGACTCCCTCAATGCCAAGTTGCGTGCTGATGGGTGTCAAATATGAAAACTCGTTCAATCCAAGCGACCGGCTGCGCGAAAAATATAACTGGGATGTGTGTAGGAACGTCTTGGTGTAATTCTGCGTTAGCCCGATCATCACGCTTTGCCCGCGCGTAAATGTGTTTCCCTCTATCCCCGGATAGCTGTTCAGCGAATGGGAAGTTCCGTTGGTGAGGTTATAATTCACCGCCAGGCTGAGTTTCGATGAAATCTGATGCGTAACGTTCACGTTCAATCGGTTGCTCAGGCTGGGAATATTCGTCTGCAGATGATAGTTCAGCGTTGGGCAGGTGGCCGGCGTCAGGCAGGGCACGTTTGGCAGGGGGATATACTTCAATATGCTCTGCGCGGTCAGCGCCGAATTGCACTGTACGTCTGCTGCTGTCATTCCGACGGGACACGAAGTGGGAATGGGAATCGTGCAAGCCAATGGACAACCTGAGAATGGGGTACTCGTGACGGTCTGCGTCGTTGGGTTGTACGTGTTGCTGTAAAGCATGAGATTTTCCCCGCTGAAATCGCCCATTCTCTCCGCTGCCGTGGGAACTGTGGCGAAAGAATCCACCGGGCTCCGGGCCCAGGTACCGCCAAGGTTTATATAGAAGAAAGTCTTGTCGGTTCCGTCGTAGATATGGGGTATTTTCAGCGGACCTCCCATGTTGAATCCTGCGGTCTCTGTCCAGCTGGAAATTTTTGGCGTCTCGATCCCATTCAATTCGAACGGCCTAGCGTTGAGCGCGGAATTTCCATACGTGTCATAGAAGCTGTAATGCACGCGGTTGATCCGTTGTCGCAGCAAGCGCTGCGCGCCCCAGAGCGCGTCGACGCCTTGCGGTCCTCGCGGTCCCCGGCCTCCGCCTCCGCGGCCGCCGCGTCCGCCACCGAATCCGCCTCCGCCAAATCCACCACCGCCCGGTCCGCCCCCGCCTGGAGCGGACTGCCCTGGAATATTGTTGCCGCCATTTCCGAACGCGCCTTGTGTGTCCGGACCGTTGTCGCCCGGCTGTGGGAAACCGCCCATCTGGGCTGAGGTCTGGCCCATAGCTATAGTTCCGATCATTTGCACGGCATCTGCCGAAGCGGCCTGGCCAAGCGCTCCCCCGGCTTCAGCAGGGTTCTGGTCCGCTAACGTAGTATCGGTATTGTTTTGGTCCTGGCCATTTAAACCGACTTGCTGAAACGCGCGGCGGCCGCCGCCTTGCCCCGACCCGCCTCCGCCCGGTCCGTTGCCGCCGCCATATCGTCTGCCCGGCGACGATTGTCCTCCGGTATTCGCAGCGGCCGCGCTTTGATTGGAAGACGCAGGTGTACTGCCGTTGGCGGCAGTAGAAGCGGGAGGAGTGGACTTCGCGGTTTCATTGGACGCGGGCGCGCTGGGGGCGGGAGCGGGCGACTTCGCCGCACTTTCCGTTACAGCGGGCGCACTAAGCGACGCAAGAGTTCCCACATCTAATTTCAAATCCAGAGGAGGTTGTGAGCCGGAATCTAAATCGATTTCCTTGGTCGAGGGAGCAAAACCAAGCTGAGAAATTTCCACTCGGTAGTGGCCTTCAGGAAGAGCGGGGAATTCAAATTTTCCGTTCTCATCGGTCCAGGTTATCCAGGCTTTTCCAGTGGCAGTTTGAATGACACGCAGCGTGGAGCTTGGAATCGCGGCCCCTCCCGCCGTGTGTACGGAGCCGGCGAGTTGAAAGGTTGCGGCGACGTCCGCGCTTGAATTATCTTGAGCGCCGAGCGGAGCGCCAAGAAGTGCCAGCGTCCCGAGAAGTCCCGCGAGAAGCCTTGCGCCTGACCTTGCGAATCGTCTAGCCAACACCTCTCACGTCCCTTCGAGCCCGTGTCTCCAATATCCTTAAAAGATACGGCTTTTCGGCCTCTTTAGTTCCAATATTCACCGTCCGCCAAGCCGGCACATCATTGTTGAGTTCTTAGACGCTCCCTTATCGACTAGGGTTACCCGTTCAGGTTGGGCGAGTTTCCAATACGCTCATTCTGTCGCTGGCCCTGCCTGAATAGGCTGGCTTTTATCAATTTGAGCTTCCACATTGCTGGATTGCACGGCGCCAAACAAACTAGCGTGTCTGGCGACTCATTTATCGTCCACTTTCACATAAGCAATGCTCGGCGGTTGTGACTTATTTTCCCGTGAAGCTTGAATGCAAGCATCCGTTTTGGTGGTGCCGGCGCCACCAGGTGCAGGATCGAGTTAGACTTAGGTTTTCTCGTCGAATTAAGTCGGAACTCTAAACTGCGCCTCTATCACTCGGCTATCGATTGGAAAGACGGGCGATGCCATGCGAAAATTAGGGGCGGAGACGAATTGAATCCCTGGCCCATTGTCGTGTCGGCTGGCGCAGCTGCAACTGCCGCTGCGGGAGTCGCTGCATGGGGAGCCGTCGCGGAGTCCTCTCAATTGTTTGGTCCCACTGTGCGGCACACAGGCTCGCCAACAAAACTCGCACTTACCTTTGACGACGGACCGAATCCAGGCGTCACTCCACGACTTCTAGAACTGTTCGATCGCTATTCGGTGCGCGCGACGTTTTTTCTGATTGGCAAGTTTGTACGCGAATGTCCGGGACTGGTCCAGGAAATTTCCGTTCGCGGCCATTTGCTCGGCAATCACACCGACACGCATGCAAACTTATTCTTTCGATCGCGCGCGGGGATTCGCGAAGAGCTGGTGCGATGTCAGGTTTCCGTCGCTGCCGCATTGGCGGGAACGCCGCTTTGGATGCGGCCTCCGTATGGCTTCCGCAATCCACTGCTGGATGAGGAAGTTCGGCGTGCCGGGATGAAGGGCGTTGTCATGTGGTCTAAAAAATGTTGGGATTGGAAGCCGCAACCGGCCGAGCGCCTGATCGACAGGCTAGCGCGCTTTGCGCCTGGCGGAAACGGGAGTGGCGATATCCTATTATTTCACGACGGCGATCATCGCGTGCTGGGGGGCGATCGCCATCACGTCGTCGCCGCTCTTGAACACTGGCTGCCGCGATGGCGTGACGCGGGCATCGAATTTGTTACAATCGATTCGCCGGCAAACGAACTGGCCGATGCGCCGCAGCCGCCACGTATCTGACCAGTGGCACGGCGCAAGGGAAAGGGCAAGGACCTCATGGACGAGCGCCAGTATTACATCGAAAAACCGGAAACGAAAAGCATTACCCTTACTTGTCCCGCCTGCCGCAAGGAAGACCATTACCCCATTCGATGGATCGTGCGTACGAAGAAAAATGAATTGCCGCGTGGCGCCGGAGAAGAAGATAAGAAGCGGTTCGCGCTGGCACGATCCTACATGGTTCGAGTGGATGAGCTGGTGGCTTGCCGAAAATGCAGAAAGCGTTTTGAACTTACAGGGCAGAGCGTCGTGCTGATTTCCTCAAACGTGGCCACGCCGGACGCGCCGGATTTCGACCCCGAAAATTTCGGGAACCGCTAAATAGAACAGGCTTCAGCCTGTTTGCTTTTGATCTTTGCAGACGCTTGAAAACCTGCCAGCGCGGCAAAATTCAAAAGAAAACAGGCTGAAGCCTGTTCTACTAAGAACCCAGCCTCGTTACATCTTGCTCAAGTTGCTGGTCAATTCGATCTTTGTTCCGAATGGATCCGTCAGCCAGACCTGCTTTTTCGTGCACGGACTGTCGAACTTGATTCCGGCTGCCTTCTGCGTCTTGCAGAATCCTTCCGGATCAGTCACCTCGAAACCGATATAGTCCAGAACGCGTCCGGCGGTCGGAGCTGTAGGTGTGTCGTTCTTTGAGAACGTCAAGTTAACGCCTGGGAGATCGGCTGCATCGAAGACGGCGCGCCGTCCGGGAATCGCGCCAAACACTTTCGCGTACCAGGCTTGGATTTCCTTCACGCCATCCCCGCCATCCGGACCCGGGCCAACAAAGAAGTGAATGTGGTGAAATACAACCGGCATCGTTAGCGCCTTGTTCGGAAGGAGCTCGATCTTCGTGAGTTCGTCGGGGCCATACGCGAAAAACTGACCGGGATTCGCGCCGATTTCGGTCTTGTACCCGGCGGCTTTCAACTTCGCAACGAGGGCGTCAGTGTCCGGAACCTGCAAACCGAAGTGGTTAATTGCCGATCCGACCATTCCGCCCGATGGATCGCCCTTCTGAAGAAAAATCCATGCGCCAGGGAATTCCAAAGCGTTCCCTTTTTTAGGAACGGCTCCCAGAGTCGTGAAGAACTTCTTGTAGGCGTCCACGTCCTTGACCGTAAAATGCAGCTGGCCCATGGATACTCCCGATGCATTCGGGGGAGCGATCTGCGCCCACGAAGCCACCGGGGGAAAGAGCATCACAAGACCAAGAATTAGAATCAGATTTTTCATTAAAGTCTCCTTGAATCGACAATCGTGTGAAATTTGAATCTCGCACTTCGGGCGCAATCGCTACGTCATTTCCCAAGACCCCAAGACATTGATTGCATGTGTGCACAAAACCATACGGCAGCTGCCGTTCCGTGTCAAACACGATTCCGTGAAAGTAGCACAGGCTTCAGCCTGTGTGGCTTTAATTTTAGTCAATGCCGCAAAACGACCGGCTGGAGGCCTGTTTTACGCTGTGATGTGAAACGCCCATTATAGAAAGTGGAGTCCCGGCGGCCTTGCAGCGTTATACTAACAGCATCCCTGTGATACAAACGCGCATCGAAGCTGGCAACGAGGGAGTTCGATGAAACCGACATGGTCAATTCTGATGCTTTCGATAGTGCTCGCAAGCGGCGGGGGGTTGAGTGCGCAGGAATTTCGCGGGATATCGGAAGTGCACCCGCCGGCCGAGACGCAATCGTCTCCCGTCCCGGATTCCGCGCCCAAACCCTCTCCTGAAAAATTGGTGGTTCCCTCGGGTACGCGACTGCCGCTCATCCTGCATAATGCGGTGACGACGCGCAACGCCAAGCCGGGCGATCCCGTGTATCTGGAATCGCTCTTTCCCGTCGTGATCGAAGATCGCATCCTCATTCCCGCAGGCTCGTATGTACAAGGCGAAATCACCGATGCGAAACGCCCAGGCAAAGTAAAAGGAACGGGCGAAATCCGCTTGCGCCTGAACACAATGATTCTCCCCAACGGCTACACGGTGAACTTCAATGCGATCCCCACGAATACCGGAACTGGCGGGAATGAATCCACGGACAGCGAAGGGAACGTTCACGGCGATACCGATAAGGGCACCGATGTTGGCACCATTGCGAAGTCGACAGGCATCGGCGCGGCGATCGGAGGGATCGCGTCGCGGAGCGGCACGGGCGCAGGTATCGGCGCGGGCGCTGGCGCGGCGCTCGGGCTAGCAACCGTGATGCTGTCGCGCGGCCCAGAACTCGAATTGCCTCGCGGCACAACCGTGGATGTGATTCTCGATCGATCCGTCTATCTCGACGCCAGCCGGATTAATTTCACCGATCCTGGCCACGCTTCCACTTTGCCGGGTCCGGCAAACCGCGAGCCTACGCGCAGCCGGTCTCCCTTCTAGTCCTCGGTAGATTTTGGGCTGTGATAAATTTGATCCAACATTTCGGATAGGAAGAAACTACAATAAGAATTCTGCGCGACGCCGATGTTTGTCAGAGCCGGCGAGCCAGCATCGATTGAAAGGAAGTGCCATGCCTCAAGACTCGCATCGGAGAGCCGCGGAGTTTCATGAACTGGCAGCACATGCCCACCGTGTAGCTGCCACGCATCACGGCAAAGAAGACCACCAGACAGGCCAAGAGCATTCCCGGCAGGCATTGGAACACGCGGCCAATGCTTTTCGCGCTTCGCAAGAAGCCCACGAGAAATCCGAAAGGGCTGCCGCTCACGAACTAAAAAAGCCCTAGGCGCGTCGGGGTACTTTTCGAGATTGGACTACCCATTTTTACGAGGAGGCTGCGGAACGGTCCGGCTGCGCGCATGTGAAACGAAGCGGACTAAACTCGTCCCAAGCGAATGACGTCTTGCGTTCCGTGATCCAGTCCGCGATGAGTTTCGCGGTAACGGGCGCGAGAAGGATGCCATTGCGGTAATGTCCGGTAGCGATCGTCAATCCTTCCACGTCCGTGGGGCCCAGGATCGGCAATTGGTCGGGCGTCCCCGGACGCAAACCGCACCAGGTCTCAATGATTTCCGCGTGCGCAAGTTCGGGCGCGATTTCATTTGCCGCGGCGAGAATTCGTTCGACCCCTCCCGAAGTGACGCACTTTGCATAGCCAGTGTTTTCGACCGTACTGCCGACAACCAACGTCTGCGGGATCGATTGGCCGCGAGGCACGATGTAGCCTCGCTCGGAGCGCAACACGCGACGGATCGGTCTTCCATGGTGCCGCAGCGAGATCATCTGACCGCGAATCGGAATTGTCGGCGCATAGGACGCGGCTCCCGGAAGCTGTGACGTCCAGCAGCCCGCAGCCAGTACAACCTGCTCTGCTGAAAACAAATCACCGGTCGAAGATTTCACGCCCGTACAGCGCTTTCTATCTTGGACGAGTGAAACCACTTCCGCTCCTGGAAGCAGCGTCACGCCGGAAGATTCTGCGGCCGCCAGGACTGCCGCGGCCAGGTCGCGTGGATTTACGGAAGCTTCATCGGGAAGCAGCCCCACGGCGCGAGCGTCGCGGCCGAGAACTGGCTCCATTTTCAGGGCTTCGTCCAGAGGCATCGGCTCGCACGCGATGCCCAGGCCACGATGAAGCGCCACCAGAGCGTTCAATTCGCGCTCGGCATCACCGTGGCATAGGACCTCGAGGGTTCCATCCGTGCGATAGCCTGTAAGCAGTGACGAAGCATTTTCGATCGCGGTAATGAACTCGGGATACAGGGCCAGGCTTGCCAGGCTCAGCGGAACGAGTGGAATCCCTGCAAGACAATCCGGCGCGGGAGAAAGCATACCTGCTGCCGCCCACGAAGCTTCGTGCATGAATTCCTGCCTGTCGAGCAAAGCCACGCGGACGTTCCGTTGGGACAGCTCAAATGCAATCGAGCAGCCGATAATGCCTCCGCCCACGATCGTGACGTCGTGCGTTTTCACGGCAATATCTTATCAGCAATCGAAGAGGCAGGGCGTGATTCGAGGAAGCCTAAGATCGGCTGCGCTAAAACGACTTCACAAGTTCAGTGGAAAGCACTCGTGCTTTTTCGGCCAGATTCTGCGCGCGAACCCAGTCGTCGGCAAGGATTGCTTCATGCGATTGTGCAAGAAAGCCGCCGATTTTTTCCGTGAGGTCTTTCTGCGCGGCGCTCAGTTGCCGGCCGTTGGCTTGTTGCAAGTTTTTCTCCGCCGTAGTGATATTGGCTGTCGTGGTTTTCTTTGCCGCGGCCAGGTCGCTGGCGGAGAGCGATGGTGAAATCTGCGGAGCGGCCGGTTTGGGTGGCGCTGGCTCAGCCGTTTCTGTCGGCGCGGGCCGAGGACGCGGCGGCGCAGGACGTTTTGTTGGCATGGGCGTCAGCACTGGAGGAGGCGTTTCCGGCGGCGGCTCTGTTTTGGTCTCCGTGGGCGGAGGCGCTTCCGGTTGCGGCATGGGCTCGGTCACCACGGGAGGGGGCGTGCTCACCGAGGGAGGCGCCGCCGTGACAATATGCCTGGTCGCACACCCCGCCGTTCCCAGCGTGACGGTGCAAAGAAGCGCGAGTAGCTCTAATTTTCGCATTACGAATTTCTCACGACTGCCGCTGCTGAATCGCGCGGGCGCGGAAGAGCGGGTTCCAACTGCCGGGCGAGCGGCAATTCGATGCGAAACGTCGTGCCGCGTCCCACTTCCGATTCGAATTCTATATTACCATTATGCAACTGTACGGTTCGGAATGTGCTGGCCAGTCCGATCCCGCTTCCGCCCGGACGTGTGGTGAAGAATAGCTGGAAGATACGCTGTTTATGTTCGGGAGCGATTCCGCGACCGGTGTCCTGAACTTCGATTTCGGCCATATCGCCGTGGCGCGCAAGCAGTACGGTCAGGTACCCGCCTCCCGGCATCGCCTCGACGGCATTCAAAAACAAATTCATCAACGCTTGCGTCAGCAGTTGTTTGTCCGCCAACACACAAGGCACTTCGGCGAAGCGCGCCGTTACCTTGACGTTCGCCTTATCCATTCGCGGCCGTTCAATCGCAAGCACGTCCTCAAGCAATTCTTTCAGGCTGGTTTCTTCCTGGTGCATATCTGGAGGACGCGTAAAATCGAGAAAACGTTTCACGACGTTGTCCAGGCGGTCGATTTCGCTATCCAAAACGCGCACCGCCTGCCGAGGCATCTCATCGCCGGTCAACGGCAAGGTCGCCTTCAGATTTTCCAACCATAAACGCATCGAATTCAGCGGGTTCTTTACTTCGTGCGCGACGCCGGCCGTGATTCTGCCGAGTTGAGCCATCCGCTCGGACACCTGCAATTGCGTGCTGATTCGTTCTCGCGACTCGAGGTCGATGAACTTTACAAGCGCGCCCATCCGGGTCTTGCCTTCGGTGATAACTTCCACGCTCAGGCCGACGCGGCGCGGCGGTGAATCGGGGCCCGCCAATACAACCTCCACCGAAGCGACGGGCTCAAATTCACCGTCTACCAATTTGATCGCTTCTCTCACAGGATGATCGGGTGGAAAGATATCTTCGGCGCGCCGTCCGAGGAGTCGGTCCGCCGGCGTGGACAGGAAGCGCTCGACGGCGGGACTCACCATGACGGCGCGGCCGTCGAGAGAAAACAGAAGCAAGCCATCGTCCAATCCTCCGAGGACCTGGTCGAGATTCTCGCGCAGCGTGCTGAAGATTTCACGAACGCCGCGCAGTTGCATTCCAATCTGACTGATTTTCGTGCTGACTTGGCCAAACTCATCTCCGCGCTCGAGCGGCTTCTGGTCGAATTCCCCCTTCGAAATGCGGTCCAATTGCGCCGTGATCCGCTTCAATGGCGATAGGGACACACTGCTGACAAGCGCCGCCAGCAACACGGAAATTCCCACTGAAGCGAGCGCAAGAAGTGCCGCCGAACGCAGCGCGGGCGTGATGTCATTGCGCAGCAGGGCCGCCTGGACCGCGACGCGAATGACGCCAAACGGGACTTTATTCCCGGGAGGTCCGAGTTCGAACGGATCGTCAATTTCGTATGAACGTAGTGGCCCGTAAAGCGCTCTGAGTTGACCCACAAAGCTGCTCGAAACGAGCTCGGCGAGGTTTGTCCTTGCGGGTGAGTGCTTTCCAAGGAGGGAATTATCGCTCGAGATCAAGATTGTCCCGTTCACGTCGGAAATTGAGACTTCATAAATCAGCCGGGAATATCCGACTTCGGCGTCGATCGAGGAGGTCAGCGCGGCGCTTTCGTTGAAAGCGTTCTGCACATAGGAGAGCAAATCTTGGGGGCTATTCGACGTGGGCGTTTCTCCAGCCTTGGCGGCATCCGCGAGCGCGTTCTGGGCCTGGAAAAATACGTGCTGGGAAACAACTTGAGCGCGATCGTTCGCCTGGCGAATCACCTGGCGGGTGAGCGTCATGACGTACAAGGTGGAATTCACACCGACGACCGCCAGCACCAGCAGCGCCATAATCAGTGTGATCTTGGTTTTCAGCCGGAGTTGCATGTGTCGCCCCGCGAATCAGTGCGAGGGAGCTTTCGCGGCCTCGTATTCCTTCAGCTTATTGTGCAATGTTTTTAAGCTGATGCCCAGCAGTTCGGCTGCTCGAGTCTTGTTATTGGTGGAAGCCAGGGTCTGCAGAATCAATTCACGCTCAACTGCTTCGACGGTAGTGCCCGGCGGAAATCGAAGCGAGGTCAGATCGGAAGCGGCCACCGCCGGGGCGTGCCCGAAATCGGCGGGCAGGTTTGCCCGGCCAATCAAATCGCGATTGGAAACAATCACGGCGCGTTCCAGGATATTGCGAAGCTCACGCACATTTCCTGGCCAAGAATAACCCGCAAACAACTCGAGCACCTCGGGGTTGACGCCGCGCACCTGGCGTCCATGCTTCACATTGATGTCGCGCAAAATGTGCTCCACCAGAAGAGGGATATCTCCTTTTCTGTCGCGCAATGGAGGGAGGTGAATGTGAAACACGTTCAGGCGAAAATAGAGGTCTTGCCGAAGTTCGCCCTTGGCGACCGCCTGCTCAGGCTCTTTGTTGGTTGCGGCGAGTACACGTACATCGACCGGCGTTTCCACTTTACTGCCGAGGCGGCGCACCTTGTGGTCTTCCAGAACGCGCAGCAGTTTAGCTTGCGTCGG
Source organism: Candidatus Acidiferrales bacterium (assembly GCA_050014735.1). Classification (GTDB taxonomy): domain Bacteria; phylum Acidobacteriota; class Terriglobia; order Acidiferrales; family UBA7541; genus Palsa-360. The sequence goes on along the minus strand of JBEKCU010000051.1, from coordinate 1,302 downwards.
CGCGGGCATTTCGCCAATTTCGTCGAGCAGGAGAGTTCCGCCGTCGGCAAGTTCGAAGCAGCCCAGGCGGCGTTCGGCGGCTCCGGTAAACGCCCCGCGTTCATGCCCGAAGATTTCGCTTTCCATCAGCGACTCCGGAATCGCCGAACAATTGATGGCAATAAACGGACGTTCCGAGCGCGGGGATAGCCGGTGAATGGTTCGCGCCAGAATTTCCTTGCCCGAACCGGTCTCCCCGGTGATGAGCACGGATGCCGAGGAGGGCGCTACCTGCTCCACGATCCGCATGATGTCTTGCATGACCTTCGACTCGCCGACCAGATCGCCAAGCCTACCCGAGTCGCGCAACTGGCGAGTGAGCGCCGCCATTTGGCGACGGTCGCGAACGTGGCCCAACGCCCGATCCAGCAGGGCGCGCAGCACAGCCCCCTTAAGCGGCTTCTCGATATACCAGAACGCGCCGGCTTCTATCGCGGCGATAATTCGCTCTTCGCTGCCTTTGCCCGTGATGATAATGGCGGGAACATTTTGCAATTCATCGCCCAGCCGGGCCAGCAAGTCCAGCCCGTTCATTCCGGAAAGTTCGACATCCGCGATCAAAGCCGCGGGCGCATAATCGGAAAAGCGCGCCAAGGCGTCTTCCGCGCTGGCCACGCCCAACACGTCGTAACCCCACCGGCGAAGCAGAGCTTCGTAGCCAATTCGGGCGTTTTCTTCATCCTCGACGATCAGGATTCGATCGGGAGCCGGTTTTGTCGTTTCAAAGCGTGTCGGTTCAGCCATTCGATTGTGAGCATTCCCTGTCTGCGGGGCTGGGGAGCCTTCACGAATCTACCAGTAGCGCGAGGCCCTGCCAAGCTGAGATCGTCCCGGAAAGGATCTCAAGCACTTCTGTTGCCCAATTTACTGGTTCAGATACAAGGGCCTGTCGAGAATTAGATCGAGCTTTGTGCCTTTCGGCAAATCTATCTCTTGACCCGCCTTCGAGGATGCCGCGACGAATGCGCCGACGCCTCCTGCTGCTGCGCCGATCGCTGCGACCTTTACGCTGTGGGCGGTGACCCCTGGTGCAGCGCCGGCCGCAGCCCCCGCTGCTGCGGCTTCGAGGACGCGCTCGCCGTTGCTGGTTCGGGCTTCAATTTCACCCTCTCTGCTCTTGCCACTCCGGACGCCAAAGTCACCGGGAACGCTGGAGACTTCCGCGACAAGCGCCAACCGCCCGCGCTGCGTGTCGATATCGTCAAAGGTAAGCCATAGGCGAGCGTGTCCGGTCAATCCACCAGTCTCGATCCGGCTGATATG
>JBEKCU010000050.1:0-19109 GCA_050014735.1 Candidatus Acidiferrales bacterium | reverse complement strand
CCTCGGCCTGTTGTTGCGAGCCGGGCGTTTAAACCTGGCGCGCCTATTGCCGTTAGCGGGCGTCGCCGGCGCAACGGCAGCCGTGCCTGGCATGTGGGCGATATTTCTGGTGTTCGCAAAAATCGGCTCTATAGTTTTTGGCAGCGGTTATGTGTTGCTCGCATTTCTGCGCACCGATCTGGTTTTGCGGCGAGGATGGGTGACAGACGCTCAGTTAGTTGACGCTGTCGCGATCGGTCAGGTAACGCCGGGTCCCGTCTTCACAACGGCGACGTTTCTAGGCTACCTGTTGCGCGGCACGGCAGGCGCTGCCGTCGCGACTGTCGGAATATTTCTTCCGGCGTTTGTGCTCGTAGCGATCAGCGGGCCGCTCGTTCCGCTCATCCGCCGATCGGCGACCGCCGGCGCGTTTCTCGATGGAGTGAATGTTGCGTCACTTGCATTGATGGCGGCCGTTAGTTATCAACTGGGGCGGTCGTCTCTGGTGGACTGGCTGACAATCGGTCTAGCTATTGCGAGCGCAATACTATTGCTGCGTTTCCGAGTCAACTCGGCGTGGCTGGTGCTGGGAGGGTCGCTGGCGGGTGTTGCTGCTCATTTCGTGCGCGGCGGCTAGGAGAATTACTTGCCCTGATTTTCCGGGCTTCGCGGCTTCACCCAGAAATCGAGGCCGAGCCAGAAACTGTATGAGTGGCGCATCAGCAATAACGACAAAACAATGGCAAAGCCGATCCAGAGCAGGATCTTCTGGTTTGTCGAAAGCGTCGTGAAGTCCGGAAATAAAAGTGAGAGCAGGAAAATGGTCACGACGATTGCTGTCGTAACAATGTAATTGATGATCATCGCGCCGAGGTAATATCCCTGCTCGGGAAAATAGGAAAGGCCGCAGACCGGACATCGAGACTCCATCCGAAATATTCCGCGAAATAGCCGGCCGCGCCCGCAGTTTGGACACTGCCAATGGGCGGCTCGGAAAACGATCCGGGATATGGGAGGCCTCAACACAGTCGTCGATGTTTGCATTCCAGTTTTACACATCGATATCTCCGGCGCAAAACAATTTCTTTTTCGTCGATGGCCGATTGCCTGAGATACAATCTCGCTCGCACGCGATCGCCGCAATTTTAAAAATCAAACCAGGAAATCTTGGTCCTGGTCTGAAATAACTCTCCAGACAGGACGCATATGCCTTTCGCACCGATCGAAGGTGGCCAGATTCACTACCGCTTGGACGGCAAGGAAGGTTTGCCGGTGCTGGTGCTATCGAATTCGCTGGGCACGAACTTATCCTTGTGGGACGAGCAGGTCCCGGCGTTTACGCAGCATTTTCAAGTCTTGCGTTACGACAGTTACGGACACGGCGAATCGGAGATGAAAAACGGCGCATATGCGATCGATATGCTCAGCACCGCCGTGCTCAAGCTGATCGATCATTTGGGACTCTCGACAGTCTATTTTTGCGGGCTTTCCGTGGGCGGATTAGTAGGACAGTGGCTGGCCCTGAATGCTGAGAAGCGTCTCGTCAAAGCCGTGCTGTGCAATACGTCAGCACGCATCGGCGACATCGAAAGCTGGAATACGCGCATTGAAGCAGTCGCCACGGGCGGAGTGGCTTCGATTTCGGACGCGGTTCTCGATCGATGGTTTACGGCATCGTTCCGGAAGCGCCAGCCCGCCACGGTGGACCGCATCCGGCAAATGCTGGAGGGCACGTCTTCCGATAGCTATATCGCGACGTGCGCGGCGATCCGCGATGCCGATTTCAGAAATGAGATTTCCAAGATACGCGTGAGGACGCTCGTAATGTCGGCAACGCACGACCGGGCGGCGCCTCCGGAGAACGGCAAGTACCTGGCGGAACAAATTCTCGGCTCAAGGTATGTCGAACTTGACGCCGCACATTTGTCGAATCTGGAGTTGCCGCAGCAATTTTCCGAATCTGTCTTGAAATTTCTGGCTCGCTAGTAGGAAAGGCATACCTGAAGGAGGGCGCTATATGCGCCGCTAGCGGCTCACCGGGGAAGTTTCTTCAGCAGCGCCATGCCTTCCTCTTCGGTAAGGACTTTTTTTCGCATGAGAGCGATCAAGAGCTCATACAAAACTTGGTTGTCCTTGGTTTCTTGCTCCGGCTGGCTGCTCTCGACGGTGCGTGTCTTTTTCTCGGGTTCATTGGTTTCCAGCAGTGGAGGCACCTCACCGCTGATCTCAAGCATCCAACGCTGAAAAAGCCGATACTGACTAGGCTGCGCGGAAACGAATGCAAGGCCCATTCCCATCCCGACTTGTGAAAACACGACCTTTACTTTCGCTTCAAAGGATTCTGTTTCTCGGATGATTTTTACCTGCGCCTCTGCCCCGATGGGAAATGGGGTCATTACGTCAACGTAGCAACCGCCTAAGCCCAAATCGCTAGTGCGACCCGTAATTCGTGCGCCTGACTTGGATTCGATTACCTCCACCGACGCAGTAAATGGGAACCGCAGATTGCGCCGACGCTCTTGAGGAGTCAATTCCTCAGGCGTACCCGCCTTTTTTTCATTCGAAGATGGCATTTTGGAGGACTCTGGATTGCGCCGATACCCTGACGAACCGACCTCAAGTAGGTCGCTTCAAGACTTACCTCTTAAAAATTGTGACCCACAAACCTGGGATAGGCAAGGACTCGTTGTCCCTAAGTGCTTGATCCATAAAGATGAATGATCGACTAGAAATTCGTGGTTTAGCCGTCTTTGCCTCGACGTCTGGCTTTAGAGCGCTGTCCATTTTCGGGATGGAAACGTTAGAGCCATTTCAGATTGTTGAAGTTTCTTCAGTCAACCTAGGATAGAAGAAGCGCGAAGAGTTGGTCCATTTTTTGTGTCCGATGAGTCCGTTCGAGGGAAAATATATGTCCACCGATAAGCAGACCGGAAATGACTCTCCCCGCAAGCTGAAACAGCTAGAACACAAGGAGAATGAATTATGGCGGCTAGCAATCTTCATGCTGATCGTTTTGGCTGTAGGGGTGGCAATCCTGTCTCAACAATCTCTAGAATCCAGCCCGATCAATCGTCAGGCTCTTCCGGTCGGGGCCGGGGTTCTCATCCTTTTGTTTGGCGCCTATATTTGGAAGAAGAAGCGTGAAATCGATGAATTAAGGGGCTTTGCGCGCGGATTCAAGGAGTTGAGAGAAGCGCCCCCCACGTCGGAGCAACTGGATCAGCTCACCGAGGTCATTTCCGCATCCAGACAGGGCTATCGCGAACTCATCGACAGTCTGGATCACCTGGTCTTTACGGTTTCGCTGGATGGCGAAATCCGCACTGTTAATCAGCGCATCACGGAGATCTCCGGGTACTCATACGCAGAGTTGGTTGGGCACAAATTATATGAATTATTGGATGAACCGAACCAGGAGACGATGAAACGGAACATCCCTCGATTCATCGAAAAGAGGCAATGGACAGGAACCGTCCGGGCACGACTGAAAAACTCTGGCAGGGTGCGGTATTTCGAGTGTGTACTGAACGCCACGGTCAAGGATGGACAAGTGACAGGCGCCAGCGGCCTGGCTCGAGATGTCACCGAAGAGCGCGAAAGCGAGTCTCGTTTCACCGAACTCTTTGAAACACTCCAGGAGGGCGTCTATTTCTGTAACCCGGATGGGAAGCTTCTCGATGTGAACCCCGCGATGATCCGAATGCTGGGACATGACGCTAAAGATGAACTTCTCGGTGTCAGAATCGGGAGCCTTTACTTCAATGATCCCCAGGATCCATTTCCAGCCCGCAACCAAACACGGAATTCCGCGGCACTCGCGCGGGAAGTGACTTTGAGGCGAAAGGACGGGACGCCGATCATCTGTCTCGACAATTCCGACGTCTTTTGCGACCCGTCCGGACGCATGGTTCGCCTGCAGGGAACGCTTGTCGATATTACCGAGCGAAAGCGCTCTGAAGCCGATTTGCAAACAGCAAAAGAGGCTGCCGAGGCGGCCAGCATGGCCAAGAGCGCGTTCCTGGCGCATATGAGCCATGAGATTCGCACGCCCATGAATGCAGTGATTGGCATGACCGAACTGGCGTTGGATACGAAGCTCACGGCGGAACAACGGGAGTACCTGACGATGTCCCGGGATTCCGCAAAATCCCTGCTGACCTTGATCAACGACATTCTGGATTTTTCCAAAATCGAGGCGGGAAGGCTGGACCTGGATCGTATTGAATTTTTCCTGCGGTACGCCATAAACGATACGGTCAAAATTCTCGGGTTGCGCGCCAAACAGAAGGGGATCGATTTATCGTGCCACATCCCGGCCTACGTGCCGGAATCTCTGGTAGGCGATCCTGGCCGCCTGCGCCAGATTCTTTTTAATCTCATCGACAATGCGATCAAATTTACCGAGCACGGCAGCGTGACGGTTCATCTCGACATCGACTCCAGATCCGACGCCGATATCTGTTTGCATTTCGCCGTCTCCGACTCGGGGATCGGAATTCCGCGGGATAAACAACAACTAATCTTTGAGGCGTTCGCGCAGGCTGACAGTTCAACAACCAGGAAATACGGAGGCACGGGCCTAGGTCTCGCTATTTCCTCCCGGCTAGTAAGCTTCATGGGCGGGAAAATCTGGGTTCACAGCGAACCCGGGCAGGGCACAACATTCCACTTCACCGCGCATTTCGGAATACCCAAGGAAGCAGAAAAGAAAAATGTCGCTCCGAAGAAAATGAATTTGAGGAATCTGCCCGTACTGGTCGGCGACGATCATCCGGTTAGACGGCGTGAATTAGTTGAAATGCTCACCGGACTAGGATTCAAAGCCGTGCAGGTAGAAGGTAGCCGGGCGGTGTTGGAAGCTCTCAAACGGGCTGCGCAATCGGGGACTCCGTTCCCAATCGTTCTCGTAAACGCCGGCATGCAGGATACGGAGGGTCGCACCCTGCTCAAGTCGATCCAGGAGGCAGCCGAAACGCGAGTCATGTTGATTACTTCCGACGGAAGTCCGGGGGACGCTGCGCATTGTCGCGATTTGGGCATTGCGGCGTATCTGCCGGAACCGGTCGATCCGTTCACCCTGCTCGATGCGATATCGGCCGCTCTGAACGCGTACCCAGTGGACAGTGTTTCGAAATCTCTTGTGACGCGCCATTCCTTGCGCGAGGGAAGCAATTCGTTGCGCATCCTTCTGGCCGAGGACAACACGATGAACCAGATCCTCGCGGAGCGGCTCGTGCGGAAGCGCGGGCACTCCGTGGTTGTCGTAAACAATGGCCGGGAGGCCCTTGCTGCTCTGGACAAAAACGAATTTGATTTAGTGTTAATGGATGTGCAGATGCCGGAAATGAGCGGACTTGAAGCCACATCCGCCATTCGGGAAAAGGAAAAGGCAACCGGAAGGCACATTCCAATTATCGCGATGACTGCGTTCGCGATGAAGGATGACAAGGATCGCTGCCTTGAGGCCGGAATGGACGGGTACGTAACGAAGCCCGTCGAAAAAGAGGTTCTATTCGAGGCCATCGAGAAGCTGACCGGCATCGCAGGCAGGGAAACTGACCACGGGAGCGAAAAACAGATCGACCGCTCCGTTTTCGACGAAGAAGCCGCGATCGATTACGTGGACGGCGATATGGAATTGCTCGGGAGAGTGATTGGAATTTTCTTGAGCGAATACCCGAAACGACTGGAACAGATTCGGAAATCAATTCTCGACCAAGACGCCAGGGGCCTTGAGTTTGCGGCGCACACGCTCAAAGGCTCGGCGGCCAATTTATTCGCTCAGAAGGTGGTGGAGCAAGCCGCAAAACTGGAGGATAGGAGCAGAGATGGCTCGTTCGTTGGGGCGGAAGAAGTTCTAGCTACTCTGGAAAAAGAGATCGACCGGCTCCGTCATGGATTGAGCGCATATCACCCTGAATTTGCGAGTTCGAACGGGTGACGTTATTTTGAGTGGTATTTGAGTAACAGCTAAGTAGCACAGGCTTCAGCCTGTGTGGTTTTATTCTCGCCAATTCAGAAAAGCACAAAGGCTCGAAGCCTGTGCCGCCGGCCGAGTTCCCCAGCAGTCGAGTTGAACGGAACCTACGCCGGCACCGAGCAAAACATCTGTACGACGTGAAGTAATTGGTGAGATTTGAATGGTTTTACCATGTAAATGACCGCGCCCAGGTTGTGACCTGTCTCAAAGTCCTTGGGTGTCCCGCGAGCAGTCAGAAAGATGACGGGAATGTGTTTCAGCCTTTCCTCGCGTTTCACAAGGTGACACAGATCGTAGCCGGAAATACCTGGCATCATCACATCGAGAATCAGGACGTTGGGTGAGGTTTCTCCCAATATCTTGAGCGCCTCTTCACCGCTCGAAGCAGTCTTCACGATATAGTCATGGCGCGTGAGTTTTGCCACAATGATATCAAGGACCGCTGGATCGTCGTCCACCGCCAAAACGATTGGCATTGCTTCTGGGGGAGTTTTGTCTTTACCCATTTGACTGCACCGGGGCCTTTGTTCGCTATCTTAGAGTCCACTAGTGATCTTAGTGTCTTTTAATATTGTGGGTAGGCGATTGCTCTCCGTCAATAGCGACTCCCCTGGCGTGTTCTGGATCGAAAACAAGCTGAGTAGCACGGGCTTCAGCTTGTGTGGGTTCAGATTTCTTATTACGAAAATCACAAAAGTCAAAGGCTGTCCGGCTCACACATTTGCTTCACCCGAAAGGAAATAGGGTGTATAAGGTGTCAAGGCGAACGTTGGGAATTCAAAAGGAATCTACCATTCGACAGCAGGTTGCGACATTCCAGACACAATAGGCGGCAATCGTGCGAAACTTGCTTTTCTAGGAGGCCTGAAATGTCTCATGAATTTCGGAACAGGTTCATTCTGGTCATCGCGGTCGTTGCAATGTTCGGGCGAAGCGCGTGCGCACAGCAGACTATGCAATCGAGTCTGGTTCCCAATCGTTATCACGCCCTCGATAGCTGGGGACAACTTCCGGAAGGAAGAACCTGGGGATCGGTGAGCGCAATCAGTGTCGATAAGAAAGGGAACGTTTGGGTGGGTGAGAGGTGTGGCAAGAATGATTGCTCCGATTCGAACTTGGACCCAATCCTTGAATTCGATTCTTCCGGCAAGCTTCTCAAAAGTTTTGGCGGCGGGATGTTTGTCCTGCCGCATGCCATCAATTTCGATAAGGACGGAAATTTCTGGTTTACGGATTACGGCAACAAAAACGGGAAAGGCAATGTTGCCGTCAAGTTCAGTCCCGAAGGCAAGATTCTGATGACGCTCGGTAAGGCAGGCATCGCTGGAGCTGGTCCGTATACGTTCAATGAGCCGGATGCCGTCGTGGAGGGCGCAAACGGAGACCTGTTCGTCGCGGATGGACATAGCCTGGGCAAAGGAAATGCCCGGATCGTGAAATTTACGAAGGACGGAAAGTTCATAAAGGAGTGGGGAGAACATGGATCGGGCCCCGGGCAATTCGAGATTCCTCACGATCTGGCAATCGATTCAAGAGGACGAATATTCGTTGCCGACCGCGCCAATAAACGCATCCAGATATTCGACCAGGACGGAAAATTTCTCAAAGAGTGGAAACAGTTCGGCACGCCCAGCGGCCTTTTTATCGATCGGCATGACATCCTCTACGTTTCCGATTCCTGGTCGCAATCGTCAGATCCCAAAACCGATCGATACAACCCAGGCTTTGAGCATGGCTTTTGGGTTGGAAGCGCGAAAAACGGCAAGGTGATGTCGTTTACTGCTGTCCCGGCTACGGCAGGCGGGCAGAACGCGCCTGAGGGCATCACGGCGGACGACGCAGGCAACATATACGTCGCGGACACGATCGTGAAAGGCGTAAAAAAATTCGTCAAGCAGTGATCGCGAAAATGGGATTGTCGAGATTAACCGGGTCGTGATTTCGTGACGTTTGTGATGCCGTCCACGATGGCCCGCAGAGCGGGGCGGTCATCGGACACTTTTTGTTCGTTTTTCTGGCGTCGCTTGAGGACTATCTTTTCCCGGATGTCGTCAACCGATTCGATGAGCACGAGCCTTCCTTCTTGCTGCAAATGCCGGTCTACAGCACCAATCTTGCCCCGAAAAATACTGTAAACAGGCACACCTAACGCTGCAGCCTCCCGGTTCATCGTGCCGCCGCCACTGACGACCAAGTCCGAGAACCAAATCAGGTTTATACCATCGACCACGTGTTCGGGAATCACGATCTTGCGGCTGCCAATCCACTTCCCCCAGGTATCTTTCAAGCGTTTGGCCTGGTTCTCATTGCGAGGAAGCAATATCACGCGGACATCCGGTGTCTGTGTAAGAAAATTCAACGCGGCATCCAACAGCACCTCCGCTTCGGGATTATGGTAATGAGCCTCGACCGCGGGCGGGCGCAGGGTGACAACGATATCGTTGTCGCCAAAACCCAGTTGTTTCCTGACGCAAGGATTCACTTGGAGGCGAGGAACATATACATCCTCTTTCAGGCCAGGATATCGGAGCACCTCCCTCTTCGGGTTCAGCTCTTTCGAATCCGGTATTATTTCCGGAACGAAGATCCAATCCGGGCGGATGAATCCCATCATTGCAATATATTCGTAATCAAGAATCAAGACGGTTGGAATACGAAGCACATATCCAGAGAGCATCTGGGCACGAGATCCGTGGGAAACGGCTAAATCGATTTTTTCATTGGCCATCGCTGGGATCAGACGAGCCGCGCGCATGCACGTGCCCAATATTTTAGCAGCCTGATTCTTCCCATAATGTCTTCCCACGATCTTGCAGTGGAGGCGATACAGATCCAGAAGTTCCCGTACCTGGTAGGCATCCCGCGCGGTCAAAATCACTTCATGGCCAATTTTTTGCAATTCTTCAATGATCGGAACAAAGAAGGGAACATGAGGGGAATTGTCAATATCGATCCAGATTCGTCGAGGTGAATTCATTCGAACTCCGCCATCGGATATCCGTGCTTCAACACCTATAGTTCTCGCACCTGACACCCAGGATGGTATTCCTTCTTCTCAAGACCGAAGTTCCATTTTATTTTCAGTTAATGGCACACTAACAATTCCGGTCAAGGTAGCGGGACTGGTTCCCGATAGTCACGAAGGGACACACATCCACGCGATTGCCAGGACTCCGGATACCTCGAACCCGGCTAAAACAGACATCGAACCGAGAATAATTGCGGCCGCCGAAAAAGCATCCTGAGCCTAGGCCGAGGACGCGCACACCCATGGAAAAAAACTATGAAGTCAGGCTATCTCCTACCATCTCACTTTTCCCTCCGCCACGTCATATCCACGCGGACGGGGATTTCGTTCTTCACGGGCATTGCCAGCAACGATGGCGGATCGATCTTGAAATCGGTGAGCGTGGACGGAATGGTTCCGGATATCCGAACGTCGTTTCCTTGAGTCACCAGTTGGAAGGGAACCTGGCTGTATGTAGCTGTCTGCCCGGCAAACTCGATTTCGAGATCGGCATGAATCGTCGCCGTCCCGGCCACGCTCTCGGGCAATCGGGTGCGTACGGTGACCATCGGGAATTGCCCGCCGCGCGCAACTTGAAGCGTGTGCAGATCGCGATTGCTGTCTCCGGAATCGAACGATTTAACGGGCACCGCGATAAGCAAATCGCATTGACCGGCGTGGCAAACTCCCTTGCCTCGTGCGGCATGGCTGACGCCCTCCACCTGATGCAGCGGGTGAGACACGTGATACGTGAGCGTGGATTGTTCGAGAGACCATTGACTATCCGTTTGTGCAAGGATCGGAAGTCCAAGAAGCAAGAAAACAGCAAGAATTGCGATCTTTTTATTCACGGCCCCTCTTCAGAATTTAACGGAAACGGACAGGATGGCGAGTCCATATGCGGCGGCCGTGACGCCCGCTACGGCGCCGTGGGCGCTCGCGATTCCATGGACTTTTTCACCGCGGCTTTTTTGATCGAAAGCAATCGCCCCCAGGATGGGTGTCATGATCATCCCCGGTCCGTGAATCCAGGCCAGCACCTTGTGCAGACGGATTTGTCCGCGTGCTTCAGTCCCCGGAATCCTGGGCGCGCGGATGGCGTAGTATGCGCTCATAAAATACAAGTCCCCGGTAACCGAGCCGAGAGCAAGATGCCCATACCGATCGGCGGAACTGGTAGCCTTTCCGCCTGCTCCGGGCCCCAGGATGAGCGTGGCGACCATCGGAACGGCAGCTATCAGGCCTAGCCTCTGATGGACCTTCAGCATATGCGAACGCTTGTCGAGCCTCGCCTGATCCTGGGCATTTCCCTGGGTCTGAGCCGAAGAGAAACCGAGATCCTGCAGTGAAAGCACGCCGCCCAACGTCAGATTCATGGTTTGTTTGGCTTCCGCGCCGATCGTTAGTTTCGATGTATTGGTGCTGAAGCCTTCCGCCGAAACGGAAATCTCGTAATCGCCAGGCAGAAGGTTTGGCATGTTGTATTGACCGGCTGCATCGGTGTGTGTTTCCGCCGATAGGCCTGTGGAAGCATTCTTGACGGTGAGTTTGGCGTTCGGGACTCCTTTGCCGGATGTATCGCCGATAGTTCCCGACAGCGTCGCGCCAGTGACCTGCGCAAACAATGGAAGCGAGATCAAGCATGAAAGCAGAAAGACTGCCACACCGTCGGCCGATAACAGCGCTTTCCGTTTCATCCGAGGTTCTCCATTCGTCTCCCGCCGCTAGTGTCCATACACGGTCAAGAGATGCTTAGACCGGCGACAGAGATGCAAGGACGGGGATTCAGCCCCACAAATCATTTCGCCAGGACTCAAACTCTCGCCCCATCCGGCCATGATGCTAACAGGCGACCATGACGCGGCAATTTCGTGCGCATGACAAGTTGTTCATGCTGACTCTGAATGTCATTAACCATGCATCAGATCGTACATGACTATTCCCTGCTTTAACCGCGCAATTGGAGCGCTCTGCTGCCTCTCGATCGGTCTTGGCTTTCTTTTCCGGCCCGTACCCGCAACGGGTCAAGACGCATCGTCTCTTCCAGATGCGCCGCATCCGGTTCAGTCAGCGTCTAGCCACTCACAAAATGACCTGCAACATCAGCTGAGCAAGAATCACATCTTCTGGGTGATCCCCAACTATCGAGCGAATGAAGACCCAGCTAAAACTGAGGCGCTGTCCTCGGGCGCCAAGATGAAAGTTGCGGCAGAGGATTCCTTCGATCCGTCGGCGTTTCTGGTAGCTGGAGTATTCGCCGGAGTTGGCATGGCACAGAGTCAGTACCCTTCCTTTGGACACGGCGCGCAAGGGTTCGGCAAATACTACGGCGGGGCGTTCGCCGATCAAGCGATTGGGAACTTGATGAGTGAGGGACTATTCCCGGCTTTGCTCCGCCAAGACCCTCGGTACTTCGTGAAAGGAACGGGCGGGTTTTGGAAGCGAACCGGATACGCCATAAGCCGGGAATTTATAACGCGTGGCGACGATAGTAGAGAACATTTTAACACGTCGGAACTCGCTGGAAACGCGGTCGCTGCGGGCATCTCCGATGCTTACTACCCAGCCGCCGACCGATCGTTCGGAACCACGGCAAACAAATGGGGGCAACAGATCGCGTTAGACACTTTCTTCAACGTGGTCAAGGAGTTCTGGCCCGATATGCGGAAAAGACTTTTCGGACAGTAAAGCCAACTGTGAGTCCTGAGAGGCTAGATCCCGCTTGAAGATTCCAAACTTCAATATGAGGACTTCAAGTCATGCCGCGTGAAGCACAGTAGCAGGCAGGGAGAGGGTCACGAGGGCACCGCCGCTTGGACCACTGGAAATCCTGGCATTGCCGCCATGTGCTCGTACAATTGCATCCACGAAGGCGAGCCCAAGTCCGTGACCGCGTGACTGTTTCCCTCTAACAAAACGCTCGAATGCACGGCTGCCGATGTCCGGAGGAAATCCTGGACCATTGTCTTCAATCGTCAATTGCGCCGCTCCTTCGCGCGAACACAATCGAATTTCGATATGGCATCTATCCGGCAAGTGAGCAATTTCGTTCTCGATCAAATTGCTCAGAACGCGATTCAACAATCCGCTGTCGGCGTCCACGACGATGTGATCTTCCACGTCAACCGTCAATCGGTGATGGCGTTCGTCCATCGATGGCTGGTAAAGATCGACAAGTTGACGAAGCATCGCGGAGAGGTCCACCGAACGGCGATCCAGGCGAAGCGCGCCAGCCTGCGCTTCGGCGACGTCCAGCGTCGTATCCAGCGCGTTCAGAATTCTATCGAGCCCTTCGATTGCTTCACCCACCGAGTCCCGCCACCTTTCGTCGCGCTCATTGGACAAGGAGGATTCCAGACCGCCGCGAATCGAGGTGATGGGACTTTTAAGATCGTGTGCAACTGCATCCGTTACCGAGTGGAGCTCATTTACCGAGTTCTGGATTCGATCCAGCATGTGATTGAAGGTTTCGGCCAGTCGCGAAATCTCATCGGAATTGACGGGCTGCGGCAGCCTTTCCCCCAGGTCTTCACTGCCGATTCGTGCGACCGTTTCGGTGATGCGTTGAACGCGCACGAGGGTACGGTGGGCGCTCAAATACGAAATGACGAAACCCATGAAAACCGTGCAGCCCCACAACACCAGGAATCTGCGCGTCAACGTGAGAAGCAAGTACTGCGTGCCACGGCTGGAGAGTCCCAAATAAATCGTTCTTCCGTTCTCATTCCGCAACACGATTCGAAACGGTCTCCGCCATCCCTGAACCTCGAGCCACTGAGGAATGCCAGGAACCGGTTTGGTCTGCTCAATTGCTTTGAGAAAGGCGTCGTCCGATCCCGGCCCAACCCAGAGCGGACTTTGAGCGCCATTCGAATCGGTCTCCAGGAAGAAAACAGAATTCATGTTCTGCCCGCGTGCATTCCTCTCGTCCGGCAGCTCGTGGGCTGCCAGTTCAGCGGTTTCCCTAACGATTCTGTTGTACAGACGGTCTCGCGGACTATCGGCTGAGACCCGAGCGAGGACCTCCGCTTCGCCACTCAACCATGCATCGCTGCGGTCTTGCAGCGTCTTGGCAACGAGAAAATACATAATCGAAAATGCCAGAGCCGTTCCAAGAGCGAACGCAAGCGTCGTCCAGATCGAAATGCGCCACGCGGCCGTTGCCTCCAAAAACCTACGCATTTTTGAGGACGTATCCAACGCCGCGGATTGTGTGGATGAGGGGTACAGAGGCATTGTGGTCCACTTTGCTGCGCAACCGATAGATGTGGACATCGACTACGTTGGTTTCGGGATCGATTTGCATACGCCACACGTGATCCAGAATCATCGAGCGTGTCACAACACGCCCGGCATTCCGGCAGAGGTATTCCAGAAGCGAGAACTCCTGCGGCGTCAACTGAAGCAACTGATTGCCGCGTCGCGCTTCATGGCGGACGAGGTCAAGGTGCAAGTCCGCGGCCTGCAAATGTACCGAGTCGATCTGCGGCGCGGAAGATCTGCGCAGGAGATTTCTTAACCTCGCAAGCAGTTCCGCGAGTGCAAACGGTTTCGTGAGATAGTCATCGCCGCCCTGCTCCAGTCCCTTGACTCGTTCGTCCACGGAACGGCGCGCGGATAGAATCAACACGGGAGCGGAAATTCCCTGGGTGCGGCACTTCACAATCAAATCCAGTCCATCCATGTCCGGAAGACCGAGATCAATGATGAATGCGTCGTGGACGCCTTCCAACGCCTTGAGTTCCGCCGTTTTAGCGTCACTGGCCGTATCCACCTGGTAACCGGATTCCAATAGTGCTCGTTTGAGGAACCCCTGGATCGCCGCATCATCGTCGACCAATAACAATCGCATAAGAGCTGTCCACCTGGACACAAGTATATACGTGGAAATTAGATGCGTGAATCTTTCAAAACGTTGAATGGACTTCGTTAGACTCCATTGAACATTTCGAGACGCTGCACGGTAAACAGCAAACGACATTGAACATGAATAACTCGTCATCTTCGTGACAGCATAAAGTCATTTTTAACTGATATTGTGTCCGACCGAAGTGCCCGATAATATCGTCAATTGCCGAGACGAGCTCGAAGGTTGGCAAAGTTCAGTTCGTACGTTGTTTTCCTCAACGTTTAACGATATTTTGCTAAGGGCCCCGGGAGCCGGAATGGCAATCCCAGTTCATACTGCAAAGGAGTCGCATCCATGATGAAGCACACTCGCCTATATTGTATCGGCTTGCTCACGATTGTGGCAGCCCTCGGCTATGCAGGTCCTATGTTCGCCGCCCCGGCCCGGCCCGCAGCCGCGGACACCTTCGAGGTGTCTGGCATTAAAGCGGTCCGGCCGACTCTGGTGAACACAATCGCATGCTTGAAAAAAGGGGATGTGGCCGGAGCGAAGGCCGCGTTCGAGCAATACGATTCAGCGTGGAATGGCATCGAGGTTTACATCAACACCCGCGACAAAAGCATGTATGGCGATTTAGAGCAAAATTGGCAGGCCAAAATCACCAAGGAGTTGAACGCGCCCAACCCCGATACTGCTGGTGCGCTCGCTGACGCTCAAATGATGCTCGCCAGATTCGATGAGGCAATCGCCATGGTGGAAAAAGCGCAGCCGCTCAATCCGCTCTACGACGATGTGGCCCGCTTGCGTATCGTTCGTGTCCCCCTCCGCGAAGTCACCATTGCATTGAAAGCTGGGGATTTTGCCAAGGCGCGCACGTCATACGCCGCCTTCGACGACAAATGGGACAGCATTGAAGACCTCATCAAGGCCCGGTCCGCCGATTCCTACACCGAAATCGAAAAGGCCATGATCCAGATCGAGAGCGCACTCAAACCGGATAAGCCGGATGTGGATCAGGTTACGACCCTGGTGAAGGGTGTGATGGACAAGTACAACGCCGTTGTTGGCGACATTACTAAGGACGCCCGGGCTCACCAGTAACCACGAAAGCCGAGAGAACAAACTGGATGGATCAATCGGACAGGAGTGGTGTTGGTCTAGACCGTGTTCGCCGCTGGATGTTTTGGGTGCTCGTGCTCGGGTTTGTCGGCACGGAGACGGAGCTTCTGCTATTGGAGCATTACGATGATCCTTGGCAGTTCGTCCCTCTCTTGCTGATGGTTTTGGGGCTCGCGGCGCTTTTGTGGTATACGAAGCGGCGCGATGCGGCAAGCCTGCGCGCGTTCCGGATCGTCATGATGTTGTTCATCATCGCGGGCTTCGTCGGTCTCGTCCTGCACTTCCGGGGCGCCGTGGAGTTTCAGCTAGAGACCGATCCGACCCTAGGCAAATGGGAACTGGTGAAGAAAGTGATGCGTGTGAAGGCGCCTCCCGTGCTCGCCCCTGGGGTTATGCTGCAATTGGGCTTGATCGGCTTGGCGTATGCTTTGCCAGATTCCCGGGGCAAAAGGAGCGAGATATGATGAGGACGATGCAGCGCACCGCTGTCACGATCGTTGGCGCATCGATGCTACTTGCCGGTGCAGCGCTCTCGGTTCGCGCCCAAGCGGGCAAGGGATTGATCGATCCTAATATAGCGGCCGATAGCGCTCTGCAGACGCTGCCTCATATGACGTCTGCAATCGTGAAGGACTTGATCGGCAAGCGTCCCTTCTTGAGCGTGCTCGATCTGAACACGTTTTTGCTCAGTGAAAAGCTTACGCCGGACCAGGCCACGGACTTCTACCGCAAGGCATTTGTGCAAATCAACTTGGACACCGGAACGCGGGACGAATTCGTTTTGGTTCCCGGTGCTGGCAATCGCATGGCGAAGGAATTCGCGGAATATCGGCCCTGGAAGAGTTGGGGGCAGTTCGACAAGGAAATCGGTAAGTATGTCGGGCAGCAAGAAACCGACCGGTACAAGCAATACATGTTTATTCCCATCAATCTCAATACCGCCGGTGACGATGTCCTCCTGACTATTCCGGGCCTCGATACACGGGTGCTGCTGGAATTGAAAAAATCCCGCCCTTGGAAGTCGAAAGATCAGTTCGAGCAGGAGATTGGCAAGGCCGTGGGACCCAAGGAGGCAATCCGTCTCTCGCGGTACGTCGTGATACAGTAACAATCCCGGCCGGCACGGATGTTCAGACAGCTATCGCGAGCCGGTAGCAGGCCAATGCCTTGTCGCATGAACCACCGGTCGTTTCCCGGATTGCGCTTAGGCCCGGATCTCAGCCAGCCCGCCTTGTCCGGTACTCCAACACAGCTTTTAACCGGAATTGCGAATTTGAATCGCATTGTATTGTCCTCGTCAAAGTTTCTTTCATCCAACTGAAACTGAAAAGAGTTAGGACAAAGCAGTGCAATTCAATTTCGGTTTTTAGGCTGAGACAAGGGCGCTGCACAATCCAGCCTTTATTTATCCGTCCCGGACGGCGCCACAGTGCGTTCAAGGCCTGCTTGAACATTTGAGGATCGGCTTGAAATTGCTTGCGCCGGGAAAATCCGTCAATACCCAAAACTATTTCGGCTACTCTCTATCGGCTTTTTTTGTGATAAACTCCCGAAAATGCGACGTCGTCAGTTTCTCATTCTATCCGCGGCAAGTATCGGTGGCGTCCTTGTGTATTCGCTGGACCGCCGGGGCTCCCGCCTGTTCGCGCAAGAAAAATCGACGCAAACTCTAAAAATTCCTCTGCGCTTTTTTACCGAGGAAGAAGCGCTGATCGTTGCGGCCGCTGCCGCACGAATTTTTCCCGGTGACGATTCCAGTCCGGGTGCCAAGGAGGCCGGCGTCGTCATCTACATCGACCGGCAACTTGCGGGACCGTACGGACATGACCGCTATCGTTACACCCAAGGGCCGTTTAACGAGAATGCGCCACGCGAATTCGGATATCAGGGTAAAGCGACGCCCGCCGAAACGTACCGCGAAGGCTTGAAGGGGCTGAGAGGTTTCGATAGCCTGTCGCCCCAAGAACAAGACGCAAAACTCCGTCAGATTGAATCCTCGCATTTCTTTGCTCTCTTGCGGCAAAACACCATCGAAGGAATGTTCTGCGATCCGATCCATGGAGGAAACGTGGATATGGTCGGCTGGCAACTTGTTGGATTTCCCGGCCCTCGCATGAACAACGCCAACGATATGGACACGCACTACGGCGAGGCGTTCAGGCCGAAGCCGATGAGTCTGGAACAAGTGACTGGCAGAAAAGTTCGTCCGAGCGAAGACGAGGACCGGAAATAATGAAGACGCTGCCCTCCAAAGATGTTGTGATCATCGGCGCCGGCTGGACAGGCTTACTAATGGCTAAGGAGCTTGGCGCGCGCACCCCGCTCTCCGTAGTAGTGCTGGAACGGGGTCCCGCACGCAGGCCCGCTGACTATGCCACAGACATGGATGAGCTCGATTATTTCATCCGCTTGAAGATGATGCAGGACGCCTCGCGTGACACCATCTCGGTGCGACACGATGAAAATGAGACCGCGCTTCCGATCCGCCAATTTGGAGGGTTCCTGCCCGGTTCCGGTACAGGCGGCACCGGCGAGCACTGGGGATCGGTTTATCCTCGTTTGATGCCCGAATGCTTCGAGCTCTATTCAAAAACAGTCGCGAAGTACGGACCGAAGAAATTACCCGAAGATCACATGATGCAGGATTGGGGCATCACTTACGATGACGTGGAATCCTTTTACACCCGCTCCGAGATTGAGGTAGGCGTTTCGGGTAAAGCGGGAAACATTAAAGGAAAAAAGATCGAGGGCGGAAATATCTATGAGGGATGGCGCAGCAGCGAATATCCCATGCCTCCAAAGAAGGTCCCATATATTTCCGCTCTGTTTGAAGGCGCGGTAAAATCCCTGGGCTACCACCCGTATCCCAATCCCACCGCCATCAACAGCGTGGATTATACGAATCCTCAGGGGGTCTCACGCCCCGCGTGCGCTCTCTGTGGATTCTGTGAGCGCTTCGGCTGTATGATCAGCGCGAAGGCGCAGCCGACGAACGTGCTGTTGCCCTTGATCCGCAATCAAAAAAGCGTGACGATCCGCAACGGGGCCACGGTGCGCCGCATCGTTCATGACACGGCGCAGGCTGGAGGAAAAGCCCGCGGAGTTACCTACATCGACGAGTCCGGTGAGGAAGTCTTTCAGCCGGCGGACTTGGTGTTTCTGGCCTCATGGACACTTAACAATACCCATCTGCTGCTCACCTCCGATCTTGGAAATCGTTACAACCCCGCGACAGGAAAAGGAACCCTGGGACGAAACCTGACTCACCAGGTGTTTTTTAGCGTGTCGGCATTTCTGGACAAGCCTCTGAACCGTTTCATGGGCGCCGGCGGTACCGGACTACGCATTGGCGACTTCGAAGGCGACGCTCTCGATCAGAGCAATCTTCCCTTTCTCCGCGGCGGAACGATCCAGGGAAACAGCGTGGGAACTCAGCCCATTGCTTCCTTCGGCGTCCTGCCGCGGTCCATCAAGGCCACTTGGGGCGACGAGTGGAAGAAGGCCGCCATCGATTATTACGACCGAACGGGAATCGTTTCCTTTTCAGGCGAGCAAATCCCTCACAAAGGCAATTATTTCGATCTCGATCCAACCTACAAAAATCATGCCGGCGATCCGCTGCTTCGCATGACAATGAACTGGCGCGAGAATGAACGAGAAATGGCAAAGTTCATGAACGATAAAATTGTGGAGATCGTTCGCGCCATGGGCGCAAAAGAAGTGAACCCGTTTTCTGGCTATGGCAATTACGACCTCGTACGCTACCAGAGCACGCACGTTCAAGGCGGAACGATCATGGCGCCCTCTCCCGACCTGGGCGTCTTGAATACCTACCAACAACACTGGCAAGCCTCAAATCTCTTCGTTCTCGGAGCATCCACCTTTCCCAACAGCGGCGCCGCCAACCCAACGCCTACAATTCTCGCCCTGACCTATCGCACCGCCGACGCCATCGTGGACCGGTATCTCAAGAAACCGGGAATGCTGGCATAGCAGGTCCTGTCACTATTTTTATTGACGACTCTACTCAGTTGAGTGGCCTGATTTTGGTAGCGTCGGAGCCCCGCTGGCGGTCTTATGACCGCGCAATCCCTGAAATCCGTGGGCAGTTCTCGCATTCAACCCAATGATTTGTTTTGCGGACGCCGCTTCCTAGCGCGGTTCAAGGGTGCGGG
>JBEKCU010000049.1:0-24088 GCA_050014735.1 Candidatus Acidiferrales bacterium | reverse complement strand
GTGAGTGGCGAATACGCGATGGTAAAGGCTGCCGCCGCGAATGGCTGGATCGAGGAGAAGCGAGTCGTGCTCGAGATTCTGACCGGGATTCATCGCGCCGGGGCGAGCATCGTTCTTACGTATCATGCGAAGGACGCGGCGCGCTGGTTGAAAAATGGTTAGAGGCGATGGCTTTCTATAGGATCATGCGATATTTCCCCGCGTCTGAAGATGCGGGCTGCAGCGATCGACATTCGTACATTGGCATGTCAATAGAGGCAGGCCATGTCATAAGGACGTTTTGTAGGTCGCGGCTTGAGCCGCGACATTAAACGCCAGAAAAAACGGGGCTTTGGCCTCTGAAGCGCCTAGGGTGTTGAGCCTCCTAGTTTTAATGTGACAAAAGAAAGTTCCGGGTAATCTCGAGAAAAGATTTATGAGCGCACCGACACCATTCAGGAAAGAGCGTCTTGGTTCCCAGGAAATATTTCGTCGCGCGACGGACGTCCTGGTCGGCGGCGTAAACAGCCCGGTGCGCGCATTTCGCGCCGTCGGCGGAGATCCCATCATAGTCGATCACGCATTGGGAGCTCACCTATGGGACGCCGATGGGAATGAATACATCGATTACGTTTGCTCGTGGGGTGCGCTGATTTTAGGACATGCACACCCCAAGGTTGTGCAAGCGGTCGCGGACCAGGCGCGTCGTGGCACGAGTTATGGCATGCCGACCGAACTCGAAGTCGAACTGGCGTCGCGAATCCGCCAAGCTCTTCCGTCATGCGAAAAGGTGAGGTTTGTCAGCTCAGGTACGGAAGCAACGATGAGCGCGGTGCGATTGGCCCGAGCTGCAACGGACCGCGAACTGATTGTTAAATTCGAGGGTTGCTACCACGGTCATTCGGATAGTTTTCTTTCCGAGGCCGGCTCGGGTCTGGCGACGCTGGGAATCGCGGCATGTCCGGGCGTGCCTCGGGCGCTTGCGGCTTTGACGCTCAATGCTCCGTACAATGACATCGAAGCCGTGGAGAAATTATTCGACCGGAATGACGGAAAGATTGCCGCAGTCATCGTCGAGCCGATCGCGGCCAATATGGGGCTCGTCCCTCCCGCTGAAGGATTTCTCCATGGATTACGCGACCTGACGACTCGCAATGGCGCGTTGCTGATTTTCGATGAGGTGATTACGGGCTTCCGCGTTTGCTACGGTGGCGCGCAGACGTTGTTTGGTATCACGCCGGACCTCACCACGCTCGGCAAGATTATTGGAGCGGGACTTCCAGTTGCCGCGTACGGAGGCCGCCGGGACTTGATGGATCAGGTCGCTCCGCTCGGACCCGTCTATCAGGCCGGGACGCTGTCCGGGAATCCACTCGCGATGAGCGCGGGAATCGCGTCACTGGAATTGCTTGCCGCGCCCGGATTTTACGATTCGCTTGACGCCCAAGCGAAACGTCTGGGCGACGGAATTGTCGTGGCATTGTGGGAAACCGGCACTCCCGCCACGGCAGTTCGCTTTGGTTCGCTGCTCACGCTGTTTTTTTCGCACGAACCGGTTACCGATTACGCCGGTGCGAAGAAATGCGACACCAAACGCTTCGCGGCATTTTTCCAGGCCATGCTCGATCGAGGCGTTTTTCTGGCGCCGTCGCAGTTTGAGGCAGCCTTCGTCTCCGCCGCGCATTCCGACGCGGATATCGACCGGACGATTGCCGCATGCCGTGAAAGCCTTGCCGCTACGGCGGTCTGAAAAATCGAGCGCCGGAACGATAATCACAAACCACCCAAGAATGTTCAGAAAGTGAGGGACAATGGCCGACGAATTGAGTGAACTGCGGGAAAATGCGGAACACGGGCGTGAGAATCCGTCCTTGGCCCCGATCTCGGTAACGATGGCCATTCTCGCGGTGCTCGTGGCTGTAGTTTCCCTGTTGGGCCACCGTTCGCACACGGAGGAAGTCTTATTCCAGGCGCGTGCCAGCGATCAATGGTCGTATTATCAGGCGAAGAACATCCGGCGTCACAACTACGATATGGCGTTGGATATGCTCGGGATGGTTGATTTCAAGGACAAAGCCCAGGCGGATAAGGTTCGCGAAAAATACACACGGGAAGCCGAGCGTTACGAAAAAGAACAGGGCGAAATCGAAGAGCAAGCCAAAGACCTTGAAAAAGAATCCGCTCACGAGCAAAACAAAGCAAACCGCTTCGACCTGGGCGAGGTGTTTTTGGAAATCGCGCTGGTGATTTCGTCGCTTGCATTGCTCACCGGCAAGCGCGGTTTTTGGTATTTGGGAATCGTGTCGGCGATCGGGGGGTTGGGAGTCGCCGTGACCGGACTTCTGGTACATTGACTGAGGCCGCGTTACTCACGAACTTATGAGAGATCATCCACGAATTCAATGGATATCGATGATCTCTGGCGGTGCCGCAGCTGTGCCCGTTTCTGATGAGAGAGCCGGGTGAGGCCAACACTTGAGATTATGGCAAGACTTATCAAGCGCTGGGCGGCGCTTGCGTCAAGCGAAGCTGCGCGAGCTCCCGTGCCATCTGATCGAGTCGTCGTAGAAGTTCTTCGTGGCGCAACTCCTCCGGCTCAGGCTTCTTTGCGAAAAACGAAATCGTACCGCTCGGTTCGAGCACCGCGCGCTGGACTTCATCGAGGCCTCCCAGTCCTTGTTTGTGCGCGGCGGCTTCGAGTTCGGCAAGCGTGAGTATTTCCTGGCCGAGCTGTTGTTTCTGAACTTTGCCGTCTTCGATGAGCACGCAAGGTTCTCCTTCAACCAGCCGGTCAAGTTTTTCGTGGCGGTACAAAAAGCGCACAACCATGTAGTTAATCAGCAGCAGCGTTGCAGCGCCAATGATGCCGCCGGTCACGCTGTTATCGTCGCCAATGATGGCGTTCTGCACCGTGTTTGAGAGCGTCAACAGAACGACCAAATCGAACGGATTGAGCTGCGCCAGTTCGCGCTTACCCGCCAGGCGTAATCCGATAACCAGGAAAAAGTAGACAACGACGGGCCGCAGGATTTTCTCCGCTACGGGCAGCCCGAGTACAAACATGTCGGTGAACAATTTCGATTGCATTTACACGTCTCCTGAAATTTCGCAGGCCTGAGAAGAGCGGTGCCAAGGATATTGCTCTAGTAACCTCACGACCTCGATGGCGAGGTTACCATGTTTCAGACCAACGTCTGAAGCGGGAGCTAGTAGCGCCTCTCGCCGTCGGGTTTTGCGCCTCGACGCAAGCGAGAGCCGCCGGCGGCACGCCGGCGCCACCAAAAGAGGTCCCCCCACTCATCGTTCACGGAAAGTGAGTCGCTATCGGCTGATCGATCGGTAGTGCCCTAATTTAGAGAAATGCGTTCGAAGAAATGTGAGGCTGCAACTTCGGAGTCTAACCCTGGGAACGTCAATCTCCCGATTGGCGACGGTTCAGAAACACAAAACGCCAATCGGGAGATTGGCGTTCCCAGGGGTCTCCAGCTGGCACCCGAACTCAAATCTATATTAGGACGCTACCGATCGATCACCTGGCTTGACGCGTCCCCGCTGCTCTTGTATATTGTTTTCCGCAATGAGACTCTCCGCGCGGCATCACGGTCACCATCATCATCACGGCGCACGACCGTGTCCGCGGAGGCTTGAGTAGCGCATCGAAATTCGCACTCATAGGCCCGCTGGCGCGGTAAGCGTCGGCGGGTTTTTTATTTGTACGCCGGAAACAACGCGGGATGGGGGAGTGATGGATCTGGATTTCAAAAAAATCGATGGCCTGCTGCCTGCTGTGATTCAGGACGCAGTCACGGGCGAAGTCCTCATGCTGGGCTTTATGAACGCCGAAGCTTATGCGGCGACGCAGGCGAGCGGGGAAGTGACGTTTTTCAGCCGTTCGCGAAATAAGTTGTGGCGCAAAGGCGAACAGAGCGGACACGTTCTGCGCGTCCGGGAAATTCTTGTCGATTGCGATGTGGATAGCTTGGTGATCCGGGTGGACGCAGTCGGCCCGGGCGTATGTCACGAAGGGTACCGTTCGTGTTTCTTCCGGAAGATTTCCGCCAACGGAGAAACCAGTGTCGTGGCTGAGCGCACGTTCGACCCGAACGCGGTATACGGAAAGGATTCGCGCCGATGAGCGTACTTCGCCTTGGAATTCCCAAAGGCAGCCTGCAAGATTCCACGGTCGCTCTGTTTGCCAAGGCTGGATGGCGGATCTCGATCGGTTCCCGGAGTTACTTTCCGGGCATTGACGATCCCGAGATCAACTGCATGCTGGTTCGAGCGCAGGAAATGGCGCGGTACGTTGAGACGGGGGCGCTCGACACCGGAATTACCGGGCGCGATTGGGTGCAAGAAACTGGCGCCGACGTGGCGGAGATCGGTGAATTGCTCTACTCGAAGCAAAGCCTTTCATCGGTGCGATGGGTTGTAGCTGTGCCGGACGACGGTCCGATTCAATCGGTGAAGGACTTGGAAGGGAAGGTAATCGCCACGGAAGTCGTGAATCTCACGCGGAAATATCTTGCGCGTCACGGCGTGAATGCGCGCGTCGAGTTTTCCTGGGGGGCCACGGAAGTGAAGGTGCCGCAACTGGCCGATGCAATTGTTGAGATCACCGAAACAGGGTCGTCGCTGCGCGCGAACCGGTTACGCATCGTTGACACGGTACTCGAATCGCGCACTGTGCTGATCGCCAATCGCGTCGCAGCTGCCGACTCATGGAAGAGCGAAAAGATCGCCAACCTCTCGCTGCTGCTCGAAGGAGCGATCGCGGCGTACACGAAGGTCGGCATTATGCTCAACGTGCGTAAAGAGCAGCTTGCCGCGGTGCTGGGTGTTCTTCCCGCGCTGAAAAATCCAACGGTCTCGACGCTGAGCGATCCGGACTGGATTGCCGTAAATACGATCATCGATGAGAATGTTGTGCGCACGATTATTCCTCGCCTGAAAGCGGCCGGTGCTCAAGGAATAGTCGAATACCCGCTCAACAAGATTGTCCTTTGAAAGAAGAGATCATCGGAATGCGGATTGTCAAATTAACTGACGAGGTCGCCGCGAAATTCTTCGCGCGGCGTAGCTCGCACGATGCATCGGCGGAGCGCATTGCTTCGCGGATTCTCGCCGACGTTCGCCGCAACGGCGATGCGGCTTTGTTTCGGTGGGTGAACCGGCTGGATGGCTTGAAACTCAATCGCAAAACCATGTGGATTGGCCGGGCGGAGTTGCGTGCCGCGCGCCGCGATGTGCCGCGCGATTTGCTATCCGGCATCGAACATGCTGCGCGAAATATCCAGCTCGTTGCGGAGAAACAGTTGCCTCGCTCGTGGACGATCACGGTCGAGCCCGGTGTTCGCGTCGGCCAGCGCGTGTCGCCGCTGGGTACGATCGGCTGCTATATTCCCGGCGGCCGATTTTCACTTTTTTCGACGCTGCTGATGACGGCGATTCCGGCGCAGGTGGCGGGCGTGAGGCGCATCGTCGTAGCCTGTCCGAAATCGAGTCCCGCTCTGCTTGCTGCCGCGGAAGTCGTCGGCGTAACGGAAATTGCGCGCATCGGCGGGGCGCAGGCGATCGGTGCGTTTGCCTACGGTACGCAGTCGATTCCGCGCGTGGATAAAATTTGCGGTCCGGGAAATCGATACGTGACGGCTGCGAAGCGCCTGGTTTCAAATGACTGCGCGATCGACATGCCGGCGGGCCCGACCGAAGTTTTGATTCTGGCGACGGGCGGCGATCCGCGCTATATCGCGGCCGATATATTGGCCCAGGCCGAGCACGACCCCGATGCGGTGGCTTTGCTGGTCACTCCGTCCGCGCGGTTGGCCACGGCGGTCGCCGCGGAAGTGTCGAAACAACTCCGCGATTTGCCCGAGACGAATCCGGCATGGAAGTCGCTCGCGCTTGCCAGCGCAATTTTGGTCGCGCCTTCGCTCGACGCGGCTGTTCGCTTCGCCAATCGCGTGGCGCCGGAACATTTGAGCATTCCCGTTGCTGGAAAAAATCTGATTGAAAAATTATCCGAGGCCGGGAGCGTGTTTATCGGTCCGTGGAGTGCGCAGCCTATCGGAGATTACGCCAGTGGCACGAACCACGTGCTGCCCACTTCAGGCTGGGCTCGCGCACGAGGCGGCTTGAGCGTCCTGGACTTCGTGAAATGTTCGAGCACGCAGGAAATTTCTCCCGCCGGTCTAAAGCGTCTCGCGCCAGTGGTGACCGCCATGGCTCGCGCTGAAGGACTTGAGGCCCACGCCCGCGCCGTCGAGGTGCGCCGGTGAAGGTCACGAAGTTGCCGAAAATCCCCGTGCGGCGAGCAGTGCTCGCTCTTGCGCCCTACAATGCGCCTGAGGAAGGCCGCGCCCGGAAACTCCGGCTCGACTTTAATGAGAACACCGTTGGCTGCTCTCCCGCGGTAATGCGCGCTCTGTCCCATATGACGGCCGAGCAAATGGCGATTTATCCCGAGTATCGGGAGACGACAAAGCGCCTCGCGCGCTTCTTTCGTGTTCGCCCGGAGGAAATGCACCTGACAAACGGGATCGATGACGCTCTGCACCTAATCGCGGACACGTTTATCGATGCGGGAGATTCGGTTCTTGTCGTCGAGCCCACGTTCGACATGTATCGCTTCTTCGCCGAACTGGCGGGGGCTCGCGTTCTTGCATTGCACTATGACAAAATGATGCGGTTTCCGGTCGGTCATGTGATTCGCGATCTGAGCCGGACATCGAAACGCATCCCGTGCGTGCTCTTCATTCCCAATCCTAACAATCCCACGGGCACTTTGGTTTCTCGCGAGGACCTGCGCCGAATTTTGAATGCTGCTTCCAAGACGCTCGTGCTGGTCGACGAAGCCTATTTCGATTTTTCCGGCCTGACGATCCTGCCGTGGATTCGGCGGTATCCGAATCTGCTGGTGGCCCGCACGTTCTCCAAGGCCGCAGGATTGGCCGCGCTGCGTATAGGCTGCCTGTTCGGTCAGTCGGAGATTCTCTCCGCCATGCGCCGGGCCTGCACGCCATATCCGGTGAATACGGCCGCTCTGGTGGCTGCCGAAGCTGCGATCGGTGACACTCGCTTCCTGCAAAACTACACGCGTGAAATCCTAACGAGCCGGGCGATTCTCGAAAAAGGGCTCACACGGCTGGGGGCCCGCGTCTATCCGAGTAGCGCGAATTTCGTTCTCGCGGATTTTGGTCCCAAGGCGCATCGACTAGTTCAATCCCTGGGAAAAAAAGGAATTCTGGTGCGCGAACGCAAGGATTTCCCTCGCGAAGGTTTCGTGCGCATTAGCGCGGGTACGCGCGCGGAAACAAGAAAATTGCTGACCGCCATGGAAGGTATCCTGTGAAACTCGCCCCAAAACTCGTGATTTTTGACGTGGACGGAGTCCTTGTGGACGTGCATGGATCGTTCCACAAATCGATTGTCGATACGGTCCGCTTTTTTACCGGCCGCCGCGTGACGTACGCCGAAATCCACGAATGGAAAAATCGCTCCGGATATAACGATGACTGGCGACTGTCGACGGATTGGGTTGCGTCCCTGGGCAAGGAGGTCCCGTACGACGAAGTCAAAGCGCAGTTTCAGAGATTTTACTGGGGAACCAGAGCGCGTCCCGGAAATGTGTCGAAGGAAAAATGGCTCGTGACGCAGAAACTTCTGGATCGATGGTCGCGGCGGGCCGAGTTGTCGCTGTTCACGGGCCGCACGCGCCGCGAGTTGGACCACACGTTGAAAGGCACGAAGGCGAAACGTATCTTTCGCCGGGTGGTCACGATGGATGATGTGAAAAAAGGGAAACCGGACCCGGAAGGTTTGCGCTTGCTGCTTAACGGAGGCTCATCGCTCGATGCTCTTTATCTGGGCGACAATATCGATGACGCGCTTTCGGCGAAGCGCGCGGGCGTGCCGTTTCTCGGAGTTCTGCCGCACGGCAGCGACGCCCATCATGTTCGCGCGGATAGCCTTCGCGAATTGGGAGCGATCGATATTCTGCACAGCGTTCGCGATTTGGAGAAATTGTGGGCATGAGCAAAGCCATGAGAAGAGCATCTCTGCGGCGAACCACTACCGAAACCGACATTCAGGCTAGCTTGAATCTCGACGGGCAAGGCCGCGCAAGAATTTCCACCGGGATTCCGTTTCTCGATCACATGCTGACGCTTGTGGCGCGTCACGGCGCCATGGACATTGAACTCAGCGCGCGCGGCGACCTGGAAGTGGACCAGCATCACACTGTGGAGGACACGGGGATTGTGTTGGGCGAAGCGGTGCGCAAGGCGCTCGGGTCGAAGCGCGGCATTTTGCGCGCCGGATATTTCATCATGCCAATGGACGAGACACTGGCGGTTGCGGCGGTTGATTTCAGCGGAAGGCCTCATCTGGTCTGCAAGTGGAAATTTTCAGCGAAGCACGTTGGCGGGCTTCAGACGGAATTGCTGGAAGATTTCTTCGGCGGCTTCGCGCAAGCCGCCGGCGCGAACGTTCATCTCCAGTTGCTCTATGGCCGGTCGTCGCATCATCAGGTCGAGGCGATTTTCAAGGCCTTCGCGAGGGCCGTGCGGTTTGCCGCCACCCGCGATCCGCAATTGAAGCGCGTATTGCCCAGCACGAAGGGGCTGATATGAATATTGCGCTCATCGAATATGGAGCCGGAAATCTTCCTTCGGTCGAACGCGCCCTCACGCGTCTTGGCATCGAGTCCCGGCGCGCATCCGAGCCCGCGGCGCTTGCGAATTGCGACGCCTTAATCTTGCCGGGAGTCGGCCATTTCGGCGCGCTCATGCGCTCGCTTGCTGAGCGCTCGCTCGTGACTCCGCTGCGCGATGCGGTTTCAAGCGGAGTTCCCCTACTCGGCATTTGCCTCGGACTGCAAGCGATGTTTGCAACCAGCGATGAAGCTCCCGGAGAAGCGGGACTGAGCCTGTTTCCGCAAAATGTTTCGGCATTGCCGCCAACCGATCGTCTGCCGCACATGGGATGGAACCAGTTGCGCCGTGTGCGCACGAGCAAATTACTCGAGGGAGTGCCGCGGGACGCCTACTTCTATTTTGCGCATTCCTACGCGGCGCTCGATGCTGGGGAGGCCGGCGTGGCGCTCTGCGATCATAGCGCGTCGTTCGTTGCGGTGCTGGAACATGGCAATGTATTTGCAACGCAATTCCATCCCGAGAAATCCGGCCCAGTGGGCGCGCAGGTGCTTTCGAATTTCGTTCAACATGCGGGTCAAGCTCGCGCCGGTGAGAACGGTAAACAATTTGGTGATGCGCGATGAGCCTTGCGCACCGCATCATTCCGTGCCTGGACACCGACGGCGAGCGCGTTGTGAAGGGCGTGAACTTCGTGAATCTGCGCGATGCCGGCGATCCGGCGGCGCTCGCGGCGCGTTATAACATCGAGGGTGCCGACGAGCTCGTCGTTCTGGACATTGCCGCCTCTCGCGATCATCGTCCTACGTTCCTCGAAACCATTCGCCGCGTGGCTGCGGAGCTGGCGATTCCGCTCACTGCGGGCGGCGGTGTCGCCACGGTCGATGAGGGCCGTGCGATTCTTCGCGCCGGCGCCGACAAACTCACGGTGAATACGGCTGCAATTCGGAATCCTCCATTGCTCACCGCCCTTGCGGCCGAATTTGGATCGCAGGCCGTCGTGCTTGCGATTGACGCCAAGCGCGTCGGCGATCGCTGGGAAGCATTCGTTCGCGGAGGTAGCGTACCCACCGGCATCGATGCCGTGGCCTGGGCGCACCAGGGAGTCGAGTGCGGCGCGGGAGAAATTCTGATCACATCGATGGATAAGGATGGTACGCGGTCTGGATTCGATTGCGCGCTTACCGCGGCGATTTCGCGAGCGGTCACCGTGCCCGTGATTGCCTCCGGCGGCGCCGATGCCCCCGAAACTTTTCTGGAAGTATTCCGCGAAGGCTGTGCCGACGCTGCGCTGGCTGCATCCATTTTTCACGACAGCGTCCAGGGACTCGGCGCGCTAAAGCGATATCTCGGCGAACACGGCGTTTCCGTTCGCCAGACAGGTTAATCGCCCGCCATGATGATTCCGTGTATTGACCTGCAAGACGGACGCGCCGTGCAACTTGTGCACGGGCGTGAACGGAAACTCGCGGTGGACGATGTGTTCGGGTTGCTCGAACGCTTTGGCAGCCATCCGTTGATTCACGTGATCGATCTCGACGCCGCCATGAGAAAGGGAAGTAATGCAAAACTGGTGCGCGAACTGTGCGCCGCCGCCAAAAAATGCAAAATGCGCGTCCGAGTTGGCGGAGGAATTCGTACCGTGGCGCAAGCCGCAAGGATTGCCGGCTGGGGCGCGGAGAAGATTATCGTTGGCAGCGCCGCGTTCAAAAATGGCCGCGTGAACGCAGCGTTTCTTAGCCGCCTGGTTAAGAAAATCGGCCGGCGGCGCGTGATCGTCGCGCTCGACACTGAGCGAGGAAAGATTCTGGTGCGCGGCTGGCAGGAAAAATTACGATTGCGTCCGGATGAGGTGATTCCGGAACTTGAGAAATACGCGTCCGGATTCCTGTGCACATACGTGGATGCGGAAGGCACGATGCGCGGAACAAATTTAGAATGGTTCCGAACACTGCGCCGCGCAACCAGCCGCCCCATCACCGCCGCGGGAGGAATTCGCAGCCGCGCCGAGATTCGCGCTCTAGCGCGAATCCGGATGGACGCCGCAGTTGGGATGGCGCTTTATACCGGCAAGCTTTCCTGATTCAGGCCCAAAGTTAAGTCCTGAAATTTCGAATCTACAATCTCGGATATGAATTTCAAATCTCAAATGTCACATTTCAAGGTTCAAATCTGAAATTGCGAACGTCAAGCCAGCTTAGATCGATTATCTTTCGTCGATTTGTCAGCGATCGGTCGCCGGTCCGGTCTTCAGTCGGCGCTGGAATGTTTCAGGAGTCCGGATTTGTAAGGGGAAACGCGACGCGGGTCTCCACATCCGTGGCCCTTGCGCTCCATCGAGAGAAGCCGCACTCTAGGCAGGGAAGGGAATCGGCTTACTTGTGTCGATGGCGCTGGCCAAAAATCGGCGGGAAAGCGCTGGAACGATTCGCATCGGTCCGGCCGGATGGTCATACGCCGATTGGGCGGGAATCGTTTATCCCGCGCCAAAACCGCGTGGATTTCATGAAGCCGAGTATCTCTCCGAATTTTTCGATACGATCGAGATAAACACCTCGTTTTATCAGCCGCTCCAGCCCGGTCATTGCCACCAATGGATCGAACGGGTCTCGGCCAATCCACGGTTCTTGTTCACCGCAAAGCTGTGGAAGAAATTCACGCACGAGACGGGCGCCAACGTCGAAGACGAACACGCCGTCCGCGCGGGATTCGATGTTCTCCGTGACGCCGGAAAACTGGGCGCTGTATTGCTCCAGTTTCCATTTTCTTTCCACCGCACGGAGGAAAATACCGTTTACCTGAAAAAACTTCTAACACAATTCGCCGATTATCCCCTGGTGGTCGAGGTGCGCCATGCCACTTGGAACGACAAATCCTTGTACGCAATGCTACATGAGCGCTGCGCAGGATTCTGCAACATAGATCAGCCGGTGATTGGCCGCTCAATGAAACCTAGCGAGCGATCGACGTCGCGCGTCGCCTACGTACGGCTCCACGGACGCCGGTACGATTCCTGGTTCAGCGACGACCCCGCCGTGCCGCCCTCGGAGCGCTACAACTATCTTTACACGGAAAAGGAACTTGAACCGTGGGCCACACGCATCTGGCATCTAGCAGAAAGGGGCGACACCACCTTCGTCATCGCCAACAATCATTTTCAGGGAAAAGCCATCGTGAACGCCCTGCAACTCATCTGCCTGCTCAGTGGCGCAAAAGTGAAAGTTCCCGAACCGCTTCGCCAACATTATCCCGATCTCGACCGAATCGCATCCGAGCCACCCGCCGAGCCGATGCTATTTCCAACTTAGCACCACACGCCGCGTCGTGTATGGCCGTAATGGTGTATTTCGCCAAGACTATTCATATTGCTTAGGGACACGGCATGTGGTGCCCTGTCCTCGGAATGGCCCCACCCCCGTACCGCAGGCCGGCTATGCAAACTCTTCTCTTTTGGACACAGCACATCCCTGATGTGAGTATCCTGCAACGGATTAGGGCCATCTAAAGGGTATGGCGGTTTACGAAGCACTTACGAGCCTCAGGCGGGCCACGTGGAATGTGTGGTTCGTCCTGCTAGCTTGCGTGGGCTTTATTGGGCTCGGCCACTTTCTACGGCAACTCGATGTCGTTCTGAATCCGCTTGCCTGGTCGAGCGCCGAAATCATTTCCGCGCTGCTAAGTTTTACGATTGCCGCAAATGTTCTGGTCAGATATCACGGCACCGGAAATCGAGTTTCGCTGTTGTTGGGCCTGACATTTGGGATCACGGGCATTATCCATCTAGGGGCGATTTTTGAGCTCTACCATTATTCGCTGGAGCGCTCAGAGCAGCTCCGCGTTCCGATCTCCTGGATGGCCGGACAGACGCTGCTGGGCGTTCTTCTGCTCGCTGCGTTTGCGATAAACAAGCAAGTGCCGTGGCCGCGGGAGCCCCGAAGAAACATCTACGCAGTGCTCGCGATTGTGGTCAGCGCATCGTTCATGATCATGATCGTATTCTTAATTGTTCCGAACAGGCTTCTCGTTCATCCCAAAACCGCCATCCCCCGTCCATGGGATTTATTACTCGCGGCTATCTTTTTTGCAGGCGCCTTTGTTCTGAACCGCGAAACCGATGAGGACCGCCTGGCTTTCGACGTGATGCTCGTTTGGGTAGCGGGCTTGAATGCCGCGAGCCACCTGCTGGCGTCCCAATCCGCCCGAGTCCTGGACGCTTCGGCGGCAAGCGCGGAGTTGCTGAACACGCTTAGCTACATCGTCTTGCTAGGCGCAACGCTGCTGGACAATGCTCAATTGTTCCGACAGGTTCGGACTCTAGCTATAAGTGACAGTTTGACGGGACTGGCGAACTACCGGCGCCTGGTGGACATTTTGCAGAACGAGCTCGAGCGCTCGGGGCGGACGAGCCGGTCTTTTTCGCTCCTGCTAATGGATCTCGACGGCCTAAAGCTTATAAACGATCAGTGCGGACATCTTGTGGGTAGCCGGGCCCTTTGCCGCGTAGCTGAGATCCTGCGCTTGAACAGCCGCTCGATCGATACGGCTGCGCGCTACGGCGGCGACGAATTCGCACTCGTGCTGCCGGAAACGAAAGATTTCGCCGCGCAGCAAGTTGCCGATCGCGTGCGCGCGTGTTTGGAAGCCGATCAAGAAGTCCCGCGCCTAAGCTTGAGCGTTGGCATCGCCACGTTCCCGCAGCGCGGTTCGACCGTTCAACAGTTGATCGAGTATGCGGACCGGGCGCTCTACGAAATGAAGGGAAAAGCGACGAACGGCAAAACGCAGAAGCATGGCCACAAGTAAGATCTCAAATTTGAGATTTGAAATGTCAGATTGGAGACAACTCGAAATTTCAGATTCGAGAGAGTGTTAGATCTTGAATGTGAGATTCGAAGCTGAAATTCCAGCCTCAAAATCTCGGATTTCAATTCTCAAATCCAGAATTTCAAACCAAGCCTTAATAACCGACTCTCCAATTTCAAATTTCAAATCTTTGAAGTTCAAATGTCCACACCGGGGCCGGGGACTACGCGAGGGGTGTCGCTTCGCCGCCAATAGGGTTTTCGACTTAAGTGTTTACATTCGGTGGCAGCTGTTTTCGATGACTTTTGGAAAGATTCACGATCTCTGAATTCAACACAGAGTTCACAGAGGAACACTGAGGTGCACGGAGAAAAACGGCGGGAGTTCAATATCGGCTCGGGCTGTGAATGGCTTTTCCCGATTTTCCGTGTGCTCTGTGCTCTTTGTGTTCTCCGAGTTGAGTTTTGCCGGCATCGGCAGATTCGATCGAATCTAAATACTCAAGTCGAAAATGCTCTAGTCCCAGCGAACTCTCGGCGCAAGACGGCCTGCGTCCATAATATTTGTCTGTGGCCGAACGCTCTTGAATGAGCTCTTTGGTCATGAGACGATTTCATCTTTAGCGCCGCTCGTTACGGAACTTTCGCCGCTCCGCGCAATCCAGGCTGGAGGAGAATGTGAATCGAAGGGATTTCATGAAATTTGGCGGTGCTGCCGCCATTGAGTTGGGTGCAGCTAAGCTGCTGATGTCCCAGGCGCAGGAGGGCATGCCTGGAATGAAAGCAAGCTCGCCCGCTCCAGAGGGTGCCAAAGCGGATTTCACGCTGCGAATCGCGCCGGTCACAGTGCAACTCACCCCCAGCCGCATCGTCAGCACAATCGGCTACAACGGGACTTCTCCCGGTCCTCTGCTTCGCATGAAGGAAGGCAAGCCGGTCACGGTGGATGTCATCAATGACACGGACGTGCCGGAATTGGTCCACTGGCATGGCCTGTTCATTCCAGGCGATGTCGATGGCGTTGAGGAAGAAGCCACTCCGATGGTCCCGCCGCGCGGGCGAATCCGGTACCAGTTCACTCCACGGCCTGCCGGGACGCGCTGGTATCACACGCACACCATGGCTGGAGCGGATCTTCACCGCGGCGGATATACTGGGCAGTTTGGGTTTCTCATGATCGATTCAGGCACCGATCCTGGAATCTATGACAAGGAAGTGTTTCTAGCGCTGCGCGAATGGGAGCCATTCTTTAATCCCGAAGAAGATGATGATGACGATACTAGCGCTTCCGGACCGCAACCTGAGCGGCCTAAGACGCTCGACACCAGCCCCTCGGGTCTCGAAGTCGGCTACCAGATGTTTTCAATCAATGACAAATCCATGGGCGCAGGCGAACCGATCCGCGTGCAACAGGGCCAGCGCGTTTTGATGCACCTGCTGAATGCAAGCGCCAGCATGAACCGGCGCATCGCCCTTCCGGGGCACCGGTTTCACGTCGTTGCCCTCGATGGTAACCCCGTTCCTTCGCCGCGGGACGTCGATGTAATTTACATGGGGCCTGGCGAACGCGTAGACGCAATCGTGGAGATGAATCAGCCCGGCATCTGGGTGCTTGGCACGACCACGGATGACGCTCGAAACGCCGGCATGGGAATTTTGATCGAGTATGCGAATCAGCACAAGCAACCGCAGTGGCTTGCGCCTCCCAAATCGGTTTGGGATTACACGATTTTTGGACGCGATGGAACGCAGCCCCTTCCCGATCAGACGATCGACATGATCTTCGAGAAAGTGCCCAGCGGGGCCGGCCTATTCAACAGTTGGACTGTGAATGGGAAGGAATATCCACACGACAGGGAATTCGTGCTGAAGCAAGGGGCGCGTTACCGGTTGGTCTTCCGCAATCGCAGCGAAGACGATCATCCACTACACATGCATCGCCATTCCTTTGAGTTGGTGGAGATTAACGGTAAAGCCACCGCCGGCATCTTGAAGGACACTGTGATCGTCCCCGGCTACGGTCGGGTCTCGGTCGACATGATGGCGGATCAGCCAGGACTCACGCTTTTCCACTGCCACATTCAGCAGCACATGGACTACGGCTTCAAGGCATTGTTCCGATACGCTTAGAGACTCCGACCGTTTGCTTCGCTCGAAACGACTGGAGCCTCTCTCACAAAGAGTGTTCGTGGGTCGCGGCGTCAAGCCGCGACACTCAGAGGCATGAAAAACAAGCACTTCAGCCCCTGAACTCGTATCGAGTTCGGATGGCCGGTCACTTCCGCCATGCCTTCTGGCGAGAACATTGTGTCTTGGGTCACTGTTACTGCTTGTCCTTTTGCGTCTCAGCCGGCTTGCCGATTTTCACGGTCACGCCGAACCGCTTGTAATTTTCGTAGCGCACGGTCATCCGAATGGGAATATCGCCACTGCTGAAATGGAGGACGTCGTTGGAACGCGTATAGGTCGGAAACCAATAGTCGCCTTCCACGTTTTCGCGAAACGTCTCAAATCGTGGGAATACGTTTTCCTGACCGCCCTTGCGGATATCGGGAACTGCTTTTCCATCCGTCTTGACGATTTCATAATCCTTATCGTCCACCCAGACCCGTCCCTGAAAATAACGTTGATTCTTCTCAATCGTCTTCGGTCCAACGTCAAAGATATAAGTGCCGAGTTCATCGAGAGGAACGTGATCGACATACTTGACGTTGTACTTGGGCAATTCCGCAGTGGTCAGCACGAACGGCTGAACGTGTTCGAGATCGTCCAAATCTTGCTGCGACAGTTGAATGCGCTCCAGAGTGGGTGGGGGAGCATAGGTGACTTTCTCATATCGTTTTCCTTGTGGGGTAAAGACGATATCGCTGGTCATCTTGTATTCGCCATCGGGACGTCCGCCCGCATCCAGCGTCTGAATTGAAAATGTTTGCGTGTACGTGAAGTTGTCGCGTTCGGTCTTGAACTCCGCTTCCCGCGCCGCAAATTTCTGGATGATTTCGTCGATCGGAATCGTGGGGGGCCCCAGGGCAGAGGACGACTGTCCGCTCTTCGGCGCACCTGCCGCCGGGTTCGCCGGTGTCTGCCCCTGCGCGGCAGATGCGGAAACCAGACAAAATAATGCCAGACCGGCGAGCCGCAGAACCGTCGTTGGTCGAGATCCTATCGCCCTGCCTTTCGAAGACCGCTTGTTTGATGAAGGTGTCATCGCCAATCCCTTTCTTTCCCCTCACCGGGTTTCCAAATCCTTGGAGTTTTCGACTTCAATCCGGGTTGCTCCCTCGGAGCCATTATGCCAGATAATAACCCGCCTCTTCGCCGCGCAACGATCCCAATTCCGAGAAGTGCTGCGGGCGCCGGCATCCGTTAATCCTTCTAGGCGGGGTCATCTAACCAACATTCGTAAGTTGGGTTTGAAAACGCTCATTGTGACGTCGTTCGGAAGGTTGCGTTCCGGTTCTGCATTCTACTTTCGAAAGGAGGCGTATACAATGGATCGTGTTGCAGTACCCTTGGCTATCGGCAAGTCCAATACTGAAGTATCCTGATTTCACGGTGCATAGATCTGATGCCAAGGTCCACGCTTAATTCGAAGTGGGGTATACCCCCCTGGCAGATCGATTTTCATCCTGCAGGTGATCCGATTCCCGCGCATGTGGACTTTGCCGTGGTCGGAGGCGGATTCACCGGTCTCTCGGCAGCAGCTTCACTGAGGCGTTTGGCGCCAGGAAAGTCCGTTGCTCTATTCGAATCCTATTCGATTGGAGCAGCATCCAGCGGGCATACCGGCGGAATGACTCTTGCCGAGACCGCCGTCGGCGATCTCCCGGGCTTGGGCGACGTGCTGGCGGGTTTTTCTGCCACCTTGACCGACTTGTCGGTCGGTTGCGACCTCAAGCTTCCGGGCGTCTGGGAAGTGGCCCGGAGCGGCGCATTGCCGGACTCTCCGATTTCATGGAACGATTCGGGAGTTCTCCGCGCGGTGAAACAAGTGCCGGGAGGAACCATCGATCCAGGCAGGCTGGTAAGCGGTTTGGCGCGTTCAGCGCAAGCTGCCGGTGCCCGCATTTTCGAAAATGCCGCCGTGGAGAATATTGAGTTTACGCAGCCGCTCCGTCTCCACGTTTCTGGCGCCACAGTTCACGCGGAGGCTGTCCTTCTGGCGACAAATGCGATGTCTCTCGGGTTGAATGGACTGGCTGATAGCGCGCAGCCGAAATTCACGCTCGCAATTGCCACGGAACCCCTGCCCCCTATTCAACTCGACGATTTAGGACTGTCGTCGGGGAAACCTTTCTATACCGTCGATTTTCCCTACTTATGGGGCAGATTATTGCCTAACGGCGGCATTGTCTTCGGATGCGGTCTGGTGCACTTGAATGACTGGCGCGAACTGATGGACCTCGATATTGCAGTCGGGGAAGCCGCAAAGTTGATTGGCCGCCTGGAACGTCGCGTGCGCGGTTTACATCCGGCCCTCCGGAACATTCAATTCACGAACCGTTGGGGAGGGCCGATTCTCATCCCGACCGGCTGGCGTCCCGTGTTCGCGTATCATCCGATGAGCCGAAACGTAATCGTCCTCGGCGGTTACAGCGGACACGGAGTAGCGCTTTCTGTTTATCTGGGACAATGGGCTGCAGAAGCGCTGTGCGGCCGGAGAGAGTTACCGGAATGGAATTCTATCGGCGAAGGCGCGAGCGGATAGTCAGCGCCGATGCCGCACATGGTTTCGTTCGTAGGGACACGGCATGCGGTGGCAGCCCTGTAACGGCCAGCCTGCCCACGTTTACCAAGTGTCGTAAGCTGTGTTCTCGAACGGGGATATGGCGTTTGAGGACGAGTGCACATCGGTCATGCCTGACGAGGTCTGCGTAGGAGACAGCAATACATCTTCGAAATCCAAATGCCAATCTTTGTTTCGAGTGATTGGGTCAATCGGAACCGCTCCCATGTATTTTGACTGAACCAGATCGTCAAGCGATGTAGGCGCCGCCTGCTTATCGAGGGTGTATTGCTGGATAGCCCCGCGCATGACGAAGAGGTCCTGTTTCAGAACCGCTTCCCGTGAACGCAACACGGATTTCTGGTACTGGCCAACGGCAATGCCCGCAAGGATCATGATCATCGTAATGACAATCAGGAGCTCGAGCAGCGTAAATCCCGCAGCTCGCAATCCCCGGCGCGAGGACGTGGCGCGATCTTCCTTGTTCATGCAGCTTAGAGTCGGCAGTTTGCGGAATCGCATCGATTTCCTACCAGTCCTTGTACTTCGTTCCGTCGATTCCTGTGGCCGTGGATTGCGAGTACACATCGAACACGTTGCTCCCGCCCCAGGCATCGGAGTCTGGATCGTCGCCCACCGCGCGCATGCCCCAATCGGCTTTCCCTGTCATCGGGTCCACAGGAATCTTCCGCAAATACCGGACTTTGTTCGGCGTGGTCGACATCATTGAATTCGCTTGACTGGTCGCCGATCCCAAGGCCGCCGCGCCGGCCGCCGCACCGGTCGCACCGGGTCCGAACGACCCCGCGCCAGTCGCACCGGCCTGCGGTATCCCAGGGGCGCCGAACGGCGTCGAACCACTGGCGGCAGCCATGGCAGCGGCGCTGATACCGCCTATGCCGCCCCCCGCAGCGCTCACGGTAACTCCGTCGACCAGCGTCTGAAGGTCGCAGAATGCCGCAGGCGACAATGAGCTCGATCAGCGTCATTCCCGCGATGCTGTTTCGAGTGCGGCGTCGTGATGGAATCGGAAAATGCATCTCGAATGGCCCTGCGTTATTGGACTCGGATCGCGGCTTCGCTGGTGATCACTTGAATTGGCCGCTGTTGGGAATCTTTTGCGTTGACCTGCACGATCGATAGTTGGGAGTTGCCCGGAGCCACGCCCTTAACGACAATCCCCACGAGCGTTCCCGAACCGCTCACTCCCGGCGTATTCGGCATGCGGGTCGCCGAAACGATCGCTTGTCCGCGTTCCTTGTCCACGCGCTCCACAATGGCAATTTCCTGCGTACCGCCGGAGAGGAATCCGCCCTGCTTCACATCTTCGATGGAAATCACGGCAGGGTTAAATTGCAACAGCAGGGGAATCGAATATAAATCCTGCACGTTTTGGACGACCACTCCAATCGTGGTTGTTTCGCCAGGTTTCAGCGCAACCGAACCCGGTTCAAACCGGAGGCTCGAGTTTTGCGCTGCGGGAGCGGCAACAGGGACCGGAGCTGGGGTCGGTGCGACTGGCGGTACGGCGGCTGGCGCAGCGGACTGCACCTTTGGAATGGGAGGAGCCGTCACGGCATCTTCCAACCGGATTTCGGCGTTGGTGTCCGTCCCGGACGCGATGCTGCGCAAGTTCTCGGGCGTTAGGCCCTGTATCCGCACGATGTGTGGAGTCAGAACGATCAGAATTTCATCTTTTTCATGGTCGGTCTGGACACCCGAAAAGAAATACTTGAAGAAGGGGATATTGGCCCCACCGGGCAAACCGGTGTTGGTGTTGCTGTCGGTTTGCTCGATCAATCCTCCAAGAACATTGACTTCGCCGTCTTTGAGGCGGATATCGTGTTCGATGCTGCGCTGGCTGATGATGGGTTGGTTGATTCCACCGATATTCGTCGAACCGGTCTGAGAGGAAACGACGATAGCGACCTTCATGCTGATATCGCCGTTCGGGTGGATGCGCGGCGTGACGTCCACGTTCACGCCAACGTCTAGATACTGAAACTGCGTGTTCACCAGAGGATTGACCACGCCGGCGCCAGTCCCGGTCGACCCCACGCCGATCCCCGCCTGGAAGCTTCCGGTGGCAACCGGGATACGGTCCCCGATTTTAAGCTTGGCAGTCTGCCCGTCAACGACACGAATTTCAGGATCGTCGAGGATTTGAGTCGATGTATCCGTCATCAGGAAATTCGCCGTCGCGCTTGGCAGAGTTACGCTATATCCGTTGCTGAAAAGATGAGGATCGCTGATGATCTGGCCGATCGTAGCCGCCGTGCTGCCGGATGTGGAACTGCTGGTAGTCGAGGTTGTTGTGCTTGTGCTCGTCGTGGAGGTTTCCGGATTTGAAAATGACACGCCAACTGACGACGGCGGCGTAATCCCGATGTTCCGCATGCGGTCGCGCCGGGCCTCCATGATTGCCACTTGGATGACGACCTCGGGTTTCGCTTTATCGATGTCGTCGATGATCTTTCCCGCAAGCATCACCCGGTCCGGAGTATCGCGGATCACGATGGCATTCTGCGCATTGATTTGCTGCACCCGGCGCAGATCGAGCAGTTGCCGGATGCTGGTTACGATTTCGGTGAGTTCCTGCGGCAAAACCGTATTTTGCAGGTAGAACGTCTTGACGATTTCCTCTTCATAATCCTTGCGCTTTTGCGGCTGATCCGGAGCAACGAAAATAATATTCGATGTAATCGGGCGCCAGAAAGCCTTGCTCTCGAGGGCAGCGATGTTGAGCGCCTGCTCCACTGTGACGTCCGTCAATTCGATGGAAATGCGCCGGGAAGTGAAATCCACGTCGAAAATAACGGTGAGCCCCGCCAGTTTTCCGATCGCGTCGAAGACGGCTTTCGAGTCGTTGGTCGCCTTCATATTGATCGGTGCGCGCGAAAGGGGTTGGACCTGGGGAGGTCCGGCCATCAGCTTCGGTTCGTCGGCAGGCCGGGCTGGTGATGCCGAGCTTTGCGGGACCCCTTGTTTGGCGGCCATCAGATTGATCGTGGATTGTTCTTCTTGCTGAGCCACGGCGCTGGAGGGGTCGGTCATCGCGGCCTTGCGAAATTCCGCAAGCGCAAGGTCTAGGTTACCCTGCTGCCTCAGGTGGCGGCCTTGTTCCACATGCCATTGTCCGGCCTCGAAACGGGCTCGCGCGGCCTTAAGCTTGAATTCTGTATTGTTCGGCTTGGCTTGAAGCGCCTTATTGTAATAGTCGAGAGCCGTATCGTAATCGTTCAGCGCCTCCGCTTTCGCGCCTGCATTATTTTCTTGACTGCTTCTGGGACACCCGGAAAGGAGCACGGCCGCTATCAGTAAGATCGGTACAGAAAACTGCCTGAGTCTCATTCGTGCTCCAATTTACGAATCAAGATGAAGCTAGTCTAGCACCCGCTGAAAACGTGAACAAGGCGCGTGCTTGCTTCTGGTTACTAGGCGCAGCTAATATTGATTCCCGTGGCTAAGCCGACAAAAAAACAGGAGAAGCCCGCCGAGATGCTGGTCGCCCAGAACCGGGCCGCCTCCTACAACTATCACCTGCTTGAGAAGCTGGAAGCGGGAATGGTGTTGCTTGGAACGGAAGTGAAATCCTTGCGCGAAGGAAAGGCGAATCTCCGTGACGCCTACGCCGTCATTCGGGCTGGAGACGTATGGCTCTTGAATTGCCACATTGGAGAGTACTTGCCCGGCGGGGGATACAACCATTCTCCTCTGCGGACGCGTAAGCTTCTTCTCCACAAGGAACAAATTCTAAAACTCGAAAGAAAGACGGACGAGAAAGGCCTGACTCTGGTACCCCTTAAGATCTATTTCCGAGACGGAATCGCCAAGTGCGAAATCGCCGTAGCCCAGGGGAAAAAGAAATGGGACCGCCGTCAAACCGAAAAGGATAAAGAAGCCAAACGCGAAGTGGGCGAAGCCATGTACAAGTTCCGCCACCGCTGACGCTCCAGTACAACAGGTTTCAGCCTCTCCGATTGTTATGACGCTGAGACAGGAACAACACACACGCTGAAGGCCGTCCCACTAAACGCAAAGCGCACCTGCTAAGATATCGTCACCAAACTAAGAAAAAGAGGAAACATGGAACTCACAGTAGACACAAGGCCGCTGGCAGCAATCGATACCGAAGCGCTCGTTTGTTACGTGTTCGATCAGGAAAAGCCCATCGAGGGAATCCTTTCGCAATTGGACGGGGCTACGGCGGGCGCTCTCACGAAACTTGCCGCTTCCGGAGAACTGACCGGCAAGATGCTGGAAACAACCCTGCTGTACTACCCGCAGGGGCTGGCCGCGCAACGCCTGCTCATTCTGGGGGCGGGCAAGAGGGACAAATTCGGCACGCCTGAGCTCCGGAAGCTCGCGGCAACAGCGGTACGCTCGTTGAAGGCGCGCCAAGTGAAAAGACTCACATTCCTTGCCCGTGAAAATGATCGGAGCGCGGACGCTGCCGAAGCGATCGTCGAGGGATTGATCCTGGCAAATTTCGACTCCGACAAATACAAGACGGACAAAAAGCCGCCCGCCGAACTCACCGCGGCATCCATCGCCGGATGGGATGAATCTTCCCGCGCGAGCGCCGACCAGGGCCTTGCTCGCGGGCGCGTCATCGCCGAATCGCAAAATTTTGCGAGAGAGCTTGGCAACGAACCGTCGAACCGCCTGACCCCGCGCATGCTGGCCGACCGTGCCGCGGCCATGGCTCGCGAGGCGGACCTCGCGGTGGAAATCCTGGACGAAAAGAGAATCGAAGAACTAAAAATGGGTGCGCTGATTTCGGTCGCGCAGGGAAGCGCCGAGCCTCCGCGCATGATCGTTATCACGTACACTCCAGAAAACTTGAAGCCGGGCGCGCCGGTATTAGGGCTGGTCGGCAAAGCGATCACGTTCGACACGGGTGGAATTTCAATCAAGCCGGCGAACGACATGGAAAAAATGAAATACGATATGTGCGGCGGTGCCGCCATGATCGGCACGATGCGAGCTATCGCCACTCTCAAGCCATCGTGCAAAATAATTGCCGTTGTCCCCTCCGCCGAAAATATGCCAGGAGGCCGCGCGCAAAAACCGGGCGACGTACAGATCTCGATGTCCGGAAAATCCATCGAAGTGATCAACACGGATGCCGAGGGCCGCTTGATCCTCGCGGACGGTATTGCCTACGCCAAGCAGTTAGGCTGCACGCATCTGATCGACGCTGCGACGCTCACCGGAGCGATCGTGGTCGCGCTCGCCAGCATCAACGTCGGCGTATTCGGCTCCGATCAAGCCTTTACTGACCAGTTGCTCGCCAGCGCGAAAGTAGCAGGCGAAAAAATGTGGCCGCTGCCCCTCGATGACGAGTACCGCGAAATGATCAAGAGCGGCATCGCCGACATGCAAAACGTCGGCAGTAGCCGAGGCGGCGGCGCGATCACGGCCGCGATGTTCCTGAAGGAATTCACTGGCGATACGCCCTGGATTCACCTCGATATCGCCGGAACGGCCTGGCAGGACGACGTGAAACCGTGGAACGCAAAAGGCGCGACAGGCGTGGGTGTCCGCACGCTCATCGACCTCTCAATGAAGTTCGGCACAAACGGATCTTCCGCGAAGTAATCGTCCCGTAAGCGAAAAAACTAAGGCGCTGTCATTCCGAGCGAAGTGAGGAATCTCTCTTGAATTATCAATCGAAGAGAGATTTCTCGCGTCGCTCGGAATGACAGCGCTTTTATATTTTTTGAAAATGTCGGCGGGCCAATCAACGAACTTGTTATTCAGATTCGCAGTCGTCGCTCTGTCCAAGTCTTCTTTCTATTGAGAACCTATCTCATAAATGCCAATCGGCAATTGCCGCCTTGTGAAAGAACGGCGTAGTGTCGCGCCAACGGCGCGGAGGATGCCAGCCCGGGGCAACGCCCCGGGGATAGCGCCCAATCCGTTTTGTCCAC
>JBEKCU010000048.1:0-32913 GCA_050014735.1 Candidatus Acidiferrales bacterium | reverse complement strand
AGCTCGGTGTATCGAATCGCGTCTGACGGCTCGCCGGAGGAATTGTGGAGCTCTCGCGACGAAGTCGTCTATGCCCTTGGGCTTCTTCCCGATGGCAAATTGCTTCTGGGCACTGGCAATCAGGGCGCCGTGATCGAACTCGAAGGGAATCACATTTTTTCGCGGCTGGAGAAAGCGGCCTCTCGTCAAGTCACGGCAATCGCCTCCGGCCCCGGTGGAAAGCTGTTTCTTGCGACGGCGAATCCCGGAAAGATTTTTGCGCTGGGACCCGGCAACGAGCTGGAAGGAACGTTTGAGTCAC
Source organism: Candidatus Acidiferrales bacterium (assembly GCA_050014735.1). Classification (GTDB taxonomy): domain Bacteria; phylum Acidobacteriota; class Terriglobia; order Acidiferrales; family UBA7541; genus Palsa-360. Next base: position 32,612 of record JBEKCU010000048.1, on the reverse strand, counting down.
AACCCTTCGATGCCCACATTTTCTCCCACTGGGGACGCACGGAATGGTGGGGAGAAAACATTGCACTCGCCAAAAATGCAAATGGCGCGAGAGTCGAATTCTACGCGCGCTCGGGCAACACTTCAGACCCGGAAAGCAATTGGAGCGACTGGGCCGGTCCGTATTCGAACAGCTCGGGCGACAAACTCGATTGCCCGCCCGCGCGGTTTGTGCAATGGAAAGCTGTGCTGCACGGAGGAACCACAGGCGCTACTCCGGAGATCGGCTGGATGAACGTTGCATACTTGCCGAAGAACGTTGCGCCTCGAGTGACAGCGATCGCGCTGCAAAATCCGGGCGTTCGAACGCAGGCCGTCGCCATGCAGGTTCTGGGGACGGGGGCGCTGCCGTCCGCGCCGCTGCGCATGCCGCAGCCCGCCACGTCGTCACTCGACTCGGCATTTACCGCCAGTTCCATCTCGAGCCTGGGGTCATCGGGTTCGCCGCGCTTTGACGCCGTGCCGCAAGGATTTTTGCAAAGGGGATTTCAGTCCGTCCTGTGGACAGCGGAAGACGATAACGAGGACCCGCTGGAATTCTCGATTTATTTTCGCGGCGAGAATGAAACCGCGTGGAAGTTGCTGAAGGACAAGCTGGAGACAAAGTTTTATTCGTGGGACACGACAACAATGCCCGACGGCGCTTATTACCTGAAGGTAGTCGCCAGCGATGCACAGGCGAATCCCGCTGGCGAAGGGCTCAGTTCGGAACGCGTATCGGACCGGTTCGTGGTGGACAACACGCCTCCGGTGATTGCTCAAGTCACCGCTGACGCCGCAGGAAGCGCCACCGTGCGCGTGCGTTTTCAAGCGGACTCTTCAACCAGTTCCATCGCGCGGGCGCAATACAGTCTCGATGCGGGCGAGTGGACGTTAGTCTTCCCCACCGGCGGACTGAGCGACGCAGTACGCGAAAATTACGACTTCCAATTGCAGAAGATTGTGCCTGGCGACCACACCGTCACGGTTCGCGTGTACGATCAATTTGAAAACGTATCAAGCGCAAAGGCGACGGTCCGCGTTGCCGCTGGCGGCCACTGAACCGTCGCCTCCTCCGGTGCGTAATGCGCTTCGGCAGCCCTGGCGCTACCCGGGGGCCACTCGTGGCAGAGCTTAGCTAGTCCACCGTTCCGCTGTCGCTGCTTTTGCCACATATCGTTCAATGTGGAGACCGACTCCCGGCTTGCCGCTAAGCGTACTGGGCCGGATGTGTACCACTCGCGCCACGCATCTCACATCGGACGGCGACTTCCCCGCTACCTCCTGGGGCATTCGGAGAGACAACTCCACCGGAGTACCGACGTGAAGTGGAACAGCCGTCTCAAAATAAATTCCCCGTTGTGAGATGTTTTCCGACTCGGCGCTGTGTTCAACCGAATTGGGATTATTCAGTGTGCGAAAACGCAGTGGCACACGGACGTTGACACGCGTATCGAGCCGACGCTCTTTGGTATTCATCGTTTTCCTCCCCGCTCGCCGGATGGAATGCGCGCGGTTATAAAGTAGGAAGGGGGTGACTGTGATTCTAACCCCATGCATATCGATAGCAAGGGAAATGCACACATTTTCAGAGGCATGGCCCATGCCGGGACAAGCTGTGCCATAATGCACGCGGTCTAAGAGATTCCTCATTGAATGAGACGACTCATCCTTACTCGGGCCCCGACCTCCAGGCGATTCGCGAGGCGCACCGCCGTATTTCTCCGCACATCGAACAAACGCAAGTGATGATTTCATATCCGCTGGATGAGCTCGCCGGCGCGATGCTGTTTTTTAAATGTGAAAACTTGCAGCTTTCCGGATCGTTCAAGATTCGAGGCGCTGCGAATGCGGTTTTTTCTCTGAGCGAAGCGGAAGCGGCGCGGGGCGTCGTGACGCACTCATCGGGAAATCATGGCGCCGCGCTGGCTCTGGCTGCGCAATTGCGCGGGATTCGCGCCTGGGTGGTGATGCCGCGCAACGCGTCAAAGGTGAAAGTCCGCGCAGTCGAGGCGTATGGCGGGGAAATTACGTTCAGCGACCCGACGATCGAGGCGCGCTCGGCAGCTGCGGCGGATTTGCAGCGATCGACGGGCGCTACGCTCATTCACCCGTACGACGACGATCGCGTGATCGCGGGACAAGGCACGGCGGCGCTCGAATTTCTCGAGGAGATCCCCGATTTGGACATCATTTGCGCACCCGTGTCGGGAGGCGGACTGCTCTCCGGCACGGCCATCGCGGCAAAATCGCTGCGGCCCGAAATTCAGGTGATCGGCTGCGAACCGGCAAATGCGGATGACGCGGCGCGGTCGCTAGCCTCCGGTCAAATTGAGCCACCAGCACAGGCATTTACGATGGCCGATGGCCTTCGCGCGACTTTGTGTCCAAGGACATTCGCGATCCTGCGTGAACGCGTCGACCGCATTATGCTGGTCAGCGAAGACGAAATTGTGCGAACGATGCATTTGATTACGGAGCATCTGCGCTGCTCGGTCGAGCCGTCCGGCGCGGTCGCGGCGGCACCGGCGCTTCACCGGCAGTTAGTTGGCGAAGATCTGCGTGTCGGAATTATTCTGTCCGGCGGGAATGCAGATCCTGATTTAATGACCCAGCTATAGGGTCGAAAATTGAACGTAGAGCCGAAAGACGCACAATGAAACTGGGAAATCCTTAAAACGTGCTATCGGCCCCTCCTGCGTCCATCCCAATTAAGTTCGAGTGTTGAGTTCGGCCCAGTTTCTACTTAGCTGCCTCCGTGCCATCGCTGGTCTTTGCATCGGGCGCGGCTATTGGAGGACGTTGAGCGTAACGCTCATAGGGAACGAAATACTTCCGCTGGTGGCCGTTACGGTTATCGTGCTCATTCCTACCGGGGTTCCCCCACCCCCCGAACCTCCACCATTAGTCCCGGTCCCACTGAGAGCTACCGTTTGTGGACTACCTGCACCGTTGTCCGAAATCGTTAGCGTACCAGTCTGTGCGCCAGTTGCCGTGGGATCGAACGTCACCTGTATCGTGCAGTTGGCCCCACTCGCAACCGTCGCGCCGCAATTGTTCGACGCGCCGAACTGGCCCGAGGCTGTGATGCTGGACACGCTCAGGGTGCCGGTTCCGGTATTCGTTAGCGTAACGTTCTGCGCTGTGCTGATCGTGTTAAGGTTCTGGCTAGTGAAAGCCAGAGTCGACGGGGACAAGCTAACCAAGGGAGTCGGGGTCGAGCTCGACGTCCCGCTGGAACTACCCCCGCACGCTGCAGCCATCAATAGGAACCCAAAGGCGATAGATCCGGGAACCATACTCCATTTGCGTTGATCCCTGCGCAAACTGCAGATCAACACAATTGTCAGGAAAAACAGACCCGTAGTGAGTTCGACACTGGTCTCCCACGTGACGTTTACCCAGGGTCTAGCGGTCGGACTCACCGAACCGGCCGCAGTCGTTTGCACGGTGATTGTTGTTGACGCCGTTCCCGGCGCCGCGAGAGTACCCGCGGCGAGTGTCATAGACGGTGGAGCAAAGATGCAAGTCGCCCCTGCAGGAAGGCCCGTCGGCGAGCACGCGAAAGCGACAGTGCCCGAAAAACCGTTAACCGAGGTAACGGTCAGAGTCGTGTTGCCTGACTTCCCGGGACTCGAAACAGTGACCGCCGGATTTGTCGACGAGACATAGAAATTCGGTCCAGCGCTGTTCACCAGATTAGCTACGTTTACGGAGCCGAGGCCCGTAGCCTGGTCATAGCCCGGTCCAGTGCTGTATCCGTTCAGGAGGCCGACGGTGAGGCCGGTGCCCGTAATAGTGCAGCCGGTGACGCCAGTTTCGATTAGGCACGGCATGGCGTTAGTCCCTATCGTTACATCGTGGAAGATGTTCGTAGCGGACGATTCCCTAGCCAGCGTATACAACAGCGGGTTAATGTTTCCTTGCGGCCCTCCCTGCTTTTGGTTCATCAATGCCACGATGCCGGCAAAGGCCTGCGTAGAAACCGAGGTCCCCCCCTCGCCCACGAAGTCCTGATACGGACTGGCAAGACTGCAAGGAGCCGGAGGAACCGTCGATAGGAAACCCGCGTAATCCGATTCGCAAACGACATAAAAGTTTTGAATGGTTCCGTCGCCAGCAAACAAGGAGACATCGGGGAGATCGCGGAGTCCGTCCGCAGGCACGCCTGTTCCCACTTGCCAGGGTGGTTTTGGGTAGCCTCCCGAGCAGTTCGAGGGACCCGGACCGTTCGGCGTTGTGCAATTGCTTGCGCCCCCTCCCCCGCCTGCGGTCACTACGAAGCCATCGCTCTGAACGGTAGCACTGTTGCAAGCTTGTTCCGGACTGCTTAAGCCAAGTGCGACATAGATCATGGAATTCGTGCAGGTGTCATTGTAAGCAGTCTCGGGTATATATCCGAGCGCCGAACTTAATAGGCCGGGAGTGTTCGTGAAATAGGATGTCGGATTATTAAGGTCATTAAAGTCGGTGCCACCCACTGCGACATTATAAGGAGTAGAGGCAATCCCGTTTACCTCCAGACCGAATTCAGCCGGCTGCGACGGGGGCCCATTCACCTGGTCGATATCGCAACCCGCCGAACCATTATCTCCAGAGGCAACGAGTACCGTAATGCCTTCCGCGGCTGCTTGCTGCCACACTGTGTTGTAGAACTGATTCCCCGTGGTGCCAAGCTGAAGCTCACAATCACCGTAGCTATAACTTAAAATATACGGCTGCGGGGTTATGTGGCCGTCAACAACGTACACGGCGGAGGTATCACCGCCGAAGGTAGAGTTCGTGGACGGAGAAACAACCAGATCGATCGTCGCGCCCTGAGCGACAGCGCCAGACCACTCGACATCCAAGACGGCCTCCAATTCATCACCGTTGCCGCTGTCAAAAATGACGCCTGGGTCCGTCCCCGTCTCAATTTGATTGAAGCTAATCGATGGCAGGCCGAAAACACTGCGAAATTCGGTCACATCCGAAGCGTAGATGTCGCTGTCGCTCACGATCGCGATGGTTTGTCCCGTGCCGCCCGCGACGCCGTTGATAGTGGACGGCACATTGTAAATCGTAGCAAAGTCACCCGGACCTACCCCGTAGCAATTCGTATTCGGTCCATTACAACCGCTAGAGAGGGGACCGAACGTAAATTCCGGATTGACCCTCGAAAATTTCCCAGTCACTGCCGATCTGCGAACAACTCCGCTTGCATGGTGAAACGGCCTCTTCGGGAAGTTATTTAGCGAGTGCACGCCCGCGACAACAGGATTCAGCGCCGACGGTATCTGAGGATCGGTCGCATTGGCCCAGTGCTCCTCACCATTGGCAAGGACGTATTTGTGGATCGTCGTGTGAAAAACTGACTGAACTTGGCCCGCAGTGCCTGAAAAATCGATTGTCGTTCGGCCGTTCGAGACATTTACGCTCTGAAAGCCGCGAGACTGAAGCCAAGACGTTATCGCTTGAATATCCTGATCGGACGGTCCAAATTGCTGCCCAAATTGCTCGGGCGTGAGCCAATTATGATAGTTCGCCGACGTTTTGTCTTGCTGCTGGGCAAGCAGCGACTCCAAAGCGGCTTCTTGTTCCGGGCTCCGCTTGAGAACGAGCAGCATATGGTTCATCGCAAGGCTTGTGGGCGCCGCGCCCCGGTCAAACTCGGCTCGGGCAAGCGGATGCGTGTTGCCCAGGAGAGTCGTCAAATTACTTTCATTTATGGGTGCAGTAATCCGCGATAGCGCGGTCGTGCCCTGGGCGGCGGAGAGGGAAGTCAACATGAGCATGAGTGGCACCGCCAGAAACACCGGCATCTTAGCGCGCGCGACTATCTGAAGAAGACTCGCAGCCTGCGGCAAGCCGTCGCCCCGCGGGAACGCGCGCACACGGTTATACAAACAGTTAATTAATGGTCGATTCACGATCCCCTCATTTCATTTCAAGCTTGGATGAACGCAGTCTAATCTTCGACCGGCCCCTAAATCACGGATTGCAGATGACGCTCATATCCGAATTCCTTTGGATGCAGAAATTGGTTCCAGGTTTTCCCGCGAAATTGAAATATTTTTCGGATTGCGCACAAATGAGGCTATTCGAGCGCGCCGGGAAATGCCAAAACGCAACTCAATCGGAGAGCGCGAGGGCACACATTATTAAATGAATAAATAGAAAAAGAGGAGTTTATTCAGAGTATGTCTTCACCAGCAATCTGACACCACTTCCCGCAGCTTGACCGTAACCCAGAAATCAGTAGCGACGACCGGCGCGCGACCGCGCAGGACCGCGATCAGGAGTCCGACGGCTTCCAGTTCGCCGGCGGAAAAGTAATCTGCCAGAACGATGGCGTCGGTGTGCTGAACTCGACAGGAATCAGGTAGCCTTCGCTACTCTCTCGCGGAGCGCGCGTGACTCGTCCGGTGGCGCGCTGCCGCGTTCGTTCGTTCTGGATCTCGACCTGGGTTTCCGCGTCCAGCGGCCGGGGACACAGCAGCATCGCGCCGTGGATGTTGACGGCCACGGTATGGGCAGAAACCGAAATTTTCTGGTCGCGAATCGTTGCCACTAGATTAACCGGCACGCGGATAATGACGCGCTGGCTCCTGCGCCGCTCTTCGCCGGGCAGCAAGGATGCCCCGCGATCGGACTGCTCCTTTGTTATCGTCATAGCTCCAGCCCCCAAAACCCCATTTCCGGGTCGATCAATTCAATCCCCAACTCCCATCCTTCGGCGCCCTCGTTTCCGCGCCAGACGATCCTGGCCGGATTCGATAGCTTGTTCACTAAGTTCGTCAAATGGACCTGTTGCTGCACATCGAGATTCTGCGGGAGCACCACGAGGCATCCGTACGGTCCGACAACGCGCGTCTGCGCCTCCCCGCGCCGGCGTTCACCGGACGAGTTCCATTCCACCGCGACAGGAACTCGCGAATTCACGCGCACACCACGGCGCTTGTTACGCCCGGTAATGGGCGGTGTTCTCGCAGCGGTATGCTTCGGCCTGCCCGGAATGGTCTGAGCACGCGTCACCCTAAATTCGGTCATTCCAGGACACCTCAGGAAGCAGACGGAATCGCCGCGTGGAGTGTTCTAAGCCAGCGCTTCCGTAACTAGTACAAGGGTAAGCGCGCGCATGAAACGGGTCAATGGTACGCGCGTACAGGTTTGGGCCAACGACACAACTGTCCTCGAGTTGCGCCACACAACAATGGCGATACATGATCGCCAAGAACGCCTGCAAGACTCCGGCGCGCCAAACCATCCGGCCCACTCATTCGGACTCCAGGCCAACAAGTCGTTGCGATCTGCTCGGAGTGGGAAACTCGCCCGTTCTTCAGTTATGATGTCTCGATTTCAGTGTGAGCACTCCACGCGAGGAGAATGGATCGATGGATTCGATTCGAGCAGAAACTGTCACGCTTCAGGTCGCCGATGGAACGTCGATGAACGCCCACGTTGCTACTCCGACGGAGGGCGGAAAGTTACCGGGCCTGCTGGTTTTTCAGGAGGCTTTTGGAGTGAACGCACACATCCGCGAAGTTACCGAGCGCTACGCCAAGCAGGGTTACGTTGCAATCGCTCCGGAAATGTTTCATCGGACGGGACCCGGCTTCGAAGGCTCGTACACTAATTTCCAGGCTTGCGCGCCGCACATGCAAGCGCTCACGCCGGACGGATTGATCGCGGACGCGCGCGCGGCGTTCGATTGGCTACAAACAAATCCCCGCGTGTTGCCGAATTCCACTGGCAGCATAGGCTGGTGCATGGGAGGACGCGTCTCGTTCCTGGCCAATTCGGCGATGCCGTTGAAGGCGGCGATTTCCTTTTACGGTGGAGGCATCGCTCCGGCGTTGCTGCCGCGAGTTCCGGGGCAGAATGGTCCCATCATGTTCCTCTGGGGCGCGCTGGATGCGCACATTCCGAAAGAACAAATTCGATCGGTGATCGATGCGATGAAAGAAGCAAAAAAGACGTACGTGAATGTCGAATTTTCGGACGCCGATCACGGGTTCTTCTGCGATGCGCGCGCCAGCTACAAGGAAAGTGCGGCGACGCAGGCTTGGGAGATGTCTTTGCAGTTCTTGTCTACCTACTTGAGGGGATAGAACTTGTTCGATGCATTGCTATGGGCATGGCGTGCCTCAAGCTTCAGGGGCTAAAGCCAGTCTTTTCTTGCTTTCAATGTCGCGGCTGAAGCCGCGACCCACAAAGCTTACGCCTAAAACTCATTTACGAAATGGCTTCTGGTCGTATGAGAGAGCGCAGGATCGGGATTCGAGTGTTCCATCCTGCTGTCTCGACTTCACATTTCCTGCGCATTCTTGATCAGAGCCCTGGGCGAATACGCGTTCGCCTTATATTGGCTTAGCATGCGGTGCGTATTGAAGAAGCTGGCATTCAGGGAAATGCACATTCTCATGATTTGGGCGTAGGATTCCGGAGCGCGGTAGTACATGGGAATAATCTGCTTTTCGAGCTTCTCGTAGAGCGATTGGCTTTCGGCCGCGGATTCGTCTCCGCTGATTGTGCTGTCGTAGCCGATGGCCCATCCGGTCACGCCTTCGACACAGCCTTCGACCCACCAGCCGTCAAGAACGCTGAGACTCGGGATGCCGTTCAGGGCTGCCTTCATGCCGCTCGTGCCGGAAGCTTCCTGCGGGCGTTGCGGGGTGTTCAGCCAGAGGTCAACGCCCGAGGTAATAAATTTCGCCAGACCCATGTTGTAGTTTTCGAGATACAAAATCCGAATGGCATCCTTAAGTCCGGCAGCCGCCTGGATCACGCGCTGGATCAGGGCTTTTCCACCACCATCATGGGGATGCGCTTTCCCCGCATACAGGATCTGGATCGGCCCCGCCGATTCCGCGATGGCCTTCAGGCGCTCGATATCCCTAAACAGCAGGTCCGCGCGCTTGTACGTCGCCGCGCGCCTCGCAAAGCCGATGGTCAGAACGCCGTCGTCGAGCAACACTCCTGTTCGCTTCTGCACTTCTTTAAAAAGAGCGGTCTTCGCCAGGCAATGCGCCCTCCTGATCTCGTCGAGCGGGATGCCCACGGCGTAGCGCATATAGGCGTTGTCACGGCGCCATTCGGGAATTTCACGGTCGAACAAATCATGAAACGGCGGAGACGCCCAAGTGGCGGCGTGGACTCCATTTGTGATTGCGTGGATCGGAAAGTGCGGAAACATGTGCTGCGAGACTTCGCCATGCCGCATGGCCACGCCGTTTACATAGCGGGAGAAGTGAATCGCCAGATCCGTCATGTTCAACATACTCGCGGATGCAAAGCCCGATTGCTTCAGCAATTCGGTTTGCTTTTCGCCAAGGACCTGGAGCACCAGGTCCCAGCCAAAGCGGTCGTGACCCGCTTCGACCGGCGTGTGCGTGGTGAAAACGCACCGGCGCCGGACGACCTCGACGTCCGCCTCAACGGGAACTGTGTACTTGCGTTGCTTCAGGGTTTCCTCAAGCAATGCCAACGTGAGAAACGCGGCGTGTCCTTCATTCATGTGATAGCTGCTTAGATTTTTCAAGCCCACTGCTCGCAACAATTGGACTCCGCCCATGCCCAACAGGACTTCCTGGCAAATGCGATAATGCTGGTCGCCACCGTAGAGTGTATCGGTGAGGGTGCGGTCCCATTCCGTGTTCTCGGGCAAATCCGTATCGAGCATATAGACGGGGACGATGAATCCGGAAAGACCGTGAATGTTGTAGCGCCACGCCCTCACTTGAACATCGCGCTGCTCTATTTGGACCGTGAACTTTCGTTGCACCGGCTGCAGAACTGTTTCCGGGGTCCAGGGATCTGCCTCTTCGGTCTGATTTCCCTCGGCATCGATATGCTGACGGAAATATCCTTTGCGATGAGCCAGCGTCACAGCCACGATGGGCAATTCGAGATCCGCCGCGGACCGAAGCATGTCACCGGCGAGAACTCCAAGCCCTCCGCCATACGTAGGCATCGCCGGGTCAAGGGCGATCTCCATGGAAAAATATGCAATTTTCGATGAGCTCTTTTCAGTCACCATGGCGAAATGATATCTCCGGAGAATCCTTTAGATGGGCATCCCACTGGGCTTGCGTTTCCTGATCCACACTAGTCCAAAACGATAAAACTCGCATCGACAACAGATCGATGTATCTATAGCCTGCTTCCCTCTGTCACCCGTAGAGGGTCAACCGCAATGATACTCAGCGTAGAATAGGAATGGCCGGCTTGCAAGCTGGTTCGATGGGAATGTTTACACGAATGTGCAGGGCTCGAATTACGAGGCTGCCGACGTAGGAGACGAAGATGCGCCACGCGATTCTTGGACCAGGCGGCGTTGGAGGACTGATCGGGGCGGTGCTCGCGAGGGCGGGAGAGTCCGTTACGGTCATAGTTCGCCCCGAGAATTTGAAAAATTATCCCGCAAAATTGTGGCTGGAGAGTCCTCTTGGATCGTTTAGCGTTCCTGTCGAGCACGCCGCGGGCATCGCTGGTCCGCTCGATGTGCTGTGGGTTACGGTGAAAGCGACGCAGCTCGATTCCGCTTTGCGCACTGTGGTCGCCAATCCAGATCAAATTGGCGCGGTCGTTCCCTTGCTTAACGGTATCGATCATATCGCCTTGCTCCGGGCGAGATTCGGTCATGACCGGGTAGTGCCGGCCACCATTGCAGTTGAAGCCGAGCGCGTGGCGCCGGGAATGATCTTGCATCGAAGCGCGTCGGCCCGGCTGACGGTTTCTAATATCGGCGAGAGCAGGCTCGCTTCGACCGTTGAGCACCTCCAGAAGTTTGGCTTCGCCTGCCAGTTCGGCGCGGACGAAATGAAGATTCTGTGGACCAAGCTCGCCTTCCTGGCACCGTTTGCGCTAACGACCACAGCATCGCGGATGACCATCGGCGAGGTCATTCGCGATCCGGTGTGGCGGCAAAAGCTCGAAGACGGAATCCGCGAGGCATGCGCTGTGAGCACGGCAACGGGAACGCCGCTGGATGCTTCGGCGTTCATCGAATTACTCGACAAAATATCGCCGAACGGACGCAGTTCCATGCAGAAAGACGTGGCTGCGGGGAATCCCCCCGAGCTGGATGCCATTGCCGGCCCAATTCTACGCGGCGCTAGGGAACATGGCCTCGCGGCTCCGGTCACTCATGATTTGGCAGCCCTGATCCAGGGAAAAACCGCGCTACCGAACTAATCGCCTGACGATGCGGCTTTTGCTTGCTCCGGATGAATGAGCGGCACGGCCACCAGGTGTTCAGCGAGAAACCATACCTGCAACTCGTTCGAACGGATGATGTCGCTCACCAAGAGGTCGTTGGTTCCATCGTCGCCCACTTCGGAAGCTTCCCTCGCCATGGTGCGCGCTTCCTTGAGGATGAACTCATGCGCCTCGAGGAGCCGGGAAATCTGCACGGGCACTTCTTCCCTGCCGCGAGGGGGGCGTGGAATGATCGTCGTCTCCGCAACGTCCGCGGCCATGGCAATGCTGACGCCGCCGAGAAGTTGAATCCTCTCGGCGATCGTGTCCACCAATTCATCCTGTTCGCCGTGATGCTTGTCGAACAGGAGATGCAACTGGTAAAAGGTGACGCCGGCCACCTGCCAATGATGCTTTTTGTACATGTCGCGCAGAGTCATCGTGTCGGCGAGGATCTGATTCAGGTTATTGATGCTCGATTCGCACGCGGTTTCATCGAGAGCGATTGGCAATTTGGCGATTTTTCCGTACGGTTGGATTTCCCTAGCGTGCTCGTGCAGGATCGGCTTGGCGCGCTGTGTGCCTTCTTCCATTTGACTGTATCGTGAACCGTTGTCTTTCTTTTTGGGGCTCATGGACTTGCCTCCCTCAGCAGACGGATGAATTGGGGCTCCTATCTCGTATACGCCGCAGGCCAGTGCCTGTCAAGCGCGGGCAACTGGATCGCGGGCAAATGCAAGTAGGGTTTTCTTGGCTGCGCAATCTAAACCACACAGGCTGAAGCCTGTGCTACCGGATGCCCCTGGGGAGAGAACGAGGCGCATACCGGACCATGAAGCTGGAGCAACGAAATCGCAGCCATCTCGATGAACGCTAAACTAATATAACTCAACTTGAACTAATTTCGTGCATCTGATATAACATTCACGTTACTAAACAGAGGCGGTAGTACCTTAAAAATTAAGGTCAACTAACCCACCCCGCCTCTGTCCTTTCTTTCTTGAAACATTTCAAGAACGAAGTCAACTCATTGGGTGAACGATCCCGGTATACGAGGTTTTTCCGATGACATGGCCGTCCATCGCCTTCATCACATCGGCGCGCGAAGCATCCGGTCCCGCGTCCAGTTTCGTATCCAGCGCGTAAAGTTCGAAGATGTAGTGATGCAGCTTCCCCGCCGGCGGGCAGGGCCCTCGAAACGCGTTTGCTCCGCGTATATTTTTTCCCTGCGTCGCGCCATTGGGCGACTGCGCCCCCGCGGCTACGCCTTCCGGAAGGGACACAGCGGTTCCCGGGATGTTCCAGATGATCCAGTGCGTCACATCGAACATGCCCTTATTCGGCGCGACGTCCAGATCGTGAACCAGGAGTGCGAAGGTGACTGTGCCCGCGGGGGTGTTGCTCCATTGAAGAGCTGGAGAAACGGGATCGGACTTCGAAAAGCACGTATATTTTACGGGAATTTCGCTGCCGTCGCTAAATGCGGTAGTCGCCAGTAAAAACGGCGGTCCTGGAGGCGTAGCGGGCGGGGCTGCCTGCTGCGCGACAAGGGGTAAAATGCTGGCCGCTAGTAAGAGGCCCAGGGCTTGCAAGGATTGTAATACCGTGATTCTCATTCTGAATTTCCTCCGTTTTTCGTTGCCAGGTGGCTCCCTCAGGAGCGGCTCCCGTCAGAAGCTCGCTACCAGAAGATTCATTTTCGCGCGATCCGGCTAGTAGAGTTAGTATTACATATTCAAAGGAGTTGCAAGGGAGACCTGCGTTTCCGCTCGAGCACAGTACAATTTTAGGAGTTCAGCTGGAACTTCACGCTCGGGTTCGCCTTCTAAAAGTGGTGGAGCTTTCCACAAAGTTTTGCGGAGGATTTATGACGGTAAAATCACTCTTGACCATGATGACGGCGGCTGCCCTGATTTTTGCGATTCCCTCGCGAAGCCAGCGACAGATGCAAACCCGCGCGCCGATACAGTTGCCCGATGGCGACGCCAAACCGATTGTCGAAACCGCGTGCGCAGCCTGTCACAGCCTCTCCAACATCGCCAACGCAGGACATTCGCCCGAAGAGTGGAGAACCACGATCGCGATGATGCGCAATGCCGGCGCAGCACTGCCGGACAATAAGGTTGAGATGGTGACAAATTATCTGATCAAGAATTTCCCGGAGAAGCCAGCGCCGCCAGCCGCGCACGAGTGCTCCGATGTCCGGTCCGCACGGACTGGTGATGGATAAGCAAGGCAACATCTGGTTCACGGCCAACTTTAAGTCGTATATTGGCAAATTCGAACCAAAAACCGGCAAGTTCGCGGAGTTTCCGCTCGATCCGGCGGCACGCGATCCTCACACGCCGGTATTGGATCAAAACGGCAAGGTCTGGTTCACCGTGCAAGGCGCGAACATGGTGGGGCGGCTCGACCCGGCCACTGGCGAAGCGAAAACAGTCCCCGTGCCCACTCCCAAGGCGAATCCGTACGGGATGACGGTTACATCGAAAGGCGTTCCCTACTTCGTCGAGTTCGGATCGAACAAAGTCGCCAGCATCGATCCTGAAACGATGGCGATCCACGAATACAGTCTGCCGAATGACGAATCCAGGCCACGACGTGTTGCAGTTGCTTCCGATGACGCGCTGTACTACACCGATTACGGGCGCGGCTATCTCGGCCGGTTCGATACGAAGACTGGAAAAGTAACGGGAGAATGGCCGTCGCCGGGCGGCCCGAAGTCGCAGCCCTACGGGATTACGATTGTGAATGACATCGTCTGGTACAGCGAGTCCGCCGTAAAGCCAAACACCCTTGTCCGCTTCGATCCAAAGACTGAGAAATTTCAAACCTGGACAATTCCGGCCGGCGGCGGCGTGGTGCGCAACATGATGCACTTCGCGGACGGCAAACTGGTGCTCACAGAAAGCGGGGAAAATGTAGTCGCCCTGGTCACGGTGAAGAACGGCGGATCGGCGACAACGGGGGCCAAGTAATTAGAATTTATCTCTGAAATGACCTGCTAGCCACACTCAATATGTCTTCAGGGGCTGAAGCCCCGTTTTTTTTCAAATCCCTGAATGTCGCGGCTAAAGCCACGACCCCCATAGACTACTTGTGAAATAGCTCCGGACAGCGAGGGCGAAACGGAAAACGCTAAGCTGACAGCGCAGCCTTCACAAGCTCCGGCGTGAACGGCACTTGCCGGACACGTGCGCCGGTAGCATCGAAGATGGCATTTCCAATCGCTGACGCTACCAGGGTGATCGCGGTTTCCCCAGCTCCTGTCGCGGCTTGATCAGGGCGATTCAGTAGCACAGTTTCGATTTTGGGGACATCGAAACCGAGAGGAAGGGTGTGATACGTCCGCCAGTCGATAGAGGTGACCTTCCGATCGTCCCACGTTACTTCTTCCATCAATGCGCGGCTCATGCCTTGAAGGGCACCGCCTTCCATCTGATTGCGGAGGCCATCGGGATTTGAAATCGGGCCGGAATCGTTGCTGACAACGATGCGTTTGACGCTGACTTTTCCGGTCGTGGTGTCGACTTCCACTTTGGCAACCATTGCTGCGTAGCCGTTCTCACCTTCATACAATACGCAGGACATTCCGCGGCCGCTAGCAACTCCCGCGCTATTCGATCGCGGCTTTGGCGACGGGCGCGTATCCCAATTCGCTGCTTTCGCTGCAGCCCTCACGACGTCCATCAAGCGCAGATCGCTCAGGTGGCGCAACCGAAATTCGACAGGATCGGCCTTGGCCCGCGCCGCGAGTTCATCCATGAACGATTCATGCGCGAACGTATTCTGAAGACGTTGCGGCGAACGTAAAGGGCCTGTCCAAAACGGCGATTGAACATTGTGCAGGAGAGACCGTTCAGATCTAATTGTGCCGGTGCCGCGGGCCGCGCCGCCTACCTGGCCCGCCATGTACGATGGCACACCGTTGCTGTTGTTGATGAACGCCGTTGGTTCGGGTGCGGGCGCGCGAGGCTGAAATTCCTCGGGTTGGAAACCCGCCAGCAATCCGGTGATCACATTTCCAGGCACGTTGTATCCCGGCCGGTTTCCCAGGACCGGAGACCACGCCTCGTGGTCCCACGCGACGATGTTTCCATTCGCGTCGAGCCCAGCGCGCTCGTCCATGATGAATGCGAAGCCGTAATTTTCCCACGCCATTTCGTCCTTGCGAGTGAGCTGCACACGCACGGGTTTACCGACGGCCTGTGAGAGCAGGGCGGCGTCATACGTGACCGTATCGGCGCCGTTGATTCCGTAGCAGCCCGAACCTCTCCTGTAAATCACGCGCACCCTTGCGGGCGGCAACCCGAGCAGCATCGACAGCGTTCCTCGCTGATGCCAAACACCCTGTGTCGGCGACCACACCGTAGCCTTATCGCCCTGCACATCGGCAACAGCGCAAGAGCTTCCAACCGATCCGTGCATCTGATACGGATGAAAATACGTCACCTTGACAACCGTCGCGGCATCGGCGATCTTCTGTTCCACATCCTTGGAATTCACCAGCAGCGTGTCATGAGTTGGCTTTTGATTCCGCAAATATTCATAAAAGGTGGCCTGATTGGGAAGGCCCGCGCCGGGAGTCCATGTCACTTTCAATTTGTTGGCGATTTGCACGGCTTGCCACGGTTTTTGCGCGACCACGCCGACAAAATTCTTTTTCACCACTACTTTTACCAGTCCCAGCATCCCAGCCACGGACGATTCGTCCACGCTCACCAACGTTGCACCAACAGCGGCCGGACGGAGAACCATGCCATACAGCATGCCAGGCACGCGCACGTTGTGCACATACTCGAGTTGCCCGGTGACCATGGCCGGCATGTCAGGGCGCGGCATGGGTTTGCCGAGCACGGTCCATTCGCTTGCCGGTTTCCGCTTGGCAGCGGGATCGACTTTCACGCCGAACCTTTTCCCCGCGATCAGCTCGCCGTAGGCGATCTTCTTTGAGACGTCGCTTTTCGATTGAACGACTCCATCGATGGCTGTTAGTTGATCGACTGGAGTATTCAAGAGTTTCGACCCAAGCTGTAAAAGCGCCTGCCGGGCCGTGGCGGCGGCCTGCGCAAGGTTGCTTCGATTGAAATTGGCCGGGTGAGATTGGCTTCCCGAAGTAATGCCCTGATCCGGTGTGATCGACGTGTCGCAAGCGATCAGATTGACCCGGTGAAACGGCACGCACAATTCCTCGGCCACAAGTTGAATTTGAGCCGTGGACATGCCCTGGCCGAGTTCCTCTTTTCCGGTGTACGCGATCACGCTTCCGTCCCCGGCGATCGCGATCCATGAGTCCACTTCATTCGCTGGCGGAGAGTCCGGGGCCCCTCCTTGCGCCCGCGCGTCCAGCGGGGCCAGGACACTGCCCATGCTGAAGGTGACGATCAGCGCACCGGTTCCCTTCATGAATGACCGGCGAGAAAATCCAGCGCGCTGCAGGGCCGCCGACGCGCCCGAGGTCATGGCGACGGCTGAGGTCATGGAATTTTCACTCGCCGCGCGGGATGGTTTCTTCATCGCGCCAGCTCCTGCCGTGCCTTCTCGATGGCTCGAAGCATGCGCGTGTGAGTGAAACAGCGGCACAAGATGCGCGACATCCCCTCTTGAATGTCTTTCTCGCTGGCGTGGGGATTATTGTCGAGCAGTTCTTTTGCGGTCATGATTACCCCGCTCAGGCAAAAGCCGCATTGCGCGGCCTGCTCTTCGATGAAAGCTTTTTGAATCGGGTGCGGCTTTTCAATGGTGCCCAGGCCTTCAAGCGTAGTGATCTCGCCTTGCACGGATTGCACTGGAGTGATGCAGGACCGGATTGCACGCCCATTCACAATGACCGTGCATGCTCCGCACTGGCCTAATCCACACCCAAATTTTGGGCCTCGCAAGGCGAGTTCGTCGCTTAAAACATAAAGAAGCGGTGTCGTGGGGTCCAGATCTAGGCTGTATGCCTTGCCGTTAACCTTCAGGCTGATGATGCTCATATACCCACACGGTATGGCGAAGGAGACATTCCGTCAAGTCCTGCCAGCCTGTAGTACGAGACAAAGAAGAGGCCGAATGTCGCCACTCGGCCTCTTCTTTCTCGAAATGCCTCGCTGATACGGTTACTGCAACGCTGAACCTCTGCTAGGTACCGAGGTACTCGACATGAACGTACGTGCCCAAGCGAACGTTGTACGCGAGATACCAGCCAACGTGATCGGGATCGTCATAGATCACGATCTGATCGGAATCCCACACCCAACCGTCACAAAATCCGATATCGTACGGAGCGACTGAAAAATAAAATCCACCGAACCAGAACCGGCTGGGGCCTCCCCCGGCGAGCCGCCACACGTGGCCCTTACCAATGCCGCCCGTGAATCGGCCATGTTCGAACGGATGATCCAGATGGTAATGAGGATCATTGGCGCCGGTGTCATGTCCAACCCAGTGATCGCCTTTTGCGTCAACGTGTGGAGCATTGGGATGCCCGGGCTTCTCCGCATAATTGCGAGTCTGTTCAGGGGCTCCCTGAGGGGCTGAGCCGCGCTGCGGCGCAGGACCATGTGAGGGAACGTGCCCCCCTCCCACGGCGGTCTTGCTGCCGCCTCTTTCTTGCGCGGCTGCGGGAATTGCGACTAACAGGAACACTGAGAAAAGTCCGACAAGAGTTTTCATCTCCGCCTTCCACTTTCTTTAAGAATTTTACTCACGGTTCATGGTTGCGCTGTTAGCAAAATCTCCTTCGAGCTGGGTATTCCATAAGTAAGATGGTAGGCAAGGAAGTTTCAGTTGCCCATCCGGTGATTACCGTACGATTGTTCCGTAAACGATCCCCAAGTCGGCCTCCATGCGGGCGAAACTAATCACAGCTTCCCGCAAATTCCGAGAAAGGGTACGATTCTATCGGGCGGAGGAACGATGAAACTCGACAAGATCTATACGCGAACGGGTGACGACGGACAGACGTCGCTGGGCGATGGCTCGCGTCTGCCAAAGTTTCATCTTCGGGTCACTGCGTATGGCACTATTGACGAGGCCAATTCCGTTCTCGGCATCGCGAAGTTGCACATCGGCGATGGTAGTATTCTAAAAGTGTTGAGTCACATTCAAAATGATTTGTTCGATGTGGGCGCCGATTTGTGCCGGCCGCAGCGGCCGGAGCGAGAAAAACAATCCCTTCGCGTCACTGAAGAGCAGGTCACATGGATGGAAAACCAAATTGATTTTTTCAATGCTGACCTGGAGCCACTGGATAGCTTCGTGCTGCCTGGCGGTAGCCCGGCTTCCACACACCTGCATCTTGCCAGAACGGTGACGCGGCGCGCGGAGCGAGATGTGGTTCGGCTCTCCGCCGAGGAGCAGGTGAATCCAGCCGTGATCCACTATGTCAATCGGCTTTCGGATTTTCTGTTTGTGCTTGCGCGTTATTTGAACGACAAAGGCAAAGAAGATGTCCGCTGGCGGCCGGGGTTGTATCGCTGAAAGCGCGCAAGACGCTTTCTCGCAAATCCCACGGTAGAGCGAGAAGCTGCGGATTACGGGCTGAGCTGTACAAGGTTCAACAAAATACTGCGACATCTTCGGGCGCTGAAAGCGTCGGCGCATGCTAGCCCAGGGCAACGTCCTGGGCTCGGATACCAGTCGCTCGTTGGGCGCCCTGAAGGGGCGCAGGATGCCTCCGCCTTTTCAGGGCGTAGATTATTGCTTGGGCGCAACCTGGGACGTTGCCCCGGACTGGTATCCTCCCCGCCGTTGGCGCGACTTCGTGGCAGTGTTTCCAATTGAGGGAAACTGCCGATAGGAGTTCATCAGAAGAGGTTCTAGAAATTTGTCTTTTCGATCCCCTACTTCTTGCCGGTCTCCTTTTCTAATTCTTCGAGTTCCTTTACAAGTTGTTCTGCCTGATCGCGAATATGTCGCACCCGTTCGGCGAGGGCGGTAACGTCCGGTCCGGCCGCTGCGGGACTTGCCGCCTGCGCAGCCGCGGACGAAGTCGCGGCAACACCGGGCTGCGGCGGTGGAGCACCGCTAGTAAGCTCTGCCAGGGCCTGCTCGAAGGTATCTCGATAAATCAGCCGGTCACCCATCGCCAGAACTACCTTCTTAAGCTGCGGCATGCGCGCTTCCGTCGCTTGAATGTAAATCGACTCGACGTAGAGGAAGCCACCCGTCACGGGAAGAGCGATAATGCTTCCTCGCAGAACGTGCGAGCCCTGCTGGTTCCAGAGAGTTAGGTCCTTGGAAATGTTCTGGTCCTGATCGATGCGCGACTCAATCTGCATCGGGCCGTACACAAGCTGCTGTTTAGGAAGCTGATAGAAAACCAGATTGCCCAGCTGCTCGCCATCGCACCGCGCGGCCATCCACCCGATCAAATTATCTTTTCCGCGCGGAGTGAACGGAAGCATGAGCAGGAACTCAGGCGTTTTCTCGCCGGGCAAAGTCGCGACCACGTATGTGGGCCGCAGATTTTCAGGCTGCCCAGACTGGCCGAAAAGATTATGAGCGATATCCCAGAGGTCTTCCTTGTTGTAAAAAACCTGTGGGTCTCGCATGTGAAAACTCCGGTAGGCTTCCGCCTGCGCCTGAAATAGCGCTTCGGGATAGCGAGCGTGCCGCCTTAGATCGGCCGGCATCTCCGAGGCGGGAAGAAACAATTTTGGAAAGAGATGCTCGTAGGACTGAATGATCGGATCGCCCGGATCGAACACGTATAGCGAAATTTTACCCGTGTACGCATCGACCGTGGCCTTGACCGCGTTGCGAATGTAATTAGCACCGTCGTCCAGGCCAGCCACGGGAAGCGTCGCGGAGTAGGGGTGCGAGAGCGACGTCGTGTAGGCGTCCACCATCCAAACCAATCTACCGTCGTCGGTGATGACCAGATATGGGTCCTGGTCCCATTGCAGGAAACCCGCGAGATATTCAAGCCGGTCCTGGACTCTGCGATGAATCATCATTCGGCTCTGCGCTGTCAGATACTCGGTGAAAATGATGTTGGGCTCGCCCTCGGATATCGCGGCGGCAACCTTCAGGAGAAATGAACCTACCGGAAATCCACCGGTCCCCTCATAGGTGGAATATTTATTCTGGTCGCCGGATGGATAATCGAATTCTTCGCGAGCGGTATGGACGAAAACAGGGTCCTGCGTCTTGTCGCCATAATAAATTTCCGGTCGCGTGAGTTGAAACCCCGTCGTTTTGATTTCCGGCGGAGCATTTTCGATCAGTAGGACCGGGAGGCCGTCCGGCGTAATCTTATTGACCTCCGAAAGAACCACTCCAAAGCCGTGCGTATAAATAAAGTGGGGATTGATCCAGCTCTGGCTCGCCTCCGCTGACAATTGGCTGACGTCAATCTCGCGCGGTGAGAGCAGAACTTGTTTGATATGCCCATTCGGATAGTAGCGATCCACATCGGTAGTTGGAAATGTGTAATACGGGCGGAGAGCCTGAATCTGAGTAATTGTGGCGTTGTAAGCGCGCAGGTCCCAAAGACGAATGTTATCGAGCAAAGTGGCGTCCTGAACGGGATTGACTGTCGCTAGCGCGGAGGGAACAAATGACTGCTCGGTAGCGTTGCGGTTCAAACCGAATGCAATCGAAGTGGCCTCAATGTGCCGCTCGATATAGGGCCGCTCGATCGAAATCTCGCTCGGCCGCACATAAACCGCATGAACCAGACCCGGCACCGCCAGTTGCAGTATGAAAAACCCCATGACCAGCAAGATGGCCTTCTTATATCTGCGCGTCCAAACCAGCGGCAGCGCCGCCAATGCGATCACGATTAGAACCCAACGCAACGGCAACGTGACTTTTTCATCCACGAAATCGGCGCCCGTCATGAAGGCGTGAGAGTTCAGCAGAAGCTCATAATTGCCCAGATAAACCCAGACCGCGAAGCCGAGCAACACGATGACGCTGATCACTTGGACAAAACCCGCCCGCGTGGCGCCGGGCAAAAGCAACGAGTCCGGTCCAAGCACAAGGGTCCTTCCCGAACCGTCGGTCAGCCGACCGTATCGAAAACGTTCAGCCAATTGCCACCCTCGGGCCGTCGCCCAGAAGACGAGCGCGCAAAGTATCGCCAGGACAAAAACAAAACTGAGAAGTTGCGTATAGAAAGGCAAATCGAACAGGTAAAAAGGCAGACTGCGTGAAAACACTTGATCTTTCCAGGCATCGGCGGGCTGAGCGATTCCGCGCGACCCGAAATACCGCATCACTGTCCAGTAATCGATCGAACTGGACGCAAAAATAAACGCGACAATGGCCAGCCCGACAGGCATTAATCGTGAATACAAGCGATAGTCCTTCTGAAGGACGCCGGCGAAGTGAATTCCGCGCGCATGAGCCATCCAGAGGGCGATAAATGCCAGCACAGTACCCGCGGCTGCGGGGGCGATGCTGTACCACAGCATGCCGATCCACGTATCGACCTGTCCGATCTCTTTCCACCAGTTGTACTCGATGACAAAATTGGCCGCCGCGGACACCATCCAGAGACCGAACGCCAGAAACGCGGACCAAACGATTAGATTGCGAATTTGTGAAGGACGCATATGAGGTAGTTTCCAGCTAAAGAGCAACAGCGCCGCTTCGAAACCAGAAAATCACATAGTGAGCGGCGCGATATCGCTGTATGTGCAGGACCATCGAGATCGTATCACATGGCGGATCGACAATCCGTAAGAGAGCTTTCGAATTCTCAATGACGCACCTTCACGCAATTCATAAAGTGCGCGGCACCAACTCTTTGACAATCGGGAATCGCTGGCTATACTGACCGTCGCTCAGCAGGAGAAATCGAGATGGACCCGTTCGAGTCTTTCAAGGCTACCCAGAAGCAAAATTGGGCGCACTTTGCGCCGCTGGAAGCGATTACAACGCCGACGGCCGCCCGGTTGGTTAAGCGCGCGGGAATCCACTCGGGCCAGCGAGTGCTCGACGTCGCCTGCGGAACCGGCGTGGTTTCGGTAACGGCGGCACGACTGGGCGCTCGCGTGACCGGGCTCGATCTCACCCCCGAGCTTCTGGAGCGGGCGCGCGAAAACTCCCTTATCGGCGAGCTGGAAATCGAATGGCTCGAAGGAGACGTCGAAAAGTTGCCCTTCCCCGATGCGACGTTCGATGCCGTGCTCAGCCAGTACGGCCATATCTTCGCGCCCAGGCCGGACGTCGCGATCGCGGAAATGCTTCGTGTGCTGAAACCCGGTGGAACGATTGCGTTCTCCAGCTGGCCGCCCGAGCTCTTGATCGGACGCATGTTTGCGCTGACAGCCAGATATATGCCGCCTCCGCCGCCGGGCGTTTCGCCGCCGCAGCAGTGGGGGGATCCAAACGTTGTGCGGCAGCGCCTCGGCGCCGCGGTGAGGGATATTCATTTCGATCGCGCGACCATGCATGTCGCGGCGCTCAGTCCTCGGCATCATCGAGCGGTCAGTGAAAAAACATCGGGCGCCGTCGTGCGGCTGTTGCGAGCTTTGTCAGCTACCGACCCGGCCAGACTTGAACAGTTCCGCCGGGAGTACGATGCGCTCGCTGCCGAATATTTTGAAGACAACCTCCTCCGGCAGGACTACCTGATTACGCGGGCCACGAAGATTTGAAATTTGAAATTTCAAATTTGAGATTTGCGCTGGCTCCGGCCGTTCGTTATCCTTTTCCCAGAGGCAAACACTCGATGAAATTCAATCGAACCGTGCTGCTGCTCGCGCTCTGCGCGCTCGGCGCCCCGCTTATCCAAGCCGATGAAGGCATGTGGCTGTTCAATAATCCGCCCGTCAAGCTGCTGCAGGAGAAATATCATTTTCAGCCCACGGCGGCGTGGCTCGAGCACGTCCAAAAATCCTCAGTACGATTTAACAGCGGCGGCTCGGGCTCGTTTGTTTCTCCCGACGGACTGGTAATGACCAATCATCACGTCGGCGCCGATTGCCTCGCCAAAATCAGCACTAAAGACAAGGACTACGTCGCGACCGGATTTGAAGCCCGCAGCGATGCCGATGAGCCGAAATGCGTGGACCTGGAACTGAACGTTCTGATGAGCATCGAAGATGTCACGGCGCGAATCAACGCCGCGATCCAGCCAGGCATGGATGCGGCTGCGGCTGAACAGGCGCGCCGCGCGGAAACCAACAACATCGAGAAGGAATCGCGCGACAAAACCGGCCTGCGCAGCGATGTCGTTCCCCTTTACAACGGCGGGATCTATAACCTGTACCGATATAAACGCTACACCGACGTCCGTCTGGTATTCGCGCCCCAAAAGGCCATCGCGTTCTTCGGAGGAGATCCGGACAACTTTGAGTATCCGCGCTACGACCTGGATATATGTTTTTTCCGAGTCTACGAGAACGATCGGCCCGTGCATGTCGATAACTACTTGAAATGGAGCGAGTCCGGAGCGGCGGCAGGCGACCTGATCTTCGTTTCCGGGCATCCGGGCCGCACCGAGCGGCTGGATACCGTGGCTCATCTCGAGTACCAGCGCGACGTGTCCGTGCCGAGCGGCCTGAATCTTCTGCGACGCCGCGAAGTGCTCCTGAAGAATTTCTCGGATCGCAGCGCCGAAAATGCGCGCCGCGCGGAAGACGAATTGTTCGGGCTTCAAAATAGCCGCAAGGCATATCTCGGAATGCTCGCTGGCCTCCAGGATCCGGCGATCATCGAGAAGAAAAAGTCTGACGAAAAAGAGTTTCGGGACTCGGTAAACAGGGATCCCAAACTCAAGCAATCGTACGGCGATGCCTGGGATCAAGTTGCCACAACGCTCCAGACTCTGCGCACGATTCGCGACGAATACAACATTTTCGCGATCGGTCCACAGAAGGGTGCGCAGGCATTCGACTCTGACCTATTCGACATCGCAATTAAGCTGGTGCGCATGGCGGAGGAATTGCCCAAGCCGAATAGCGCACGGCTTCGCGAATATTCAGACGCCGGTCTCGAATCGATGAAGCTCCGACTTTTTTCTGACGCGCCGATTTACGAAGACCTGGAAACCGTGGAACTCGCCGATTCGCTTGGGATGATGGCCGAGGTCATGGGTGGCGATAACGACCTTGTAAAAATGGTGCTGGCCAACAAATCGCCGCGCGACCGGGCGGCGGAATTGGTCCGTGGCACTACTCTCAAGGACGTTGCGGTTCGCAAGCGCCTCGCCGACGGAGGCCGGAAGGCCATCGACGAGTCGACCGATCCCATGATTCAGCTTGCCAAGCAAATCGATCCGGAAGCGCGCCGTATTCGCAAGGTGTACGAGCAGCAGGTGGCTGAACCCCAGCAGCAGGCTTACACAAAAATCGCCAACGCCCGGTTCGCTGTGTATGGCTCCAGCGTTTATCCCGACGCCACGTTTACTCTTCGTCTCGCGTTCGGCGAGGTCAAGGGATACACGCAAGCTGGCGAAAAGATCCCGTGGGACACATCGCTCGGCGGCACGTACGAGCACGCGGCAGCCCATGACAACAAGTACCCATTCGAGTTGCCAAAAATCTGGAACGAGCGAAAAAGTGAGCTCAATCTCTCGACGCCATTTAATTTTGTCAGCACGGCGGATATTATCGGCGGCAACTCAGGGAGTCCCGTAATCAACCGCCAGGGTGAATTGGTTGGAATCATCTTCGACGGCAACATACAGTCCCTCGTGCTGGATTACATCTACTCCGATCAGGAAGCTCGTGCCGTCGCGGTGCATTCGGCCGGAATCCTGGAAGCGCTGAGGAAAGTCTACCAGGCCGACCGGTTAGTGAACGAGCTTACTGGGAAAAGGTAGCGGGCAAAATTACGAGCTCCCGCTTTTCACTAGCGCCGTCGTCTCGCCTGTGGATTTCGCGATTCTCGACGACTTGAACCCGCCGGCGAGACGACGACGCTACCGGACTGCTCGATTTCCGCTACCATAAGAAAGACGATCAGCGTTACAATCAGCCACCGTAATGACCCAATTTACATCCACCGCCCGGCGTGAATTTCTGAAGTTTTTGGCTGCGAGTCCTTACGTCGCCGCGCTTGGCGGAGTCGCTGCCTATTTCGAGCAGAGCGGTTTGGCGCAAAGCTCTCAAACGTCCTCCGACCTGATCAAGGAGCCGTCGGCCGCTCTGGACGTCTTCGATTTTGAGGAAGTTGCTCACCGCAAAGTTCAGCCGGCTCACTGGGCTTACATGGCCAGCGGCGTCGATGACGATGCCACGCTGCGCGCGAATCGCGACGGGTTCAAACATATTGAATTGCGGCCACGGCGCCTGCGCGACGCCACCAAGGTGGACATGCACGTCGAGCTGTTCGGCGGCGTCTACGACAGCCCGATCTTCACGTGTCCCACGGGAGGCGAGAGATCGTTCTTCCCCGACGGCGAATTGTCCGTCGCGCGCGCAGCCAAAGCGCGCGGCACTCTTCAGTTTCTTTCCACGGCAACTTCCACCGCTGTCGAGGACGTGAATAAGGCCCTCGGCCGTCCCGTGTGGTATCAGCTTTATGCGCCCAGTTCCTGGGACCCCTGCGAAAAAATCTTGAGGCGAGTGGAAGCCGCCGGGTGCACGGTCATTGCCCTCACGGTTGACAACACTACCGGGAGGAATAGCGAAACCTACCTTCGCACTCGCCCGAAAGATTTGACCGTATGCGCCAATTGTCATGAAGGCGAACCCGGCACGGCGATCAGCGAGCGCCCTATGTACGATGGGATCGATATGAACGGGGTCCGCACCACCAATCCCGCCATGGACTGGGCCTTTGCCGACCGCCTGCGAAAGTTCTGGAAGGGAAAATTCGTCATCAAGGGAATGGATACCCGCGAAGATGCGCGGCTGTGCATCGAGCATGGAATCGACGGCATTCTCGTCTCGAATCACGGAGGGCGCTCCACTGAGACTTCACGCGCGACCATAGAGGCTCTGCCCGAAATCGTGGCCGAAGTCAACGGACGGATTCCCGTTTTCATTGACGGTGGGTTTCGGCGCGGCACCGATGTGTTCAAGGCACTTGCGCTAGGCGCCAAAGCCGTGGGCATCGGACGTCCCATGCTCTGGGGTTTGGGAGCATTCGGCCAGGCCGGCGTTGATCGGGTGCTCGAAATCATGCAGGGCGAATTGAAGCTGGTCATGGGCAACTGCGGCACCAGAACGGTTGCCGACATAAGCCGCGAATTCGTGACCTCGCAGGATTGGAAACTTTAAAAGAGCATCGCATGTCGCACAGATTTCATAAGGAGGATAAGGTGAAAGCGACAGGAAAAACTTGGTTGGCCATAATTTCCGCAGCAGCCGGCGTCACGTTGGGGACCTGGTATCTGTTACCGAACCGCGTTATCGCAGCTTCCCCGGAAGCCGCGTCTTCGTTGCCAGTGCCAAAGTACGAGGTCGATGCCAATTGGCCCAAGCCTTTGCCGAATAACTGGGTGACTGGAAGAATCGGCGGAGTCTGCGTTGACTCCAAGGACCATGTCTTTATTGCGAATCGGGAAGACGTGGAGGAAAAGGAAAGTGAAACGGCCGGTAATGCGCCGCCTGTTATGGAATTCGATCCCGACGGTAATCTGGTCAATTCCTTCGGAGATCCAAAGGTTCTTCCAAAACAGCTCCATGGCTGTTTCGTGGATTACGAGAACAATATCTGGTTCGGCGGGAGCGGTGACGGCATCGTTCAGAAATACACTCATGACGGCAGCAAACTCCTGATGCAAATCGGCACGACCGGCGTTGTCGATAGTTCCGATGGCTTGACGACTGGCCGGGGCCTGAACTCAAGCAAAACAGGGTTCTTCCTTCCTTCGGGCATCGCTGTCGATCCAACCAACGGAGACATTTATGTTTCCGATGGCTATGGCAACAGCCGCGTGGCGGTGTTCGACAAGACTGGCCACTTTCTACGCCAGTGGGGCCACCAGGGATCCGCGGCCGAAGCCGAGGAAGGTGTGGGTGGCGCATTCCTGAAGATTGTCCATTGTGTCGTCATCGACCATTCCGGGCTGGTCTATGTCTGCGATAAGCAGGGCGACCGGGTTCAGGTCTTCGATAAAATGGGCAATTTTAAGAGAAACTACATGATCGACCCGAGGCCCCATTATCCGAACAAGCGGCCCACGGAATGGGGCGCGAATTCGGATGTGGGCTTTTCCTCCGATCCCGAGCAGCGCTACATGTTTACCGCCGATGAATGGAGGGACGAAGTCGATATTTTCGACCATGCCACCGGACAAAAGCTCGGAAGTTTTGGACGTCCCGGCCATCAGTTGGGTGAATTCACGCACTGTCACACGATGGCGGTGGACTCCAAAAACAACGTCTACGTCGCGGAAACGGGTTATGGCCGAAGGGTGCAAAGGTTCAAGATGGTCGGCACTCAATAACGACGAAGCCAGTGGAACAGGCTTCAGCCTGTTTGCGTTTGAATTTTCCAGCGTTGGCAAAATTCAAAACCAAACAGGCTTGAAGCTTGTTCCGCTGGCTGACAACTGGGACTTCTTCCTCAATCACTTCAGCGGCGACGCAAAGGACCTGAAAGACAAGGGCTTTAGCCCCCGCGTGCTGCTGAACGTCACTTCTCATAAATTGGAGATCCGATACGATGGTGCGGCTTGCAATTCTCGATGACTACCAAAATGTAGCGTTGTCCATGGCGAACTGGGAGAACCTCCAGCCCACCGTTGATATTCAAGTATTCCACGATACCCTTGCCGCCGAAGACGCAGTGGCCCGCCGCCTGCACGATTTCGAGATTGTGGTTGCAATGCGCGAGCGAACCCCGTTTCGCCGATCGCTGCTTGAGCGGCTCCCGAAGGTGAAACTTCTAGTCACGACCGGAATGGTCAACGCGTCCATCGATGTAAAAGCAGCCGCCGAATTGGGAATCACGGTCTGCGGTACCAGATCGTCGTCCTACTCGACGATGGAACTCGCCTGGGGCCTAATCCTTGCGCTATCTCGAAACATCCCGCGTGAAGATGCTAGCACGCGGAAGGGTGGATGGCAGACGACCGTTGGCATCGAACTGCACGGCAAAGTTCTGGGTATTCTGGGTCTTGGCAAAATCGGCGGTCAAATGCCGGCGGTCGCCGCCGCTTTTCATATGGAAGTCATCGCGTGGAGCCAGAATTTAACGCCTGAGCGCGCGGCTTCGGTGGGCGCGAAGCGCGTCGACAAGGACGAACTCTTCCGCCGCTCCGATTTTCTCACGATCCACACCGTATTGAGCAAGCGCACACGGGGCTTGGTTGGCGCCAGCGATCTCGCCTCAATGAAGCCGACAGCCTATCTGATCAATACATCGAGGGGCCCAATCGTCGACGAGCAGGCACTAATCGCTGCCCTCGAAAACCATACGATTGCCGGCGCGGGCCTTGACGTTTACGACGAGGAACCGCTGCCCGCCGATCACGCACTGCGCCGCGTTGAAAATGTCGTACTAACTCCGCACATTGGCTACGTCACGGCCGAAAAGTATCGCGTCTTCTACGGCGACGCAGTCGAAAATATCCAAGCATTCCTGTCTGGTCGACCGGTCCGAGTCATTGCCGTGACGTAACCATTCCTTTCTTCATGCTCCTTGCCCGCAATACCCGCGGCGATATAGAATCTGCCGCAATGGGGGCGAACCTATGAGCACAGCAGCGAAACTGAACAGGCGAACTTTGATGAAGTGGGGAGTCATGTCGGCGGGGGCTCCGCTGGTTTCGAACGCCCTGATGCCAATGGCAGATGGAGCGGCGATGCCGGAAGAAAAAGTGCTACAGAACGGCTCAACCGCGACGCTGCATTCAGGGCTTCAAGTCTATTACAGGGAAGACTGGCTGGGCGCTCCGTGGCTCGATGGCGAGCCTGTCGTCTTCCTGCATGGAAACCTCGAAATCGGTGACATCTGGTTCGGATGGGTACCGCGTATGGCGCAGCACTATCGGCTATATCGTCCCGACCTACCCGGCTTCGGACGTTCGAAGATTCCGGCAAATTTCGAATGGTCGGTCGCAAATTACGTAAAGGCAGTTGGTGAATTTCTCGATGCAATCGGTGCGAAATCCGCCTACATCATCGGCGCCAAAACAGGCGGAGCCATCGCGCTGCAATTTGCGGCGACGTATCCGGACCGGACCCGCGCGCTCGTCGTGTGCAGCGGACCGTTTAGCGCGGTGGATCCAAAAATGGAGTCGGCACCGATGTCGATGCGGCTCGGCTCGAAAGCCTCCAAAGAGGAAACCGCTTATTTCGAAAAGCTAAGGGACACGACCCCCGCAGAAACCAAGCGCGGCCTCAGGCCGGTGCTGTCGGGATTGGATCTGGAAAAACTCCTGCCCCAGATTACATCCCCCACCCTGATCGTTACCTCCGATCGAAGCGCGCTGCAATCAGTGGAGACGGTGATCCGCTACCAACCGAAGATTCCCAATTCGAGGCTGCTCGTGCTAACAAGCGACGCCTACCACGTGGCCGTGGCGAACGCCGATGAATGCGTGACAAACGTCCTCGATTTCTTCGGTGAAGTTAAACGCCCCGCGTGACGGCGCGAAACGTCCGCTGTGACGCGCTGCGATGCCGGATGTAGCGCGGTCGGGGCCCGGCATGCGGCACCCGGTAATGTTCCGCTGGAGCCGTTCGATCACCGACCGCGCGCCGGCGGTATCCTCACATGCCCCAATAAATTCCTTTGGCTTCCATATACGAACGCATTCCCATCAGGCCCTTTTCACGCCCAATTCCGCTCTGTTTAAACCCACCGAAGGGCGTGGATATGGATGCCTGCTTGTAAGTGTTGATCCAGACGGTGCCCGCTCGCAGCGCACGCGCCACTCGCCAGGCGCGCGCGTAATCCCCCGTCCAGATTCCTGACGCAAGCCCGAAATCAATGTCATTGGCTTGACGAAGCAGTTCCTCTTCACTCTCGAATGGAAGCACAACTGCGACGGGTCCAAAGATTTCTTCCTGGCAGACGCGCGCTTTGTTATTGACGCCGGTCAGAATTGTCGCGGGATAATACGCGCCTTTTTCAAACACACCGCCTGTCGGCCGAACTCCGCCAGCGAGCACCGCGGCCCCTTCGCTTCGTCCGATTTCGACATATTTCTCGACATGCTCGCGGTGGGAAAAACTGGCGAGCGGCCCCATCTGCGAGTCCGCGGAGTCCGGAGGCCCCATGCGATAGCCCTCAGCGTAGCTGCGGAAACCGGCCAGGAACTCGTCATAAATTTTCTTTTCAACAAACACGCGCGACCCCGCAATGCAGGACTGGCCGCCGCCTGAAAATATGCCGTCGCCTACCCCGCGTATCGCCTTTTTCAAGTCCGCATCGGCGAAGACGATGTTGGGCGACTTCCCTCCCAATTCCAAGACAACGGGCTTCAGCGATTTCCCGGCGGAAGCGGCAATTGCGCTGCCGGTCCTGGTTCCTCCCGTGAAACCAATCATGTCGACGCCGGAATGCTCGACGAGCCAGCGGCCAATCTCACCGCCTCCAGCAATGACATTCACCACGCCGGGAGGAAATCCAGCCTTAACGAAAAGCTGCGCATATTCCAGGCTGATCAGCGGCGTGACTTCCGATCCTTTCAGTACGGCTGTGTTGCCCGCCGCTAAAATCGGCGCTAACTTTTGTGCATCGAGCGTGAGCGGCGAATTCCACGCTGTAATCGCCGCAACCACTCCCACAGGCTCATAGACAGTCATGGTCCAGTAAGAACCACGGGGAGGCGTTACCTCGCTTTCAAATGTCTCGCAGGCAGCTGCATAGTACCGGAACGTGTTGGCTGCGCTCGCGACCTGCTCGCGGCATTCCTTCAGTGTCTTTCCGTTGTCCAGCATCTGCACGCGAGCGATCCGCTCGGCATCTTCATTGACCAAATCACCGACGCGGTAAAGAAGCCGGGCGCGTTCGTGAAATTTCAAGCCTCGCCACGCGGGATCCTCCAGGGCCCCACGCGCCGCCATGACCGCGGAATTGACATCGGCGGTTGACGCCGCACCGATCGTCGCGATTTCCGTGCCGTCCGCCGGATTGGTGGTGATAAATGGCTCGCCATCGCCCTCGATCCATTGATTGTTGATTAGAAAAGGTCGCGCTTTCGCCATTTGGACTACCCGTCCTCACTGAGCAGAATTTTAATATATTCCGTGGATTCGCTTCTGTGGCCCAAAAGTTCCAGCCCCTTCGGAGGGCTGGACTTCACCTCGACCGTTAGGAGCCATTCTCAAAGCGGCTTTACTGGCTGCGGAAAAAGCAGCAAGATTTGTGGGTCGTGGCTTCAGCCACGACGTAAGCTCATTCGTTTCATCGGGGTTTTAGACCCTGGGGCCCGCGAATGCCATTTTTCCGCAGCCTATTTAGCTGCTCGCCCCAGGCTTGGTCGCAACTCCTTGCGGAACGAAGACCACGTCCGCAGCCGGCAAACCACCGCCATTTAGATATTGGACTGCATTGGCCACCGCGCGCTCGATCACAAATCTGAAATTATCCACCGTCGCTCCACCCATGTGGGGAGTCACGACAGTTTGATCCATGGTCAGCAGGCGGCTGCCGATCGGGGGTTCCTTCGCGAAGGCGTCCAAACCCGCTCCAAAGAGCCGTCCGTCAGCGAGAGCGTCCGCCAAAGCCTCTTCGTCCACAAGGCCTCCGCGAGCGCAATTAATCAGCACCGCGCCGGGCTTCATCCGGGCAATTCGCTCTTTCCCAATCAATCCCGCTGTTTCCGGCAGAAGCGGCAGATGCAGCGAAACGATGTCGCAAGTCTCGAGCAAATCATCGAGCGGCAAGGACTTGATGCGAAATTGGCGTTCTGCGTCCGCCGCTGGAACGGCTGGATCGAAATAAACGAGCTCGATGTCAAAGCCAGAAAGAAGCTTCGCCAAAGCTTTGCCGATTGCGCCAAATCCGACCAGCCCAACGCGCTTGCCGGTAATCTGCCTGTTGATACCGCGGGATTCTTCCTTGAGCCACTCGCCCGCTCTGGTTCGGCGATCCACGGCGGGCAGGCGTCGAAGCGTCGCGAGCATTAGCGATAGGGCGTGCTCCGCAACGGGAATGGCGTTACCGCCGGCCAGCCTGGCCACGGCAATTCCCCGCTGCTCGCACATTTTGAGATCGATTTTATCGACGCCCGCTCCGAGTTTTTGAATCATTCGCAGTTTAGGAGCGGCGGAAATAACTTCAGCGGGAACCTGCGCGGCCATTACGAACAGCAGATCAGCTTGGGATACAGCCGCGAACTGATCCGCCGATTCTTTGCTGGCGGCGAAGGAATAAGTCCAGCCCTCCGGCAGCGCTCGTTCGATAGCGGAATAGATTTCCTGATGAAACCGGTCCAGAAAAGCAACATGGGCTTGAGGCATGTTTTTTATACTACAACAGCTCCAGCGCGCGGCAAATGCTATCCGGCTCTTTTTTTAGGACTGCCGTTATTCCCGTTGATGGTCGTTGCTATTTTGGCTAGCTGGCAAGCCACAAGAA
>JBEKCU010000047.1:0-19285 GCA_050014735.1 Candidatus Acidiferrales bacterium | reverse complement strand
CATCCCTGCGGCCGGCCAGTTCGAGTAACCGCAGAATATTCTTCCCCCCAGCCGGCACATGGGCCATGCCGTTCGCGATCGTGATGGCTTCCACATGAATATCCGGGCGTGAAAGCAGGAAAGCGATGGCCATTAAGTCGTCGCTTCCGGCGTCGGTGTCAACGATCACCGTGCGGGTCAGAGCGGCTTGTCGAGGCGGAGTCTGACAATGAATCGGCGATGCGTGAGCCAACCCGAAGACAGCCCAGAGACAAATAAAAATGACGAATGGGCGCGAGGAGAGAGCTGGACGGCGGCGCGATTGCATCGGATTGATATAACATAGCGGAACATGAGACGTCGATTCTTTGTGGATCGATTCAAAAATGGTTCCGCGATTCTCAGCGGAGAGACGGCGAATCATTTGGGCCGCGTGCTTCGCGCGGAGCCCGGCCAGCTCTATGAACTGAGCGATGGTGAAAGTGCGTGGTTGGCGCGAACCGAAACAGTTGGCCGCGACGAGATCCATTTTGCGCTCATTGAACGACTGCCGGCAATTACCGCCCCGGTGCGGATTACACTGTTGCTGGCCATCGTAAAATTCGACCGGTTCGAATGGGCGATCGAGAAGGCCACTGAACTCGGGGCCGACGAAATCGTGCCGCTGATGGCCGATCGAAGCGAGAAGGGTCTTATTGCGGCAGCCACCAAACGGGCGGATCGGTGGGGACGAATCCTGACAGAGTCCGCGCAGCAGGCTCGGCGTTTACGCGTTCCGTTGTTGCGTGAGGCTGAGAAGCCGGCCGACGCGTTCCGCACTTCGACTTCCCATGTGAAGATGCTGCTTTCCGAGCGATCCGGGGCATTGCCGATGCGCGAATTGCTGGATCCAGCTACGGCGATTGTTGATGTTGACGCGCCAGAGAACGTCGCGTTGGCGGTCGGACCGGAAGGTGGCTGGACGGACATGGAATTCTCCGCGGCGACTGCTGCCGGTTTTTCAGCGGCGGCATTAGGCGCAAACATTCTGCGCACGGAGACTGCGGTGTGCGCCGCATTGGCGGCGGTACAATATGCATTCGGAGCGTTCAGGAGCAGCTGCAGTTTGCCAAATCTGCAAAGCGAATTTCACAAGGAATAGGCATGACGAATCCGATGAGTGAATCGACCGGCGCCAGCGGCGCGGCATGGAATGCGAACTTGTACGACTCGAAGCACGACTTCGTCTGGAAGTACGGCTCGGACGTGGTATCGCTACTTGCTCCCAAGCCAGGCGAACGCATATTAGACCTCGGATGCGGCACCGGGCACTTGACCGCGCAAATCGCCGAGTCGAGCGCACGAGTGTTGGGAGTGGACCGATCCTCCGACATGGTAGCGGCCGCCCGAAATGCATACCCAGATTTGACATTTGAGATTGCGGACGCCCGGGACCTTCCTTTTCGGGACGAATTCGATGCGGTCTTTTCGAATGCCACTCTGCACTGGATTCATGAGCCCGTGCAGGTCATCCATAGCGTGTACAATGCACTCCGCCCCGGCGGGCGATTCGTTGCCGAGTTCGGCGGCAAGGGAAACATTCGACAGTTGCAGATGGGTTTCGATGGGGCGCTGGTGCAAATGGGAGCGGCGAAGGCGGGAGAGGTCGTTCCCTGGTATTATCCGAGCGTCAGCGGCTATGCGACCCTGCTCGAACAGAATGGTTTTGAAGTGCGGTTCATGACGCTGTTCGACCGTCCGACGGGCCTGGCCGATGGAGAGGCCGGCGTCCGTAACTGGCTGACTATGTTTGGAGCGGAATATTTTGCAAGGGTCGGTGCCGCAAGGCGCGAGGAATTCCTCCGCCGGGTTGAAGAGTTGCTGCGGCCCATATTATTCAGGGACGAGCAATGGTGGGCCGATTACAGGAGATTGCGGCTGGTTGCGGTGAAATAGAAAGATCCCATTGAAGCGTTGTCATGTGTCGGAGGCCAAGCATCCGTTCGACGCTTAAGTTTTAGATTCGATTGCGGCTTTTAGGGCCCCGAAGCTTGGGGGGGCCAAAGCCGCTGATTACACGCGCCCTAATTTATTACGACTGAAGACTCGACCCTCTAACTCCAAGGCCATTTAATTTTGGACGGTCCTACGCCCACTTCCAGTGGCGCATCACGGGGCAGCGTGATATAAGATAACTTGCTAACGAAGTAAGGACATGGAGCCGAACTCTGAAATTAGCACGACCGTCGCGCCGGAGCCGACGCAGCCGCTGCGTCGCGAACTTCGGAGTTGGGGACGCGACCTCGTAATTGCCTTAAGCCTAGCTGTCGTCATCATCATTTTCTTCTATCAGCCAGTGAAGGTTGAAGGCACGAGCATGACTCCTCTGATCTCCGATCAGGAGAGAATCTTCATCAACAAGTTCGTCTACCGGTTTGAACCGATTGAGCGAGGAGATGTCGTGGTTTTCTGGTATCCTCTCGACCGCTCGAAGTCGTTCATCAAGCGAGTGGTGGGATTGCCGGAAGATATGGTGGAAATTCGCGATGGGCAGGTCTTTCTCAACGGCAAATTGCTCCCGGAGCCGTATGTTCCTCCGGAATCCGCGGATTTTGGCAGCCTTTCCGCCACGCGGATACCCAAGGGCGAATACTTCGTGATGGGCGATCATCGGACGAGTTCGAACGATTCGAGGATATTCGGGCCCGTGCCGCGCAAGTTTATTTACGGGAAGGCTGTGTTCGCATACTGGCCGGTGGATCATTTTGGCGCGATCCCCGTTCTTGCCGAATCAGAAAAATAATGCCCCCGGGGCGGGGCGCGGGCTTCGCGGCCTGCCGACTGGCAGGTACTTGGAGCTTGCTGGAAAGAGGATCCACTGACAGACGCATCAGCACGAATAGGTGTACTTGCGCTCGAAGATGGCAGGGTTTTTACCGGGCGCGCAGCTGGAGCAGTGACGCGGCGCGGGGGCGAAGTCGTTTTTAATACCAGCCTTACGGGATACCAGGAAGTCTTTACCGATCCTAGCTACGCGGGACAAATCGTCTGCCTGACATATCCCCATATTGGAAATGTGGGAACGAATCTTGACGATGAGGAATCTCCCGCACCGCACATCGAATCGCTCGTCGTGCGAGAATTTTCAGCGATTGCCTCCAACTGGCGTTCCAGTGAATCCGCGCAGGCGTACTTGACGCGCCACGATATTCCGGTGCTATGGGATGTGGATACCCGCGCGCTGGTGCGGCATATACGCAAGCAAGGCGCTCTTCGAGGGATGCTTGCGACCGACGGAACTCCCGCCGAGCATCTTATAGAGGAGGCGCGCGCGTTGCCCGCGATGGCGGGGCTCGAGCTGGCAAGCCGCGTTACTGCCGATCGGCAATATGCTTGGGACAAGGGCTCGATCGAACTCACGGCGTCCCCGTGGCACGAAGCCATGGGCGAAGCCCAGTCGCCCGGCGAGTCTCAAAAATTTCGCGTGGTCGCTTTCGATTTTGGCATTAAGCAGAACATACTTCGCCTTCTTGTCGATCGTAATTGCGAAGTGATGGTCGTGCCGGCGAAAACATCGGCGGAAGACGCGCTCGCTCTGAAGCCGGACGGCGTGTTTTTGTCAAACGGCCCAGGTGATCCTGAACCGGCGACGTATGCAATCGAGACGATTCGCAACATGCTGGGGCGCGTGCCGGTATTCGGGATCTGCCTCGGACACCAGTTGTGCGGTCTGGCCCTCGGGGGTAAGACTTTCAAGCTCCCGTTCGGGCATCACGGCTCGAATCATCCCGTCAAGAATTTACTGACCGAGCAGGTAGAGATTACGGCGCAGAATCATGGTTTCTGCGTCGATCCGGAGTCGCTGCCCTCCAGTGATGTTGAGATCACGCATTTGAATTTGAATGACCACACGAACGAAGGATTGCGCCATCGCAGCCTGCCGCTGTTTTCGGTGCAATACCACCCCGAGGCTTCGCCCGGGCCGCACGACTCTCATTATTTGTTCCGGCTATTCACTGACACAATGAAGAACTGGAAATTATCCGGCGGACAGACGAGGACTCAGTAACTTCATGCCGAAACGCACAGACCTCAAGAAGATCATGATTATCGGTTCGGGTCCGATTGTAATTGGACAGGCCTGCGAATTCGATTATTCGGGCACGCAAGCGTGCAAGGCGTTACGAAGCGAAGGGTATGAAGTCGTGCTGGTGAATTCGAATCCTGCAACGATTATGACCGATCCCGAAATTGCAGACCGCACCTACGTTGAGCCTCTGACCAAGGAATATCTCGAAAAAATAATTTCCATCGAAAAACCCCAAGCATTGCTGCCAACGGTTGGAGGACAAACCGCATTGAATCTGGCCGTCGAGCTGGCCGAGAGCGGCATTCTGGAAAAATACGGCGTCGAATTAATTGGCGCATCTCTGCGCGCCATCAAGGTGGCCGAGGATCGCCTGTGGTTCAAGGACGCGATCCGCAAAGTCGGCCTGGATGTTCCTGCGTCGGCGCTTGTCAATAACGCGCAAGACGGCCTGAAACTTGCCGATCAATTGGGTTACCCGGTTGTAATTCGTCCATCGTTCACATTAGGCGGGACGGGAGGCTCCATCGCTTACAACCGCGAGGAATTTTCCGAAGCGATCTCGCACGCGCTTGACGCCAGCCCGGTTCACGAGGCGCTGGTTGAGGAATCGGTACTGGGGTGGAAGGAATACGAACTCGAAGTGATGCGCGATTTTCGCGACAACTTCGTGGTCATCTGCGCGATTGAGAATTTCGACCCGATGGGCGTGCACACCGGCGATTCGATCACCGTGGCTCCCGCGCAGACTCTTACGGACAAGGAATATCAGCGCATGAGGGATGCCGCAGCCGCGATTATTCGTGAAGTGGGCGTTGAAACGGGCGGCTCGAACATCCAGTTTGCAATCGACCCCGCGACGGGCCGCATGATCGTCATCGAAATGAACCCGCGCGTCTCGCGCAGTTCGGCGCTGGCGTCGAAAGCGACCGGCTTCCCGATAGCCAAGATTGCCGCTCTTCTGGCGGTAGGAATGACGCTGGATGAGATCCCAAACGACATCACGAAAAAGACGCCGTCGTGTTTCGAACCCACGATCGACTACGTTGTGGTGAAAATCCCGAAATGGCAATTCGAGAAATTTGCGGGCGCAG
This sequence comes from Candidatus Acidiferrales bacterium, assembly GCA_050014735.1. Classification (GTDB taxonomy): domain Bacteria; phylum Acidobacteriota; class Terriglobia; order Acidiferrales; family UBA7541; genus Palsa-360. Next base: position 14,146 of record JBEKCU010000047.1, on the reverse strand, counting down.
ATTCCACGCTGGGCACGCAGATGAAATCCGTCGGCGAAGTGATGGCAATTGGCCGGACCTTCAAGGAAGCCTTGCAGAAGGGAATCCGCTCGCTCGAGCCGAGTTCTCCTTGGCGGGCGCCGGCCGATACGCCCGTATCGCTGCTTCGCGAGAAAATTGCCACGCCGCGCCCGGAACGCATTCACTGGCTGTTTGTCGCGCTGGAGCGCGGTCTTTCTTCCAAGGAAGTTGTCGATCTTACAAAGATCGATCCGTGGTTCATTCAACAGATGCTGGAAATCGTCGCGTTAAACCGGCGGATCGCGGCAGTCACAGTAGAGACGGTGCCTGAAGATTTGCTTCGCGAAGCAAAACGCATCGGCACGGGCGATGAACAATTGGCGAAGATGTGGAAGACGACGCCGGCGGCGGTCCGCCATCGGCGCACGAAAGGGCATGTCGCACCAGTCTTCAAGCGCGTCGATACGTGCGCGGCCGAATTCGAGTCTTTCACTCCGTATATGTATTCCACCTATGAGGATGAGGACGAGTCGGCGCCGACCGACCGCCAGAAAATCATCATTTTGGGCAGTGGCCCGAACCGCATCGGGCAGGGAATCGAATTCGATTATTGTTGCTGCCATGCGTCGTTCGCGCTGCGCGAAGACGGTTACGAAACGATTATGATCAACTGCAATCCCGAGACCGTCTCGACCGATTACGATACCTCGGACCGCCTCTACTTCGAGCCGCTCACTCTGGAGGACGTTCTATCCGTTGTGGATCGCGAAAAGCCGGAGGGCGTGATCGTGCAGTTCGGTGGACAAACTCCGTTGAACCTTGCCCTCGAATTAAAGCGCAACGGCGTGCCAATTATCGGCACGGCCCCCGAATCGATTGACCTTGCCGAGGACCGCCGTAGGTTCGGGCGGCTGCTCGATGAACTCAAAATCCCTCAGCCCAAGAACGGCACCGCGTTGGTTCCCGAAGAGGCTGCGCGCGTGGCAAACGATATCGGCTTTCCCGTGCTGGTTCGCCCGAGCTATGTGCTGGGCGGAAGAGCGATGGTAATCGCGTACGATTTGCACACGGTACAGGAATATGTGGCCCAGGCAGCGCTGATGGGCCCGGCACGGCCCGTGCTGATCGATCAATTCCTCGAGGAAGCAACCGAAGTGGATGTGGACGCTTTGGCGGATGGCGACGATGTGGTCATCGGCGGCGTTATGGAGCACATTGAAGAGGCCGGCGTGCATTCCGGCGATTCCTCTTGCGTGCTTCCCCCCGTGAGTCTATCTCCGTCGGTTCTCGCTCGCATTCGCGATTACACACACCGGCTGGCGAAGGCGTTGCAGGTGGTTGGCCTGATGAACGTGCAGTACGCGATTCAGCGCGACACTGTGTACGTGCTGGAAGTGAATCCGCGGGCATCGCGCACCGTTCCCTACGTCAGCAAGGCCACTGGCGTTCCGCTCGCGAAGATCGCGGCGAGACTGATGGCGGGACGCAAGCTGCGTGACATGAATCTGCCCGTGGTCGTAACCGATGGCGTCGCGGAAATTGCAGTGAGGGATTACTTCGCGGTGAAATCCCCCGTTTTCCCGTTCAATAAATTCCGCGGCGTCGATACGATTCTCGGACCGGAGATGCGCTCGACCGGCGAAGTCATGGGCATTTCAAAGAGTTTCGGACTGGCATTTGCCAAGGCGCAGCTTGCGGCGGGTCAACGCCTGCCGCGCAAGGGCGCGATCTTTATAAGCGTGAGCGATCATGACAAGCGTCATTGCGCTCCACTCGCGAAGGAATTGCACGCTTTGGGATTCCGCTTGATCGCGACACGCGGAACGGCTGCGGCGCTTGAGGCTGCCGGAGTTCCGGCGGTGCCCGTGTATAAGGTGAATGAAGGCCGTCCGAACATCGTGGATTTGGTGAAGACAGGCAAAGTCGACATGGTCATCAACACGCCACTTGGCCGCGAATCCTTTTACGATGAGAAGTCCATCCGCCGCGCCGCAATTCGGTACAATATTCCTTGTATCACCACTCTTTCCGCTGCCAATGCGGCGGCGTTGGGGATTCGGGCGCTAGTCGAGCAGTCGATCGAGGTTGCTCCGCTTCAGGCGCTGCATCGGAAGAAGGCCGTCGCGCAGCAATTGCCATCGGCGGACTGAAAGGCGTTCAATACAAGTAGTGAGTCACACGATGCAACTGCAAGGAATTATTCCCGCGCTCACGACGCCATTTGACGTCCAGGGCGCGATGTCGCTGGACCGTTTGCGCGACAACGTCGCGGCCTACAATCAAACGGGTCTTTCGGGCTACCTGGCTGTCGGGTCGACTGGCGAATCGGTATTCCTGACTCGATCGGAATTTGAAAATGTGATTGCCGTAGTGCGAGAAGCGGCGGCACCCGGTCGCATTTTGATCGCGGGCACCGGAGTCGATTCCACCGCTGAGACAATCTCGAGGACGAATGTCGCCGCGGGACTCGGCTACGATTTTGCGCTTGTGGCTCCGCCACACTTTTTCAAGCCGATGATGAAGCCGGATGTGGTTATCGAACATTATCGGCGCATTGCCGATGCTTCCAGGATTCCAGTCTTGTTGTATTCGGTGCCGCAGTTTACCGGAGTTGCCATCGAAGTCGAGGTGGCGGCGCGTCTTGCTGAGCATCCGAACATCGCCGGGATGAAAGATAGCTCTGGAAACGTTGATCGCGTGGGCGCAATCCTCGCAGCCGTCCCTGAATCGTTCCAGTTAATGACGGGTGCTGCGACCACCACTTACCCGTCGATGCTACTCGGCGCGAAAGGCGCGATTCTGGCATTGGCCGATTTTCTTCCCGAATTGTGCGTCGCGCTATACGATGCAATCGTCTCGGGTAACGCTAGGAAATCGCTGGAACTGCAGCGGCGGATTCTTCCCGCATCGAATAAGATTGTTGGGGCCATGGGAATTGCCGGTGTAAAGTATGCAATGGACTGCCGTGGCTTTTATGGTGGATTAGTGCGCCTTCCCCTTCCGTCACTGGGTGAATCGCAGAAGAAAGAAGTCGGAACACTGGTTGCGGCGCTTGCTCCCGCGGCGGCCACAGCCTGAATCGAAACAAGTTCCATTTCATCTAATCCGTTTTGACGAGCGTGCGCTGCCGGATTTCTCTTCGAGCGATATGACCGAGCTTCCAGTGGAGTGCCAATCGATCCCAGCGGCCGAACTGCCAGGCGCCACAATCCTCTACACCACATTTCTCAATGATTTCTCACTCGTTTCTCAGTTCTATCGCCACCCTCCAAATCTGAGCGGAATCCAACGAGCGATTGAAGAACTGCGTTTCGACGATGCGATACGCCGTGGCGTCGTGGAAGTCCTGCGCGTCCAGAACCGCGCTTTTGGCTGCGATGCGGAGACGATTCACAATTTGGATCGGCTGCGCGACGGGGCGGTTACCGTGGTTACAGGGCAGCAAGTCGGATTATTCGGTGGGCCTGCGTACAGTATCTACAAAGCGCTGACGGCGATCCGGATCGCGCGGGAATTGAGTGAGAAGGGGACCGACGCCGTTCCTGTTTTCTGGCTCGCGACCGAAGACCACGACCTTGCTGAAGTGGATCACACGTTTTTTTCGAAGCGAGGCGGGATCGATCGGTTTGACATTTCCACCGAAGGACTTGCGGACCGGCGCGTCGGAGAGATTCGACTCGGCGAGGCGGTGCTCGGGATCGTGTCTCAAGCGATGGGTATTCTTGAAGGCCGGGCCGCCGAGGAAGTGTCGCGATGGCTTTCCGAGAGTTATCTGCCCGAGGAAACATTCGGGACCTCCTTCGCGAAGCTGATGACGCGAATTTTCTCCGGACTCGGATTGATTTTTCTTGATCCGCTTTCGCGGGAGTTGCACGGACTGGCCGCGCAAACCATGCTCCGTGCCATAACGGAACACAAGTCTCTTGCAGAAGAGTTAGTCGCTCGATCGGACGAACTGGAGAAATCCGGATATCACGCGCAAGTAAAAGTCGCAGAAAAAAGCACATTAGTATTTCGCATTGTGAATGGGCAGCGCCTCGCTCTGCGCCCGAGCAATGGGGGATTTATTGCCGGGAGTAAACAGGAATCGGCGGAAGAGACGCTGAACGCGATGGAACTTCATCCGGAAGAGTTCAGCCCAAGCGCTCTGCTTCGTCCCGTTATTCAAGACACATTGCTGCCGACCGTCGCCTGTATCGGAGGCCCCGCGGAAATCGCTTACCACGCGCAGACCTCCTTGGTTTATGAAAAACTGCTGGGCAGGGCCCCTGCGATTTTGCCACGCGCCAGTTTTACACTAGTGCCCGCTCATGTCGGTAACCTGCTCAAAAAATATAATCTTGGAATTCAAGACGTACTCGCCGGGCGTCACCGGCTTCACGCAAGGATGGAAGCCGAGGCGCTGCCCGAGGCTCTTTCCTCGCGCTTCGATGAAGGCGAGAAGGCCATTAGGGACCTGCTGGAAAATCTTCGCGTACCGCTGGCGAGGCTGGATCAGACGCTGGCCGGCGCGCTGGACACCGCATACGAAAAAATGCTGTATCAATTCAACGGTCTTCGCAGCAAGGCTGGACGCGCGGAAGGTTTTCGCACAGGCGTGTTGAACACGCACGAGAGCGAGATTGCGAATTCGCTGTTCCCGAACGGTTCATTGCAGGAGCGCTCGCTTTGTTTGCTGCCGTTTCTAGCCGCCGAGGGCAGGGAGCTCCTGGATCGGCTTGACAGCCATATCAAGGTGGGGACTGGCGATCACTATTTGATCTATTTGCAGCCCGCAATGAAATAGTGGAATCAAGTAGGACAGGCTTCAGCCTGTCTGGTTTTGACTTGGATTGACCCGGCAGAAGTCAAAAGAAGACAGGCTGAAGCCTGTTCCACTGGAAGGCCAATGCGCTTTTCGCCTCGTCGTATTAAGAGACGATTGTGCCAGTGTTTCACCGTGGTACTATGCCGCATAGCGTCAAAACACATTTACCCCACACGCGGAGGATGGTTGGATGAAACTCACCCCGGGAAAACGCAAGGGCATGGAAGCCGTGTCCGATTCGCGCGGCGTCATCGCCGCTGCAGCGATGGATCAGCGAGGCTCGCTGAAAAGCGCGATCGCCAAGGACAAAGGCATCGATAAGAATGCCGTCACGAAAGAGATGATGTCGGAATTCAAGGAAGCGGTCGTGCGCGTTTTGACGCCGCACGCGAGTGCCATTCTGCTCGATCCGGAATATGGGCTTTCGGCGGCCAAGCAGCGCGCGAAGAACGCGGGACTGCTGCTCGCCTACGAAAATAGCGGCTATGACAACACGCGCCCCGGCCGCCTGCCCGATCTGCTCGATCATTACTCGGTGCCCCGCCTTGTGGCCGATGGCGCCGATTGCATCAAGATTTTGCTCTATTATTCCCCGTTCGATTCCGCGGAAATCAATGACACCAAGCATGCCTGGGTCGAGCGCATTGGTGGCGAATGCGTGGCCGCCGATGTTCCTTTCTTCCTGGAATTCGTGGGATACGAGGAAGGCGCCGACGAAAAAGGACTGGAATACGCGAAGAAGAAGCCTTATGTCGTGATCAAGAGCATGGAAGAATTCAGTAAGCCGCAATATGCGGTCGATGTTTTGAAAGTCGAAGTTCCCGTGACGATGGCCTTCGTGAAGGGTACGCGCTCGTGCAAAGGCGATGTGGCCTATTCTCGCGATGAAGCCAAGGACCATTTCCGGGAAGCGGCCGCCGTGGCGAAAAAGCCCTTCATCTATCTCTCGGCAGGTGTTAGCAACGATACCTTCACCGAGACGCTCGATCTGGCCTCGGAAACCGGCGTTAATTTTTCCGGCGTGCTGTGCGGCCGCGCCACATGGAAAGACGCGATCCCGGTTTACGGCAAGCACGGCGCAAAGGCTCTAGAGGATTGGCTGAACGATCAGGGAGTCAAGAACATTAAGAACGTGAACGGGCGGCTGACCGCTGCAAAGCCGTGGTTTTCGTTCTATGGCGTTAGCTCGGTTTCGGCGCTGGTGTAAAAGGGAAACGAAGGCCGGAAGCCTGTTCCACTGGGGGCGTCGCCCCGGGCTGGCATCCTATGCGTCGTTGGCGCGGGGCCATTGCGGCTTTCAAGAGGGAAAAACCTCCCGATAGGAATATAGCCACCTTGAACTTATCTAATACTACTTGAATGCAGCCCTCATGAGTTCTCCCGACAAGGTGCCCCACGGTCCTCGAATCGCGACGTTGAACGTAAAAACTTCGCGGCGGACGGAATGGGTGAAGATCACATCCGAAGTGAACAGGTGCGTTGTCGCGTCGGGGGTTTCGTCGGGTATTTGCCATCTCTACGTTCCCCACACAACCGCGGGCGTCACGATCAATGAGGGTGACGATCCTGACGTCGCGCGCGACGCCGAAGCAGCCTTCGATCGCATGGTTCCGCGAGATGCGGGATATAAACACTACGAGGGAAATTCGGACTCCCACGTCAAAGCGTCACTGCTAGGATGTTCGCAGAGCGTCTGGATCGAGGATGGCCGATTACGCCTAGGTCGGTGGCAAGCAATCTTCTTCTGCGAATTCGATGGCCCGCGGAATCGAGAAGTGCATGTCAAGATCGTGCCTGATCCCAGTTTCTGAACATTCGGTCTGAGAATCCGTCCGATAGAATCGATTCAGTAAATCCATGGCGTTGTCATTCCGAGCGAAGCGAGGAAGCTCTCTTCGATTTTCGATCCAAGAGAGATTCCTCGCTTCGCTCGGAATGACCGCGTTTTTTTTATGGGCAGCGCCTGACTCTTAGAGGGCAACGAATCCTTCTTCGCTATGCTAGAGTTTCCTATCGATTATGCGACTCGGCGTCTACGTGCAAGTTCCATTTTGTCAGACCAAGTGCACCTACTGCAACTTCCATACCGGTGTGTTTTCCACGGATTTGTACGTACCGTATGTGGATGCAGTATGCCGCGAGATTGCGGAATATCCGCGTCTGCTCCGAGAGAACGCCATCGCCGAAGTCGCTGAACCGCTCGTGGATACCGTGTATGTCGGCGGCGGAACGCCGAGCCTTCTCGACCCGAGCGGCCTTCGTCGCATTCTTGACGGGTTTCGCGCTGCGTTCGAATGCAAGTTCGAGGAAGTGACGCTGGAGGCCGATCCTGAAACCATTACCCCGGAGAAAGCTGCGGCGTGGAGTGCAGCAGGTTTCGACCGCATCAGTATGGGCGTCCAATCATTCGACGATCGCGAACTGCGAGCCGCGGGACGGATGCACCGCCGCGCGGATATTTTCAACGCCGTGCGAATCCTTCGCGAAGCTGGCTTCGGTAAAATCAGCGCCGACTTAATCGCCGGATTGCCGCACCAGACGGATGCAAGTTGGGATGAATCCGTCGGGGAATTATTGGCGCTACGGCCCGAGCACATTTCAATTTACATGATGGAAATCGACGAGGGCAGCCGCCTGGGCCTGGAAGTGCTAACCGGCGGAAATCGGTACTCTGCCTCGGCGCTGCCGAGCGATGACTCGATGGCCGGTTTTTACGAGCGCGCGTGCGATCGCTTAGCCGCCGAGGGTTTTACACACTATGAGATTTCCAACTGGGCCTTGCCGGAGTTCGCATCGCACCACAATCTGAAGTATTGGCGGCGTGAGCCCTATTTCGGATTCGGCGCGGGTGCGCATTCCTTCAACGGCGTCCAGCGCTGGTCCAACGCTCACGATCCCGCTGGGTATACCGCTGCGGTCAACAGTGGACGTTTTCCGGTGGAGCAATTCGAGGATGTGACGCGCGATCAGGCTCTCGAGGAAGAGCTGTTTCTGGGTCTGAGGCAGCTTCAAGGAATTGATTTGGCGGAAATCGAAAGAAAGTATGGGGCAATCCTGGGCCCCCGCATCGAGGAATTGCGAGCGCAAGGTCTCCTCGAATGGCACGGTACGCTTCTAAGGCTTGCGCCAGATCGCCTGACCGTTTCAAACGAAGTGTTTGTAAACCTTCTGGATTGAATAGTAGTGACGAACGTTTAAGTGGCACCGGCGTCCGCCAGAAGCAGTTGCCATTTCCGCAACCGTAAGAGCTGCCGGTGCCTATTGCGTCGGGACAAGCAGTTCGCCAGGGCTACTCCGGATGTTCCTGAGCCGCTGGATGCTACCCGTCCAATTCCAGTAGCGAATTCGGAACCTTCACGTGGGAGCCTTCAAAATACGGCGCAGGGCCTATGGTATAAATAAATTGGCTGTCATCCAGACGCCGGATCTCTCATGAGGCCCTGTGGATTTTTCTTTTACCGATGAACAACAGCAACTCCGGCGCAGCGTCCGCGAATTTGCCGAATCTGAAATTGCTCCTCACGTTATGGAGTGGGATGAGGCTTCGCAGTTTCCCGTCGAGCTGATTCCGAAACTCGCGGAAATGGGCCTGCTGGGCGTAATCTTCCCCGAAGAATATGGCGGTGCGGGGCTCGGTTATATCGAATACGCCATCGTAATCGAGGAACTGGCGCGCGTGGATGGCTCGATTGGCTTGATCGTGGCCGCGCACAATTCGCTTTGCACGAATCACATCTTTAAGTTTGGAAGCGAAGGGCAGCGAACAAAATACGTTGTTCCTTTGGCACAGGGCAAGAAGCTAGGATGTTGGTCGCTGACCGAACCGTCGGCTGGTTCCGATGCGGGTGGCACTCGAACCGCAGCCGTGCGCAAGGATGGCGGGTGGGTTGTAAACGGCTCAAAAACGTTTATCACGAATGGACGCTACGCGGATACATGCGTGGTGATGGCGGTAACGGACAAGGCCAAAGCGGCGAAAGGCATCTCAGCTTTTATCGTCGAGAAAGAAAATCCAGGGTTTCGTGCGGGAAAGAAAGAGAACAAGCTCGGCATGCGCGCGAGCGATACTTCAGAACTTGTGTTCAGCGATTGCAAAGTGCCAGACGAAAATCTCCTGGGCGCGGAAGGCCAGGGATTCATCAACACGTTGCAAATCCTCGACGGTGGGCGCATCTCAATCGCCGCTCTCGCTCTCGGCATGGCGCAAGGCGCTTACGACGCGTGCGTGAAGTATGCCAAGGAACGAAAACAATTTGGCAAGACCATCAGCGAATTTCAAGCGATTCAATTCAAGCTGGCCGACATGGTGACGGAAATGGATGCGGCCCGTTGGCTGGTCTACCGCGCGGCGTGGCTCGCGGACCAGAGAGGTCCTCGCTTTACGAAAGAATCAAGCATGGCCAAGCTGTATGCCAGCGAAGTGGGCGTTCGTGTGGCCAACGAAGCAGTACAGATTTTCGGAGGGTATGGTTTCATCAAAGATTACCCCGTCGAGAAATTTTACCGAGACTCGAAGCTCTGCACGATTGGCGAAGGAACAAGCGAAATTCAGCGCATGGTGATCGCGCGTCAGATCCTGGACGCGCGATGATGTAAGTGCGACAGGCTTCAGCCTGTCTTGTTTTGAATTTCGCCGTCGCACAATCACCAAAAACTATGCCTGTCGCTATCGAAACCTGGTCCGAGCAAATCCGCGCGGGAGATCTCCGGGCGATCGCGCGGGCGATCACCGCGATTGAGAATCACGATCCTCAATCGGAGAAATTGGTCCAGCAAATATTTCCGAGCACTGGCAACGCATTTCTAATTGGTGTGACGGGCGCGCCGGGCACGGGGAAGAGCACCCTGGTAGATCGGCTAGCCGGGCGCTATCGCCGTAACGGAAATTCCGTGGGGATTATCGCGGTGGATCCCACCAGCCCGTACACCGGCGGCGCAATTCTGGGCGACCGCATTCGAATGCAGGGACACGCCAGCGACTCCGGGATTTTCATTCGTTCGATGGCGACGCGCGGTTTTCTTGGTGGCCTTGCTCGCGCCACAGGCGACGTGGCGCTGGTCCTGGACGCGGCGGGGAAGAAATTCATACTGGTCGAAACGGTGGGCGTAGGCCAGGACGAAGTCGATATCGTGCGGCTCGCGGATTGCACCTTGGTTTTGCTCGTGCCGGGCTCGGGCGACGACATACAAAACATGAAAGCTGGATTGATGGAGATTGCGGATATTTTCGTTGTGAACAAATCCGATCGCGACGGAGCGGATCGTCTGGAGTCAGAACTGGAAGCGATGCTCCACCTCGCTCCCGAGCGGGACGGATGGAAGCCAAGGATCATTCATACTGTAGCCACGGAAGCTAAGGGCGTGGATGAAGTTGTATCCGCAATTGCCGATTATCGCGCTTCGGCCAGTTGCGGCACGCGGCAGCAGGAAAAAGACATCGAACACTGGAAACGAAGACTCGTGGTGCTTGCCGAGGAATTATTTGTGAGTCGCGCGATTTCCGGCCCACAAGGCGAGTCTACGCTTGACACGCTCGCTCGGGAAGTTGCCAGCCGGAAGAAGGACCCCTACGCGGCCGCCCGCGAATTGCTTTCGCACGCGGAAAGCGCACGGAAGAACGAATGAAACTAGGCGACCTTGAATTCTGGCTGATCACGGACGGCATTTTTCGCCTCGACGGAGGCGCGATGTTTGGCGTGATCCCGAGGCCCATGTGGGAACGTGTATCGCCGCCGGACAGCCGAAATCGTATCCTCATGGCCATGAATTCGCTGCTGATCCGGGCAGCGTCGAAATGGATACTGATCGAGACCGGCGCCGGAGACAAATGGGACGCGAAGCGCACGGACATCTATGCCTTCGACGGTCCGCCGAGGCTTCTGGATAAACTGATCGTCCACGGGGTGCCGCCGGAAAAAATCGACATCGTCATTAATACCCATCTTCATTTTGACCATTGCGGCTGGAATACGCGCCTGACGAACGGGGAAGCCATTCCAACGTTTTCAAATGCCAGATATATCGTCCAACGCGGGGAATTTGAACATGCCAAAGACCCGACCGATCGCGATCGCGCCAGCTACTTTCCCGAAAATTTCATTCCGATGGAAAAGTCCGGACAGTGGTCGCTGCTGGAAGGTGACGCCGAAGTCGTTCCGGGAGTGGAATTAATTCGAGTGCCGGGGCACAACGCCGACATGATGTGCGTGCGACTGACCGGAGGCGGAAAAACCGTGTTTTTTACCGCGGATTTAATCCCCACGGCGGCGCATCTCTCCTATCCGTGGATCATGGGTTATGATCTCTACCCGCTGACGACGCTCGAGAATAAAAAGAAATGGATTCCCAAAGCGGCGCGGGAAGAGTGGCTAGTCATCTTCGGCCATGAACCCAGGACGCCTTGCGGGTACCTTCGCGAGCAGCAGGAGAAATACGTTCTGGAACCGGTCATGTTGGACGCGTGAGGGACGCATAAATCCGATCCTTACAAGGAATTGTCGATGGTAAAGAAGAAAAGTTCGGCGAAACAGGCCAGAAAAAAATCGGATGCCGTTCGCATAGGCATTATTGGCGGCAGCGGACTCTACAACATGCCGGGCCTCGAAGAGACACGCGAGGTGTGGGTCAAGACGCCCTTCGGCGATCCGTCGGACGCGCTTGTCATGGGGACGCTCGAAGGGAAGAGGGTTGCATTCCTTTCGCGCCATGCACGCGGACATCGCTTTACTCCGTCGGAAATAAATTATCGCGCCAATATTCATGCGATGAAGCAAGTCGGCGTTGAAAGGATCATCTCCGTCAGCGCTGTAGGTTCTCTGCAAGAGGATTTGAAGCCCCTGGATTTTTTAATTCCCGATCAGTTCTACGACCGCACCCGTCACCGGATTTCCACATTTTTCGGGGGCGGCGTGGTCGCCCACGTAGGCTTCGACAAGCCTGTCTGCGGACAGCTCACCGGAGTGCTTGGCAATGCCTGCGACCAAATCAAAGTTCGCGTTCATCGAGGGGGCACGTATATCTGCACGGAGGGTCCGCAGTTTTCCACATTGGCTGAGGCGCACGTCCATAGGCAACTGCGCTTTGAGGTCATCGGAATGACCAATGTGACCGAAGCGAAACTCGCCCGTGAAGCCGAGATTTGCTACGCGACCGTCGCCATGATTACGGATTATGACTGCTGGCATCCCGATCATGCGTCCGTCACGCTGGAAGAGATCATCTCGAATCTAAACAAGAACACCGAAAATGCGCAGAACGTGTTGCGCGAAGCCGTGCGTTCGATGCCCGAAGAGCGAACCTGCAAATGCGGCTCGGCGCTGGCGCACGCGATTATCACCGATCGCGCGGTAATTCCCGCCGCGGCGCGTAAGAGGCTCAATACGATTGCTGGAAAATATCTCACCCCAGGAGTTCGCTGACTATGTCCTTACTCGTCGTAGGATCGGTTGCGTTCGATGCCGTGGAAACTCCTCATGGCAAGGTGGATCGCATGCTGGGCGGCGCCGCGACCTATTTCGCGGTAGCTGCGAGCTTTTTTACTCATGTAAATCTGGTCGGCATCGTCGGCACGGATTTCACCGAGAAAGATGAAGCCATTTTCAAAGGACGCCGAATCGACACACTGGGGCTGGAGCGCGCCGATGGAAAAACGTTTTTTTGGGCCGGCAAATACAGCGAGAACATGAACGAGCGCACCACGCTGGCAACCGAATTGAATGTCTTCGCGGATTTTAAACCTCATTTGCCGCTGGCCTACCAATCCTCGCAGCATATTTTCCTGGCAAATATCGATCCAACACTGCAAAGATCGGTGCTTCATCAGGTCCAGAAGCGTCCGAAGATAGTCGCCCTCGACACGATGAATTACTGGATCGAGCGCACGCCAAAAGAACTTCGCGAAACGCTGCGCCACACGGATATTTTGGTGATTAATGACTCTGAGACGCGCCAACTCTCGAACGAGCATAACCTCCTGCTCGCGGCCCGCCATATTTTTACGCTGGGCCCGAAAGCCCTTGTAATCAAGCGCGGAGAGTACGGCGCGATGCTCGTTCACCAGAATCGCACATTCAACGTACCCGCATTTCCGCTTGAGCAGGTACACGATCCGACGGGCGCGGGAGACACCTTCGCTGGGGGCTTTATGGGCTACCTGGCCAGCGTTCGCAGCGCGAACGACGCGGAACTCCGCCGGGCGATGGTGTACGGCTCGGTCATGGGAAGCTTTACCGTCGAAAAATTCGGTCTCGAGCGCCTAAGAACGTTGAAACGCTCGGAGATCACCGCCCGAGCCAAGCACTTCCACAAAATGACGCAATTTACGCTGGCTTAAGTAGAACAGGCTTCAGCCTGTTTTCTTTTGACTTTTTTGATCCTTCCGAGCGCAACGAAAGTCAAAATCAAACAGGCTGAAGCCTGTTCTACTGAGGGCGCGTGTTGCAAGCAGAGCAACCGTCTCTCCGCAGGCAGTCCGCTCCCAACGCAAGTGCGTTGTATACTTCAACGTCGCAAACGCTTTTCATGCCAAAACCTCGCAAACCGCCGGCACTCATGTTGGGAAGCACCATACGCGTTATCGCGCCCGCAAGCGGAGCCAAGACCGAACGCGTGAAGCGCGGCTGCGAAACCTTGGCTCGTCTCGACTATCGAGTGCAGGAAAAGGTTATGCATCGCGAGCCTGAGGGCTACTTTTCCGCGTCCTTGAAAACGCGCCTGGCGGAATTTCAGGATGCGATGATGAGCCCGGATGTTCGTGGCGTATTTTGCAGTCGCGGCGGATACGGCAGTGCTGAACTCCTGGAAAAGCTGAAGCCTGAGCGACTAAAGGCACCGAAGATCTTTTGCGCATTTAGCGATCTGACATCCGTTCATATTTATCTATGGCAGAAACTGCGCTGGGTCACGTTCTATGGACCGCTGGTGGCGGGCGGTTTCGCCGCGGGCGCGAATACAACCAACGGTTACGATCCGGATTCGTTTATGTGTTCGATGACGGCGACGCATAGCGGGTGGTCGACTCCGCTCCGAGGTGAGACGCTCGTGCGCGGCTCGGCCACCGGGACGCTTTTGGGAGGATGCGTCACGCTCCTGCAAACCTCGCTCGGCACGCCGTGGGAACTCGACACGCGCGGCTCAATTTTATTGCTTGAGGATGTCCAAGTGAAACCTTATCAACTGGATCGTATGTTGCTGCACCTGAAACAGGCGGAAAAATTTAAAGGCGTGCGCGGAATCGTGCTGGGCGACTTCCCGGAATGTGAAGCGCCGGAGGGTAGCACAGTGTCAGTGAAAGACGTTTGCCACCGCATTTTCGGTCCCTTACGGATTCCCATTGTCTAC
>JBEKCU010000046.1:0-19431 GCA_050014735.1 Candidatus Acidiferrales bacterium | reverse complement strand
CGGGAGGAACGTTTCTTCAGTTGTTTACGCCGTTCGCTCTCGCGGTCTATTTTGCGTTCCGTCGCCAGGTTCCCGGGACCGCGTTCTGCACGTTCTTTTTCTTCGAGCAGTTTCTCCCGATCGGCATCTACATGGCCGATGCGCGCGCCCAGGCCCTTCCATTACTGACCGTTGGAGATTCGGATGATGTGATCCACGACTGGTTCTATCTTTTTGCGCACGCAGGATTGCTCGAACACGACACTCGGATAGGCGCTACATTCCGTTTTCTTGGCTGGATGGGGATGCTCGGCACGGTCGTGTGGTTTGCGTGGAGAACGCTAAAAAGAAATTAATGCGCGTGCCGACCTTTCCGCATGCGTCACGAATCACGAATTACGAATCACAAGTCACGAATTACCAGTCACCGCACCGGAGGTGCATCTTGGCCGATCTCAAAGTGAAATTCTGCGGCATGGAATCGCCCAACCCCTTCTGGCTGGCCTCTGGGCCTCCCACGAACACCGCTGGGCAAGTGATGCGCGCCTTCGATGCGGGATGGGGCGGCGCGGTGTGGAAGACCATTGGCGAAGCGATTGTCAATACATCATCGCGTTATGGCGCGATCGACTACAACGGAATGAAAGTTATGGGTTTTAACAACATTGAACTGATCAGCGACCGTCCCCCGGAAATCAATTTCCGGGAAATCGCCGAAGTCAAGAAACGTTATCCGAAGAATCTGGTGATCGCGTCACTGATGGTGGAATCGAAACGGGAGACGTGGCACGAATTTGTGCGACGCGCGGAGGACGCGGGCTCGGACGCGCTCGAATTGAATTTCGGATGTCCGCACGGGATGAGCGAGCGGGGAATGGGCGCGTCGGTGGGCCAGGTGCCCGACTACACGGAAATGATTACGTCGTGGGTGAAGGAAGCTGCCAAAATCCCGGTGATCGTGAAGCTCACACCCAACGTCACGGATATCGCGCGCGTGGCGCTGGCCGCCGAAAAGGGAGGCGCGGACGCTGTCAGCCTGATCAATACAATCAATTCGTTGATGGGGGTGGACCTGGAAACGTTTTCCCCGCGGCCCAATGTGGGTGGAAAATCTTCGCATGGCGGATATTGCGGGCCCGCGGTGAAGCCGATCGCGTTGCACCTGGTTTCGAGTGTGGCAAAAAAAGTGAAGATACCGATTGTCGGAATCGGAGGCATCGGATATTGGAACGATGCGGCGGAACACATCGCGCTCGGCGCGTCGGTGGTACAGGTTTGCACGGCGGCGATGCACTACGGCTTCCGCATCGTCGAGGACTTGATTGACGGCCTCTCCGCGTACATGGATGACCACGGCTTTTGCTCGATCGACGGTTTTCGAGGCCGAGCTATTCCAAACGTGCAGGGTTGGGGCGACCTCGACCTAAATTACAAGGTCATCGCCCATATTCGCCACGATTTATGCATTGGTTGCCAGCTCTGTTATGTTGCCTGCGAGGATGGCGCGCACCAATGCATCGCGCCTCACACCGCCAACGGTAACAATAAGAAAAATCCGAATGGAATGGGAGTGCACGTTCCGAGCATTATTGAGAACGAATGTGTCGGCTGCAATCTCTGCGCGCTCGTGTGTCCGGTCGATCAGTGCATTTCGATGAAGCAGATCGATACGGGCATGCCGTTCGAGAGCTGGAATATGCGCACAAAGAGGCTTGCGGGCGGCGCTGGCCCCGCGCATTCGTAATTTGGTGGCGCGTCGGCATCTTGCATCGGGACAAGCAAGACGCCGGCGCTACTGGTGATCGGCCTCGCGCTGCGGGCGCATCAGCCCCCAATAAACAATGAAGCTCGCCGCGAATCCGACAAACCAAGCATAGTCGTACAGCACTCGAAGAGACGGCACGATCAGTCCGATGAAGGCAAGTCCTGCTCCGGCCGCTAGTGCGCCGACGGCTCGCCAGTTGACGCCGCGCGAAAACTCATAAAATCCGTGTCGCAGGTACAAATCTTCCACAAGCAGGATTTTCTTTCGCACGAAGAAGTAATCGCAGATCATCACGCCGGCTATCGGACCAAGAAAACCGGAATATCCCACGAGCCATCCGAAAATGTAATTACTGTAGTTGGCGAGCAGCTTCCAGGGCTGAAAGACTGCGACGCCCACCACGCAGGTGATCAAGCCGCCGGTCCGAAAGCTGATCAGCCGCGGAGAGAGATTCGAGAAATCATTCGAGGGTGAAACCAGATTTGCCGCTACGTTCACGTTTAATGTGGCGAGCAGCAGCGCCAGCATCGCAATCACGACGGCGAAGGGGCTCCCTAGGCGGGCGAGAACTTGCACGGGATCCCAAATCGCCTGCCCGAATATAATTGCCGTTGCCGACGTTACGGCAACGCCGATGAATGAGTAGAACGTCATTGTCGCGGGCAAACCCAGGGCTTGGCCCAGCATTTGCGCGCGCTGGCTTTTCGCATAGCGCGTAAAATCAGGAATGTTCAACGCCACGGTAGCCCAGAAACCAACCACGCCTGTCAGTGAAGGCACAAAGAAATGGAAGAATTCACCGAACGTCTGGAATTTTGAAGGCGCCGCCAGCATCGGTCCAAACCCGCCCGCCTTCACCACGGCCCAGGCAAGAAGCGCCACGCCAATCACCAACAGAAACGGCGCTGTAACACCCTGAAGGAACTGAATCGTTCGGATGCCCCGCATAATCACGATTACATGTAACAGCCAAAATCCGCCAAAGCAAAACCAAGCTCCCGCCGGATAATTCCGCCAGGAAGGAACAAGCGCGATGACCATCGCATTGATGGCTTCGCCGCCAATCCATGTTTGAATGCCAAACCAACCGCACGCCACCAGAGCGCGTAGGATGGCCGGAACGTTCGCGCCCAATACTCCGAACGAGGCCCGCGCGAACACTGGAAAGGGGATCCCATATTTTGCGCCCGCATGGGCGTTGAGAAGCATCGGCGCGAGAACCAGTACGTTTCCGAGGAACACGGTGAAAATAGCCTGCCGCCAACTCATCCCGCCGGCGATCATGCCACTGGCCAGCATGTACGTCGGAATGTTGACGCTCATAGCGATCCACAGCGCTGCATAGTTGTACGTGTTCCAGCTTCGTTGGGAAGAGGGAATCGGCGCGAGGTCCTCGTTATACAGAGAACTCGAATGAATCGTTTCCGCGTTCAGGACGCCGGATTGGATGGAGCCCTCATCGGAGTGATCCGCCGGGATCATCGATTAGTAGATTCCTCGCCGCAGGTCGGGTATTTTTGGAGTTTGGATATCGAGCACGTGGCCTTCGTCGGCGAGTTTCACGAGAGTTCGCATCGCCGACCCGACATCCTTCGTGCTCCAGTCAGAGGTTGCTATGGGCGCCGCCGGCTTGTCGGTCTCGCGCCACAACAGAGTTTCGCCTTTGCGTTCGAGCTGCTCCGGCTTGAGCTCATAAATTTCCTTGTTTCGAATATAAACCACCAGATACCGAGAACCGAGCTGTAGCAGCAGCGGATCCATTTTCTTTCCAGGCTGGAAAAGATTCCACAGCTTGGGCGCATGCGAGTCAATCTGCAGGATTGCGTTGGCTATCGGTTTCCAGACGATTTTGTCGACGGCAAACGATGGGGTTGCCAGGACGAGGAACAACGCTGCCATGATTCCCCCGCGTTTCCATCCGATTCTCGACGCCGAAATCGCCATTTCAGGGCCAATCCACGGGCACTTTGCGCGATTTCACCACAACATGCTTATTCCTTCGTGCAAAGTCCATCAAGTCCACCAGCAATTGGACATCGTTCTCGCAGTATTTGCAAACCTCTTCCTTGCGGCCGTCACGCCACCATTGAACGATTTCCAGGCCATTTCCTGTCTTCTGATTTCCCAGCGTTTCACGCGCCAGGTCGTCGAGCTTTATGCGGAAGCCAAGACGCCGCTGCAGATCGGTTAGGAGATCGAAGGATTTGCCGGTCAATTTTTCGACAGGATGATACCCGCGTAGCACTTCAAAATCGAACCGGTCGCCATTGTACGAAACGATGCGGTCGAATTGCTCAAGTTCGGAGATGAGCGCCTTGGCGTCCTTCTCAAACCAACGTCGGAATCGGTTCTGCGAGTCCCAGGTGATGGCAACGGCGAGACCGAATTGCGCAATGTTTGCCCAGCCGCCTTCGACCTCGTGGGAGAGTCGAAGCGTTTCAACGTCAAAGAAGATCTCGCGAGTCGGATCGGGAAAAAGGCTGGGTGTCGTCGCCATTGTTTTTGAGCTATTCAATTTTACGCAATTAGTTAAGGTTGTCTCTAAATCCTGAATCGTCTTTGTGGGTCGCGGCTTCAGCCGCGACATTTAAAAACTCGAAATACAAGGGCTTTAGCCCCTGAAGCGCTATCGAGCACGGACAGCCGGGCCGGCTTCTAGCTCTTCTGCGCGTTGTAATCGATATACACCGCTTTGAGTTCCGTGTAGAAATCGATGGCCACGCTGCCCATCTCGCGCAGGCCTACTCCGGTGCCTTTCATGCCGCCAAAGGGCAGATGCGCTTCGCTCCAGACGGTGGACGAGTTCACATGCGTCATGCCCGTTTCGATGCGGTCAATGAACTGCATCATCTTTGCCGAGTCATTCGTGTACACCGAACTCGAAAGCCCGTACTTCACCGAATTTGCCACTCGGACGGCTTCCTCGAAATCCGGTACGCGAACGACCGACAGAACCGGGCCGAAGATTTCCTCCTGCGCGATTGTGCTATCCCATTTCACATGATCGAAAACGGTGGGCGCGACAAACAGCCCGCGATCATATTCCCCGCCCGTCAGGCGGCTTCCACCGACGAGCAGCTTTGCTTCCTTCTTGCCGATTTCGAGGTAGCGCATCACCGTCTCAAGCTGGTTTTCATCGACCAGTGGGCCGACGCTAACGTTTTCGTCGAATCCATCGCCCGTGCGGAATTGCTTCGCGCGTTCAACGAGCATGGCAACGAATCGATCGGCGACTTGGTCCTCGACCACCACGCGGCTTGTCGCGGTGCACCGTTGACCCGAGGACCCGAATGCGCCCGTGGCGGCCGATTCGACGGCCAGCTTCAGGTCCGCGTCCGCGAGCACAACGATCGGATTTTTCCCGCCCATTTCGCACTGGCATTTCTTCATTCTCCGGGCGCCTACCGCGTAAATCAGGCCGCCCACTTCGTTCGACCCGGTGAATGACACAGCATGCACATCGAGATGCTGCACGAGTTCATCGCCGATATCTTCACCAGCACCCAGAACGAGATTCAGAACGCCCGGCGGCATTCCGGCCTCGGTAAAAATCTCCACGATCTTGATAGCGGTGAGCGGCGTGATCTCCGCGGGCTTCAACACCATCGTATTTCCAGAGACAAGCGCCGGCGCGGCTTTCCACACCGGAATGGCAACAGGGAAGTTCCACGGCGTAATGGCCCCCACGACTCCGAGAGGCTGCTTGATTGTATACGCGAATGTCTTCGGCAATTCGCTCGGCAAGGTTTGCCCCGCCAGCCGGCGCCCTTCTCCGGCCATGTATTCCATGATGTTGATCGCGCGCTGCACTTCGACGAGCGATTCCTTGAACGTTTTGCCTTCTTCGTGAGTCAGGATGCGCGCAACTTCATCTTTTTGCTCTGTCATCAGAGCCGCGGCTTTCGCGACGATTCGCCCGCGCACGGGCGCAGGCGTGTCGCGCCACATCGGAAACGCGGCTTTCGCGGCGGCGATCGCCTCTCGCATTTCCTCGCGTGTTGAAAGGGGAACGATGGCGACGACCTCGCTGAGATTCGCGGGATTGCGTCGCTCCATCGTCTTGGTGGAGCGTGAATCGACCCACTGGCCATTCACGAAATTGCGGCATGTCTGCGTTGTCGGAGCTGCTGTTGCCATCGCGTGATCCTTTCAACTTCAAGCCAGCCGGTCCAATTACACTTTGCTCTGGCGGGGCACGTTGAAATGGTGCTTGCTAGTGTGCACCGATACCGTTTACCGATATAGAGAATGTTGAATGTTCCGGCAGCAAAGGTCAAGCAGGGCGTGCAAGGAGATCAGAATCCGTGGGTGTATGGGCCGGTAAATGAAATCGCCAAAGCGGTTTGGCGGCAGCAGTCCGCTGGCCGAACGCTGTGAATTTTTATTCGGAATCCGTCTCCGAACTTTTATTGATTTGAAACTTGTACGGAGATTTCTTCCTTGATGGCTGCGAGTGCTTCCGGACTAATATCGATAAACTGAACGCCCACGCCAACGCCGGGCAAGCAGTACCGCACCTCGCACCGTACCTGGACCGGAACTCCTGTCCGAGCCAATCGGAATTTCAGTTTGAGAACCGCGCCCTGGGGAAGGTCTTTGTGCGTGTTTACAAACATCCCGTTGGGGCTGAGATCGGGGGGGCGGACTGCGATCTCTTCCGTCTGACCTTCATAATTCATCGAAAGTTCGGACAGTTGCGGATAGCGAACATCCTGTCTGGTCGCTGTATACGTTTTTTCGCGTGTAACAGTCATGACTGCACCCCCGCTTCAACCGGAATTTGAGTACTTACACGAGAAGATTGAGCATCGATCTGGCACCGAGTACCGCAAGATGGACAGAACTTAAATGTCGGTAGAATGTGGTAATTACATTCTGAACATTCCATGTAGGAAACCGTGTCCATGGGAACGACCCTGAAGATTTCTTCTGGAGTCGTCAAGCCCTTCCGCAATTTCTCGATCGCGTCTTCCTGCATCGTGCGCATCCCGTTGGATCTGGCGATATCACGAATCTCGTCCACGCTTCCGCTATTTCGGACGATTGCCCGTATCGCGTCGTCGAATCGAAGCAACTCATAGATTCCGATCCGTCCCTTATAACCTGTTTGGTCGCATTTATCGCACCCCATCGGCACCGCCATCGTCAGGGGGGCCTTCCTAATTCCAGCCTGAACCAATCGCATCTGAAACTCCGGGCTGGCCGGTTGGATGCTATGGCATGAGCAAAGCTTTCGCACCAAGCGCTGTCCCAGGATACCGGTAACAGACGAGCCGATCAGAAATCCAGGAATACCGAGATCCATCAATCTTACAATCGAGGAAACCGCATCGTTTGTGTGCAGCGTGGAAAGAACCAAATGGCCTGTTTGGGAAGCCTTCATGGCAATTTCCGCAGTTTCCCGATCACGAATTTCGCCAACCATGATGATGTTGGGGTCCTGCCTCAAAATCGAGCGCAGGCAACTTGCAAACGTCATTCCTGCTTTAGCGTTTACGTGGGACTGATTGATTCCCGGAAGCACATATTCGACAGGATCCTCGACGGTAACGATATTCACCGCTGGTTTACGCAGTTTGTTTAGAGCTGAGTACAGAGTCGTGCTCTTGCCCGAGCCCGTCGGTCCCGTGACCAGGATCATGCCCTGGGGAAGTGACAGCAGTTCAGAAAGGCTTTCCGCCACGTCGGCCGGGACTCCAAGATCGGAATACGAAGTCAACGGTGCGCTGGTTTCCAGGAGGCGAATTACAACCTTCTCGCCGTACTGAGTCGGGAGAGTCGAAACTCGAAGATCGATCTGCCGCCCGCCGATCGCAACCATAAATCGTCCATCCTGAGGCGTTCTGCGTTCAGCAATGTCCATATCGGCGAGAATCTTAATTCGGGAGATGAGCGAGGTCTGAATGCTTCTTGCAACGACCGGGAGATCGCGCAGCACGCCGTCCACACGGATGCGAATGGCAGTCTCTGCCGCCCGCGGTTCGATGTGAATATCGCTGGCGTGCTTCATCATTGCGGCTTGAACGATTTCCGAGAACATGCGTACCGCTGGCGTTTTTCGCTGGCGCAGGTCCGCTTGCATTTCCTGAATGGCTTCCTGATTGCTCTGGCGGGAACTGGTCGAAAAGAACTCCACCTCTTCCGTCGGCAAGTAGTTCGTTGCCTCCACAACAGGTTGAGCGGATTTTGGCCCTGCCTCATCAGGGTATTGCCGGGCGATGGCTTCCAAAATCTCAGAACGAAATGACAAACGCGGGGAAATATCCATGCCGCAAGCGAATCGCAGTTCATCGAGCAGTCCCAAATTTTGTGGCGCGGCCATCGCAACGACCAGGCGGTTACGATCGACTCGGACTGGCAGCGCGCAGCAGCGCTCCGCCATTGAACGAGAAATCAAGGTTATCGCATCCGGCGCGGAAACGATCGTGGTGCAATCCATGTAGGGAACACGCGTGACTTCTTCTAGGGCATCCACAAGGTCGTCTTTGGCGATCAGTCCGCGTTCCAGCATCAATTCGCCCAACTGAGCGACTTTTCCCTGCTGCTCGCCGACAATCATTTCCAGGTCCGCGGTTGAAATCTTTCCCTTGTCCCGTAAAACCTCTCCCACCTTTTTCTTCTTCATTTGGGTTCCCTTGGTCATTGCCTAGGCCTGATTCCCGATCTGGCTTCCCGCCCCAGAATTGAGGTGCTGGCCTACAAACCGTCATGCGCTCGTCATCTCAATGTAACAATGTACTCTGCGGAAGAGGTACAGTTTTTGACCTGTCCTGTCTCAAAATGGCACCTGTTCTAGGAGACAGGTGTCTCATGAAATACTTGCTTAGAGCCTATATGCTGCTGATATTAAATAGCTTACAGGACTTTTGCCGTCTCAAGGCCTGGTTCTGAGGTATGGGAAGATGCGCAACGTCAAAATGGACTCTGGCTTTTTCTGGATGTGGACGGCCTTTAGGTTCCGGAATGAATCACGGGCAGCAGTCTCACTTTAGCCGGTATCGTTTAAGATTTTGTAATCACAAAAGCTCTGCAGGCTGTAAAACCTGTACTCCCGTCTTAAAGTACAATTTGCCCCAGGGACTTATCCAGCAATCGGGCGGCTTCGTCCACGTCGGCCTTGCCGATATTCAGCATGGGTGAAAGCCGGATCACGTTGCCGTACAGTCCGCCCCTGCCAACCAGTAAACCGTTGTCGCGCGTGCGTTCGAGCAGCTGCAATGTAATCTCGGGCGCGGGTTCCTTCGTTGTGCGGTCTTTCACAATTTCCAGCGCGAGCATAAGACCCTTGCCCCGCACCTCGCCGATCACCGGATATTTTCGCTGGAGTTCGTCCAGCTTACCGCGGAAGTAATTCCCGACAACCTCCGCGTTTTCGAGAAGATTTTCTTCCTCGATGAATTCGATCGTCGCCTTGGCTGCCACCGACGTTACTGGATTGCCTCCGAACGTGGAAATCGTCATCCCCTGAAATGACGCGGCCAGCTCCTTCGTGGTAATCGTTGCGCCGATAGGCGTGCCGTTGGCCATGCCTTTCGCGCACGTCATGATGTCCGGCGTAACTTCCCAATGCTCAATCCCGAACCAATTTTTTCCGGTGCGTCCGAAGCCTGTCTGTACCTCGTCGGAGATGAACAGGCCGCCATATTTTTTCACTGCACTGAAGACGATTTTGAAATATTCCGGTGGAGGCGTTATGAAACCGCCCACTCCCTGAATCGGCTCGGCGATGAATGCAGCAATCGAGCCGCTCGTGCCAGTCTGAATCAGATTTTCCACATCCTTCGCGCAAGCCACTTCGCAATCGGGATATTTCAAGCCCAATGGGCACCGGTAGCAGTATGGGTTAATCGCGTGCGCGATTCCGACACTGATCACTGCCGATTTGCGCCACGGAGCCAGCGCCGTCACGCTCTTGGCCAGCGCCGATCCACCCGAATAGGCGTGGCGCAGGGCGACGACATCGTAGGATCCTGTCGCCATTCGAGCCAGTAGGATCGCCGCTTCATTCGCCTCTGTGCCGGAGCTAGTAAAAAAACTCGATTGCAGCGCTCCGGGAGTGATTTGCGCCACTTTTTCCGCCAACGCTACAATGGCTTCGTTCGGATAGAGTGTGGAAAGATGCTGCAGCCGGTCCACCTGCTCCTTGATTGGTCCGGTCACGCGGGGATTCGCGTGGCCCACCGACACAGTCAGGATGCCGCCGAAGAAGTCCAGGTACTCGCGGCCCTCGACATCCCAAACGTGTTGCATCGAGGCACGGTCGGCCACCAGAGGCTGCTGGTAGAAATTCGTGACCGCCGGCCATAGGTATTCCTTGTGCTTGCGGACGACTTCTTCGCTGCGGGTAGTCTGCTTAGGCTGTGTGGTCATGAAATTTCCAATCTCTAACCTCTAATCTCTAGTCTTAATCTCCAGCCTTCAATCCGCCGCCTGCGCGCTGCCAGCGGTCTGGGTCCGCGTGATCTCTCCGTACGTTTCCGGGCGGCGGTCACGATAAAACTGCCATGTGGAGCGCACTTCCTGGATTTCATCGAGGTTCAGATCCGCGACGAGCAGCTCATCTTTATCCCGGCTGGCCTGCGCGATAATTTTTCCGCGCGGGTTGCAGAAGTAACTTTTCCCGTAAAACTCCCCAATCTGCCAAGGCTTTTCAGTCCCCACCCGATTCGATGCGGCAACAAAATAGCCGTTCGCGACGGCGTGAGCCGGCTGTTCGAGTTCCCACAGATATTCGGAAAGCCCGGCGACCGTGGCGGAAGGATTAAATACAATTTCCGCGCCATTCAGTCCCAGTATCCTTGCGCCTTCAGGGAAGTGCCGATCGTAGCAAATGTACACACCGACGCGCCCGAATCGCGTCTCGAATACGGGATATCCGGCATTTCCCGGCGTGAAATAAAACTTTTCCCAGAACCCCGGATGGCAGTGGGGAATATGATGTTTGCGGTACTTGCCGAGGAATTTCCCATCCGCGTCGAAAACAGCCGCTGTGTTGAAGTAAAGTCCGGACATTTCAACTTCGTATACCGGCACAATCATCGCCATGCCGTACTTCTTTGAGAGCTTTTGCATGCGTGTGAAGGTTGGTCCGCCAGGGACAGGCTCGGTGAGACCGTACCATTTGGTTTGTTGTTCGGCGCAGAAGTAGGGGCCGTAAAACAGTTCCTGCAATCCCAGGATCTGCACCTTGCGCTTTGCCGCCACCGCGATCAGCGTTTCGTGCTTGCGAATCATTTTTTCCTTGATCTGCTCAAGAGAGAATTTCTCCGGCGACCATTCGCACCGCGCTTGTATTAGACCGCAGCGTACGATTCGAGCCATATCTCACCTCCCGGGAACTAAACTGCGAGTGTACTCTGACGAGAGGAAATTCCCAATTTCAATTTCACATCCGACACATTCGCAATAACGTCTCGGCATGATTTCGTAGCCTCCTGGGCACGCTGGCACGGCATGCCGTGCCCAGGCGCCTGCGACGCGGCAGTCACTCAGCGTGGGCAGACGTGCGACTCGGACAGTCATTCCCCAAACTGCCCAATTTAGGCTATCCTGACGTGGTTCATTTCGATAAAACATTGACGCCAGACCCAATGTCGGCATTCTGTCATCGGTTCTACCGCGCTGTTCTTCGCGTTATCCCCCGATGTATCACGCAGACTCAGGCCGTCGCTTTCAATATGTTCCTCGCTTTTTCGCCGACTATACTCGTCGTGCTGGGTGCAGTGGCAGGTTCATCCGCTTTTCGCCAGGCATTGCAGGGGATCATTTCACGCTTGCGCTTGGTCCTTCCTCCGGGCACGTTTGGGATTCTTAGCAGTTTTCTCGCGCGACACAGCACACACCCCTGGCAATGGATTCTGTTGGGGCTCGGCGGAACGCTACTTGCCGGAACCCAAATGATGAAGCTCATGATGGAAGGATTCCGCATGGTCCATCACGACGCCGACCGGGAAAGCGCCCTCACCCGACACCTTCGTGCTCTTTTGCTGCTGATTGCGACGATCGTGCCGGTCATTCTGATTGTCAACCTCGTCGTTTTTGGAAGGCAGGTTCGCAATTGGATGCTTCATATTTCCTCAATGCCCGTTCTGATCCGACTGGTTTGGAGTGGGGCCTACATCGTCGCCTCGCTCTTGATCGCGCTATTCGTGCTCTCGGTGATTTATCGTGTCGGCCGCCCGGTCCGGCAGCCTTGGGGATCGATTGTGCCCGGAGCCGCGGTCGCGACCGTGCTGTGGTGGGTCGTAAGTATTGCCCTGGGTTTCTATCTGCGCCATGTTCCGTATAGCCTGATTTACGGCGGCCTGGCAGTCACGATTGGACTCATGCTGTGGATGCAATTTACGGCGACAATTCTCCTGATCGGCGCCGCGTACAATGCCGAACTGCAAGATTCCTCGAACTGACTTCCTTTGCGAATCGGAGTACACTAAGCCCAATACGTTCGGTCACGGGAGGCAGCGATGAGCAATCTGCGCGTCGAATGCTATGCCGGGTATCGAGCCGATCAGCGACCCCTGCGGTTTGCTCTGCGCGGACACGTCTTTGAAATCACCGAAGTTCAGGATCAGTGGTACTCGCCGGGCGCGATCTATTTCCGAGTCCGAACGGATGACGGCGATTACTTCGTTCTCCGGCACGATGAAGGACAGGATGTTTGGACGCTCGATGCATTCCGTTCCGCGCGGGAACGCCCGCCGCTTCCTGAGGCCCTGCAGATCGCGCTGAGCTGAGGATGGTGTGAGACCGCTTTAAGTGAAGCGACCGCCTGAAGGCAGGCATCGATGCGACGCGGACCATTGCACACTTTGGAGACACATGCTTTCCTGGAAAGCAACTTTTCGTTCTGTCCCGGGTTAACATAACAGGTGCCAGCAAGCCCACGCGGCCCGTGCGTGTCGCTCGAACTTCCGCACAGGGAGCAGGTTAGATGAAACGAACGTTAACCCTTAACTCTGAATATCGCCAGTCGGGGAGGAGGACTGTCTCCCGAATGGCCAGCATGATTGTTCTAGCCTCCCTGATATTGGCGCTACCGTTTGTTCTGATCGCCAACGAAAAACGGGAAAGGAGCAAAGCCGCCGAATCGTCAAAGACACTGAAGGGCCTTCCTATCGAGGGTCTGTCCGACGATGAGGCAATTTTAGAGGCACTCAATCGCCTCGGTTTCGGCCCGCGCCCAGGCGACATGGAACGCGTTAAGGAAATCGGCCTGCGGAAATGGGTCGATCGGCAGCTGAACCCGGAGTCCATCGACGACTCAGCGGTTGAGGCGAAATTAGACCGCTTTCCGACACTGAAAATGTCGTCGTCCAAACTCCTTGAAGAATTCCCGCCGCCCCAGGTAGCCGCGCGACGCGAAGGCATGACGGTTGAGGAATACCGCAAACAGCAGCAAGACCGCGTTCGATCCACTATGGAATCCATGCCGCAGGATCAAAGTAAGCAGCCGGGAACCGATCCTGCAGATGCGCTGGGCATGCCCAATTTCGATGCCGGACCGATGGACTCGAACGCGAATCCCGCGAAGGGTAATGCGCAGGGTAAGGGACAGGGCGGATTCGGCAACCAGATGTTCAACTATTCGGGTATTCGCACGCCGCAACGGATCGTCGCCGAGCTTTCCATGGCCAAAATGACTCGCGCTGTCTACGGCGAACGGCAACTCGACGAAGTGATGGTCGACTTCTGGTACAACCATTTCAACGTGAATGCCGCCAAGGGCGCCGACCGCTGGCTGATCACCGAGTACGAACGGGTCGCGATTCGCCCGCACGCGATGGGGAAGTTCCGCGATTTGCTCGAGGCCACCGCCAAGAGCCCAGCAATGTTGTTCTTCCTGGATAACTGGCTTTCCGTCGATCCGGCTGGATGGAAAAAGCTCCAGCAAGAAAGGGAAATGGGCGGGCCCCGGCGCTACTTGGGCGGCATTCCCCGGTTTCCGGGAATCGATCCTCCGGTGAATCCAAATGCGAAACAAAATCAGGACCGCGGCCTCAACGAGAATTACGGCCGCGAACTCATGGAACTGCATACGCTCGGCGTCGATGGCGGCTACACGCAGGATGATGTCATCAATGTCGCGAAGGCGTTTACCGGGTGGACGATCAAGCAGCCCCGCCGCGACGCGGAATTTTTCTTCGATGACCGCATTCATGACAACAGCACGAAGACGGTTCTCGGCCATCAGATCCATGCCGGCGGCATGAAAGACGGCGAAGAAGTGCTCGATATATTGGCCAGGGACCCTCACACAGCTCATCACATCTCGCTTGAACTCGCACAGCGATTCGTTTCCGACAATCCGCCGCAGGCCCTGGTCGATCGCATGGCGCAAACATTCACTAAAACAGACGGCGACATCCGCGAAGTGCTGCGCACCATGATTTATTCGCCTGAATTCTGGTCCAAGGATATGTATCGTGCGAAGATCAAGACGCCGTTTGAGTTGGTCGCCTCGGCCACGCGCGCCGTGGGCGCCGAGGTCGAGATCCCGTTCATGCTCGTGCAGTGGACGACCCGCATCGGCGAACCGCTTTATCAATGCGAGCCTCCCACCGGCTATTCAGACAAGGCTGACGCATGGGTGAACACCGGCTCGTTGCTCAATCGCATGAATTTTTCGCTCGCGCTCACCGCAAATCGTCTGCGGGGAATCCATGTGG
This sequence comes from Candidatus Acidiferrales bacterium, assembly GCA_050014735.1. GTDB lineage: Bacteria > Acidobacteriota > Terriglobia > Acidiferrales > UBA7541 > Palsa-360. The sequence continues at coordinate 5,022 of JBEKCU010000046.1, read as the reverse complement.
ATGTCGATCCTCTTCTTGGCGGCCAGGGGGCTACCGACCCGGAGGCAATGCTCGATCGCTCGATTACGGCCTTGCTCGGCGGCCAAGTGTCGGCAGAAACGCGGGAGACGCTTGAAAAGCAATTGAACGACCCACAGATATTGCAGGCAACCCTGGGTGATCCCGTCAAGCAAGTGAATGCGGCGATCATCGCTGGCTTGGTCCTGGGATCGCCAGAGTTTCAGCGACGGTAGGGGCTAGGTAGCACAGGCTTCGGCCTGTGCCAGGTAAAGGCGAATTATTTTGGGAAGCAGGAACGGAGAACCACTATGAATGTTTCCAGGCGGGTTTTTCTGAAAAGCGGCGGCGTAGCAATGATTGGCATGAGCACCATCCCCGCATTCCTCCAGCGAGCGGTTGCCTCCACGCCCATGCCCAACAAGAAGAAGCTGATCGTGCTCTTCCAACGCGGTGCCGCCGACGGCTTGAACACCGTCGTGCCGTTCGGCGAAGAAAATTATTATCGCCTCCGGCCGTCCATTGCTATCCCCCGGCCACAGCGTGGCGCCGAAGGCGCGTCAGTCGATCTGGATGGATTTTTTGGACTACATCCGAGCCTCGCTCCGCTCGGACCGCTGTTTCACAATGGCCAACTGGCGATCGTTCACGCGGCAGGTTCTCCCGACACGACACGCTCGCATTTTGACGCTCAGGACTTCATGGAATCGGGTACGCCCGGCGTGAAGTCCACCGAAGACGGCTGGCTCAACCGAACCATCCAGGGACCGCGAGTCGAAGACGCGTCTCCGTTTCGCGCCGTCGCCCTTGGACCGAATCTTCCGCTCACACTGCGAGGTGCCGCGCCCGCGATTGCGCTAGCCGACGTGAAGCAATTTCGGGTCATGAGCCAATCCACAGCCGTCCAGGGTGGTTTCGAGGCGCTGTACGCCCAGACGGTCGATAAGGTCCTCCGAGGTACAGGCACGGAAACGTTCGAAGCGATCGACATGCTGCGCAAGGCCGATCCTTCGCGCTTCCAGCCGGAAAATGGTGCGGATTATCCAAAGAGCCGTGTGGGCCAAACGATGCAACAAGTGGCTCAGCTCATCAAAGCCGACATCGGCATGGAGGTCAGCTTCGTCGATACCGGAGGCTGGGACAACCACGTGAACGAAGGTGGCGCGCAAGGGCAGATGGCAAATCTGCTGCGTGATTTGGGACAAGGTCTCGCGGCGTTACACCAGGACCTCGGCGACCGAATGGAGGACATCGTCGTTGTGACCATGTCTGAGTTCGGCCGCACAGCTCACGAAAACGGCGATCGCGGCACGGATCACGGCCACGCAAACTGCATGTTTGTAATGGGCGGTCCCGTAAAAGGCGGCAAGGTTTACGGCAGGTGGCCGGGCCTCGGACCTGGTCAGCTGAACGAAGGCCGCGATCTGGCACTCACCACCGACTTTCGCTCGGTGCTCGGCGAAGTCATCAGCGGACACTTGGGCAGCGCTAATCTGCGCACGGTGTTCCCTGGCTTTGACAACAGCCCAGCGAAATTTCCGCGTCTGCTAAAGGCGTGATTAAGGTGTGAGCTTAGTGGCACAGGCTGCAGAGCCTGTGTGATAACTCTAAAATGAGAACCTCAGCGGCTAAAGCCGCACTGATTTTGCAGGCCTTACGCCGTGGCTAAAGCCACGACCCACAAAGATTCCAACGTTGCCACACAGGCTGAAGGCTGTGCCACTGGCAGCTACGGGCAAACTCCCTGAGTACATCCCCTCTTCTTCTCGTCAGGAATATCCGAAAAGTTTGCCGGAATAAATCCGTTGCGGTTCGGCATTTGAACCTTTGGCAACGTCTTCTCGTTTAAGACGTCGCCGTCCTGAATAATCCCGCTCTTCCAGAGAATAAATGCCGTGACGGAATAAACTTCGTTCGGACTCAGCGTTCCACTGTTATTCCGGGGCATGCCTCGATTGATATAGTCCCAAACGGTTGTTGCAAATGGCCAATATCCTCCCACAGTCCTGACGGGCCGCAGCGTGGTGAGCGATTCGGTGTCGGCTTTGGTTCCAACCAGGCGCGGTCCTATTTTGCCGCCCCCGCCATCCGGGCCGTGGCACGTGGCGCACTTCGCGGCAAAGATAACCGCGCCATCCTTCCCGGTCCCTTGTCCGGGCGGCAATCCCTTGCCGTCGGGGCCGACGGAAATATCCCACGCCTGAATTTCTTCTTTCGTCGGCGTTCTGCCGACATTCTTGTAGGAGGGCGTTTGTGCGAACATCGCGGTCGCGGTTAACAGAATCGCTCCGCTCAGGAGAAGCTTAGAACAGCGCATTTTGAACACTCCCATCCCGATTGACCTTCCAGGGCTGGATGGCGTTGAAATCTCCAACAACGAGTGATGTCTTTCGAAAGAACTCAACGTCCGTTCCCCAGAGTTTGGCCACTTGGGCCATCGTCGGTTGGACCAATCCCTGATCGTCCGTGCAACGAGAATGAAGCACGGCCTCCTCTCCGTTCCACTCCCACGGACTAGAAAATCGCGTATGTGCTTTTCGAGCGATTGGATCATGGAGCTTGGCGTCTTTCCATGTTTTGCCGCCGTCCGTCGACACTTCCACCCGGCGAATCGCGCCGCCACCGGACCATGCGAGGCCGGTAACCTCGTAGAATCCCGGCACGGGTAACTGCTGACCGCCGGACGGCCGCGTGATCACGGATTTCGGTCCCAACTCAAATTCGAACCATCGCGATTTGCCATCTGGCTTTAGCGAAGGGTACCGGCTGGATTCCATCATGGCCATGTAGGGTTCATCGACCAGATCGATTCGCCTCAGCCATTTAACGTTGTTGATTCCTTGCCAGCCCGGAACGACCAGCCGGAGCGGAAAGCCTTGCTCCGGGCGCACAGGCTCGCCGTTTTGGCCGTAGGCTACAATCACATCGTCCATGGCTTTGGCCAGCGGAAAACTCTTGGAATGCTTATTGGCGTCAGCGCCCTCCGCCGTGATCCACGAAGCGCCTTTTTGCACGCCGGCTTCCTTGAGCAGCAGGGAAAGCGGAACACCCGTCCACTCACTGCAACTTGTAAATCCGTGCGTATCCTGAGCAGTTGCGTTCGGCGCAATTCGTTCCGGTCCGCCGGGACCCGCCGTCGTGCTGTTGCCGTGGCATTCGATGAAATGAAATCGCGATACCGACGGCAGGCGCTTTAATTCATCCACCGTGAAAATCAGAGGGCGGTCGACCATGCCGTGGATCAATAAGCGATGCTCCTGAGGATCGATGTCGGGCGGCTCGAATCCGTGCGAGACGATGTAATGGAGCGACGCCGGTGTGATCATTCCCACGGAATCCTGAAGAGGGGTCCTCAGTCCAAATGCGACAGGCTCATGTTCAAGGCGCCGCTCCGGATTGTTAATGCTGCCCGTGCGTAACGAGTTCACGAAATGGGAGCGCTCGCCATACAGGTGCAAGTCGTCAATGCGTTCCGGGGCAGGTTCGGCGGCAAGCGATCTCGCACCCGTCGCAGCGCCTACGGCGAGGCCAGCCAGCGCCGCGCCACTTTTGAGAAAACGCCTGCGGTCGGACTTCTTCGGATTCATGGGTACCCCCAGCACAGATTGCCAATGATTGCTTATTGGACTCTTAGCAGACAGTTTAGACCAATGTCAATCGGTGTCCGCCAGACTGTTCGCCAGACAATTTAGCATTTACGAGTTTGCATCCAAGAAAAACAAACGGGACGAACATGAATGTTCGTCCCGGCCTTGAGTAGGACAGGCTTTAGCCTGTCTGGTTTAGATGTTGCCCAGGTCGACTGCCGACAGGCTGAAGCCTGTCCTACTAAAAACTTAAGCCTGCTGCCGGATGCGCATCGAGTAGAACGACCGGTACACGAAAACAAACGACACGATAAAAAACGCGAGCGATAATCCGTGCGTTAGCGTGCTCCCCGCTTCCGCGGTTAATTTCACGGCAAGCTCGACGGCAAGCAGACCGAATAGCGTGGTGAATTTGATGACAGGATTCAACGCCACCGACGAAGTATCCTTGAATGGATCGCCGACTGTATCTCCCACGACGGTTGCATCGTGGAGCGGCGTGCCTTTTTGCTTCATTTCCACTTCAACGATTTTCTTCGCGTTGTCCCATGCGCCGCCCGCATTGGCCATGAAGATCGCCTGGTAGAGTCCGAAGATCGCGATCGAGATCAGGTAGCCGATGAAGAAGAAAGACTCAAGAAAAGAGAATGAGAGGGCAGCAAAGAACACCGCAATGAAAATGTTGAGCATGCCCTTTTGCGCATATTGTGTGCAAATCTGCACGACCTTCTTGCTGTCCTCGACAGAGGCCTTAACGACGCCATCAAGCTTGATGTTCGCCTTGATGAATTCAACGGCGCGGTAGGCTCCGGTGGTCACCGCCTGAGTCGAAGCCCCGGTGAACCAGTAGATCATTGCTCCACCGGTGATCAGCCCGAGCATGAATGGCGCATGAAGCAGGGAAAGCTTGTCCACATTTTCCGTCAGCCCATTTGTAAGCGCCATGATGATAGAGAAAATCATCGTCGTGGCGCCAACTACCGCCGTTCCGATTAGCACAGGTTTGGCCGTGGCCTTAAAAGTGTTGCCTGCTCCGTCGTTGGCTTCCAGAAGGTCCTTAGCGCGCTCGAAATTCGCGTCGATATTGAAGTCCCTCTTCAGTTCGTCCTTGATGCTGGGCACTTGCTCGATCAAGGAAAGTTCGAACACGGATTGTGCATTGTCCGTCACCGGTCCATAGGAGTCGACGGCAATCGTGACCGGCCCCATGCCCAGAAAGCCAAACGCTACAAGGCCGAAAGCAAACACCGGCGCCGCGATCATCAGCGATCCCAAACCCATGCGGGCGAAGAGATAGCTGATCGACATCAGAAAAACCATCGCCATGCCCAGATAATAGGCGGAGAAATTACCGGCGACGAAGCCGGACAAAATACCCAGTGACGCGCCGCCTTCTTCAGCGGAAATCACCACTTCCTTGACGTGTCGCGATTCCGTG
>JBEKCU010000045.1:0-19649 GCA_050014735.1 Candidatus Acidiferrales bacterium | reverse complement strand
AAATGAAAAAGACACGGCCGGCTTTGTTGATATCCTTAGAATCTGCGTCCAGTGCTGTAGCCCGCCTCTTCAGAGGCGGGCCACAGCATTGGCCACAGCACTGACTGCGGCGCTGGCACTGGGGGAAAAGGAAAGAAGTCAGATCTATGGAGAATCTCAACAGAACCAACAGGGCGCTAAATCCGAAAGCGACTGTTCTGCACAGATGCAACGCGAGATCACGCCATGGTGATAGTCTATAGTTCTTGCTGAAGATCGTATTCAGGGTTTGACTCCCCTTGCCGGTGATGGATATACTCCCCATTCCAACAGGACTATAGGAGACACATGGGCGTCCTCGACCAGCGGTTTGAAAAGAATTTCATGATTTCTTCGGTGGACTACGTGTTCAATTGGGCGCGTAAATCCGCCATCTGGCCATTGACCTTCGGCCTGGCATGTTGTGCGATCGAAATGATAGCGTCAACCACGTCGCGGTTCGACCTCGCGCGATTCGGGGCCGAAGTGTTTCGTCCTTCTCCCCGGCAATCGGACTTGATGATTGTGGCCGGCACGGTGACGCTGAAGATGGCGCCAGTGCTCAAGCGCGTCTGGGACCAGATGCCCGATCCAAAGTGGTGTATCTCGATGGGTGCTTGTTCGAGTGTTGGGGGACCCTTCAACGCCTATCCCGTGCTTCAGGGAGTTGACCGGATCGTTCCCGTGGATGTGTATGTAGTCGGGTGTCCGCCGAGACCTGAAGGCTTGATCTACGCACTTCTAAAGCTGCAGGACAAGATCGACCAGATGTCGCTGGCCAAGCGGCCAACCGAAATTCGGTTGCACCCGGGCATGGCCGAGGATTTCAAACGCAATGTGATGGTGGCGCAAACGCCATCGCCTCGTTGAAGATGCTTTGACCCGCTACCTGTGAAGCGGGGATGTTTCGACGGCTTAAGATCCGCACACTTGTAAAGAGGCGAGGCCTAAAGCCTCGCAATTTGAAGAATTTGCTTAACTTAAGGAGTTGGCAAATGGGTTTTGTCCGTGTTGCTCGAAAGGATGAAATTCCGGCGGGGTCGATCCGCGAATTTCAAGTGGATGGCCTGACGGTTGCCATTGCAAATGTGGGCGATAAGTTCTACGCCATCAATAACACCTGCCTGCATCGCGGGGGCCCGCTAGGGCAAGGCGTACTCCACGGCGTAGCCGTTACCTGTCCATGGCATGGCTGGCAATACGACGTCACGAACGGGAAGCTCGTGATGAATCAGGCGATTGGCGTAAAAACGTACGCGATTGAAGTGCGCGGAGACGATCTCTGGATCGGTGCCGGCTGATTCAGGCCGATCCGGTGACACTCTTGATCCCGCTTGCGTTTCGTAAACACTTGAAAAATATAGATATAATTTCGTTTTCTTCCGTGCATTGCAGTATATCTTGATGCGTCCGCTATCGAATTCTCCGCATCCAAGTCTATAGGATCGACGGGCAGAGGGTTCACGCCAGATCGGGCGACCCTCGCAGATGCATGAAATGCTACACTTCGGGCGAGGTCCCGTGTATAGTGTCCGACCGGTTGAATTTACGGAAAACAATCACTCTGCGGAGGACGCCCGGTTTGACGACGATTCGCCCACCGGCAAAGCGGAATCACTGGATTTTTTCAGTGAATCCTCATCATTATCACTGGGATACGCTGTTTGTGAAGGGCAAGGAGATGTGGCGAGGGGCGGGCTCACGCCCAGACGCGATCCGAGGCCTGAAACAAGTGCGCAAGGGAGACCGCGTGCTCTGCTATCACTCTGCTCCCGAACGCGCCCTTTACGCCATCGCTGAGGTTACGCGCGACCCCTATCCTGACCCCCACGACCGGGAATCGAAGATGATGGTTGCTGACCTGCGCGCCATGGAACGCCTTCCCCGGCAGATCACCCTGGATGAACTGCGAACCAATCCAGCCGTGCGTAAAGTGAAATTCCTGAAAAACGTCCGCTTGATCATTTCCCAGGTGACCGACGAGGAGTACCAGGAAATTCTGCGCATGGCAGGGATCGTCGCGAGTCCAGGCCTGCCTCTGCCGTGATTTGTGATTCGTGAAGGGCGACTGCTCTGGGCCCGTTTGGGTCTGGCCGTGGGATCTTGTGGTGTCGGCATCTTGCCGACTGGGCGTTGTTGGTTCCACAAGGCCAAAGACTCCGGCGAGACGCCCGCGCCACGAAAAGACTGCTACTCGATTCATGGTTGTCAATAAAGTTTGATTTTGCGAAAGTCGCTCCTGCCGTCTTCGATTTACCCGAATTCAGACTTTCCACTCGAAATAAATCTTAAATTCTAGGATAGAATTCTCCGATAAACGATGCCCGAGCTTCCCGAAGTCGAAACTGTTGTCCGCGGACTCCGCGCATCGTTGCCGGGGCGCACGATCTTGGAGGTTCGCCTCGGTAAGACAGACTTCATCGACGATCCGGCGGCATTAGGGCGGCATCTGCCTGGCACACGAATCGCGGAGGTTACTCGAAACGGAAAATTCGTGTGCATTCGGCTGGAGTCCGGGTCTCAGCAGAGCTTGCAATCGGACGCCTCACAAGCTGCACGTGCTTCGGCCGTCCATCTCATCATTCACCTTGGCATGACGGGGCAGCTGACCATATCGCATTCCAGCGATTCGGTTGCACCTCATACGCATTGCTTCTTTTTCCTCGACGATGGCCGGGAACTGCGCTACACGGATATACGACGCTTTGGGCGGATCCTCCTTGTGCCGGAGCCGCTCATGGCCGAGTTTATCGGTCATTTGGGCAAAGAGCCGCTTCAGATTGGCGCGGAAGAATTCTGCAGGGGCTTCGGATTACGGCGCGCACGCGTGAAGGCTCTGTTGCTCGATCAGAGCGTATTGCGCGGAGTGGGGAATATCTACGCGGACGAGAGCCTGTTCCGCGCGCGCCTTCATCCTACCCGCATCGCGCAACGCCTTACAAGGAAGCAGTTGATGGCCTTGCATCGAGCGGTTCGCGAGATTCTTACAGCGGCCATCCGAATGCGCGGTTCTTCGATTTCGGATTACGTGGATACGGACGGGAATCGCGGTGAATTTCAGCATCGCCATCGCGTGTACCAGCGCGAAGGAAAACCTTGCGTTCGTTGCAGTGAAAAAATACGCCGTGTCATTGTCGCCGGCAGGAGCAGCTTTTTTTGTCCGCACTGCCAGCCCGCTCCCCGGCCTCATGGGCGCAGAAAGCGTTTGGAACCACAGATGAACGCAGTTAAACACTGATGAAAAACGGCTAAAAACGGGGCCTGAGAATGAATAATCGTTAATGCGATATGCAAACTCGGTTTTTTGACCTTATCAGATTTTATCAGTGTTTATCTGTGTTCATCTGTGGTTCCAATTTCCGTGCAAATTCGGAGGAATGCCGTGCGCGCCGTCATTCAACGAGTTACTCGGGCTCGCGTCACCGTCGACGCCCGAATTTCCGGGGAAATTCAATCCGGCGTTTTGATTTTGCTGGGAGTCGGGCGCTTGGACAATTCCGAAGCCGCTTCCTACCTTGCCGAAAAAATCGCGAACTTGCGTATTTTCCCCGACGATGCCGGAAAAATGAACCGCTCTGTTATTGACATTGGAGGCGCCGCGTTGGTGGTTTCGCAGTTCACGCTATACGGAGACACGCGAGGAGGCCGCCGGCCTTCGTACCTGCAAGCGGCGCCTCCGGAAGATGCCAACCGGCTTTACGCGGAATTTGTCCGCTCGCTTCGATCACTGGGCATGCGCGTCGAAACCGGCGTTTTTCAGGCGCACATCGAAGTTGAACTGGTCAACGATGGCCCGGTCACGATCCTTGTCGATTCGGAGAAATGAACTTAGAGGTTGCTGTGCCAAGGACTCCTGGGATCGACCGACAGAAGTGCGGAAGCCTATCGGTTCTCTTGACATTCCAGTATACGAATGTCGATTGCTGTAGCACGCACCTTCAGACGCGGGGATTTATCGCATGATGCAAGGGCAAACCCTCGCCTCTGAACGGGCGAGCTGCAGCAACGATGCGCCAGGAAGGAAAAAGTAGTGATATCTCATAGGTTGTCAACAGGCAAAGCCAACTTGTAAACGGCCGGCCATCCAGGATCGATAGGACCTCAAGGGCTGAAGCCGCGACCCACAATGACGATTTACCCGATAGTTTCTCGACAAGTGTGGCGGCATGGCATGCCGTGCCCGGCACGTAGCCGGCGTTTCATGTTGCCTGACAATCGCGGCAGCGCATTTGAGCAACGACTCCAAACCGCCGCGGTGGCGGCCAGCATCGTTCTCCCGTTGAAAATAGCGTTCCCTCGCAACGAATTGGAAATCCATCTGACAATTATATCGCGGAGCGATATAATCATGAAATGCCTGCCAGCACAATGACCTCGGCAGAATTTCGCGCGTTAGCGGAATTCCGGCACCTCATTCGCACTTATTTGAATGGGAGCGAAGAGGCGGCGCGCAAGGCGGGCCTGGAGCCGCAGCAATATTTGTTTCTGCTGGCGCTGCGCGGATTGCCATTGGGACGCGTGGCCAGCATTCGGGAACTTGCCAATCGCTTGCAGCTTCGCCATCACAGCGTCGTTGAACTGGTGAACCGGCTCGAGCGAAGATCGTTGCTGCGCAGGGAGCGATCCCGCTCTGACCGAAGACAAGTGATCGTTCATCTGACGCCGCGCGGGGAAAAAATTCTCACTCGCCTCGCAAAACAGCGCATTGGCGAGCTTCGGACCGCGGCGCCGGTGCTCGTCCGGGCACTCACTGCTGTGATTCGATCGACGAAGAAGCCTGGCCGCGCGCGCCTTTGATGGCCAACCCGTGGAGGTCCTTGTTGTGAATTGTCTTACTCGGACGCGCTCGCTTGATGGCGACCAAACTCCGGTTGGATTTCGTCTTGGCTATATATCTTTGCTGGCGGCGGTAGTCGGCGTCATCTCCGGGATTGTTGCGTTCGTTCTCTATAACCTTATCGGGTTATTCACCAACCTGGCGTTCTATCACGTATGGTCCTTTCATTTTCGCAGCGCGGCGGAGAATCAGCTCGGTCCATGGGTGATCGGCGTTCCCGTGATCGGCGGAATTATCGTTGGATTCATGGCCAAGTATGGCTCGCCGAGAATCAAGGGTCATGGAATTCCTGAGGCGATGGAAGCCGTTCTTACGTCAAAAAGCCGTATCGAAGCGAAGGTGGCTATCCTTAAGCCTATTTCCGCAGCCATCGCGATTGGCACGGGCGGCCCGTTCGGCGCTGAGGGACCGATTATCCAGACCGGCGGAGCCCTCGGATCGCTCGTCGGCCAAATTGTTTCGACCACGGCGTCGGAGCGCAAAGTCCTGCTGGCCTGTGGCGCGGGTGCCGGACTAGCCGCGATGTTTAATGCTCCGATTACGGGAGCGCTGCTCGCAATCGAACTGCTGCTGTTCGAGTTCCAGGCGCGTTCTTTCATTCCGCTTATGCTTGCCAACGCGTTGGCCGTTGCAGTCCGGCTGTGGTTATTCGGCGATGAGACGATATTTCACGTCGGCTCGTTCGACTACGATGTCATCCACGGACTTCCCTTCTATGTGATTCTCGGTGTGATTTGCGGGTTTGCGGCGGTTGGATTTGCCGCGGCGCTCAAACGGCTGGAAGAAATCTTCGATCACATGGAGAAAGTTCCGTTGCTTTTGCGCCCTGCGCTGGGAGCGCTGGGACTGGGTATCGCCGCGTACTTTGTCCCTCGCGTGCTTGGTCCGGGTTACGACACGATCAGAGATGTTCTCAATATGCATTTTGTATTGACGGCGGCGCTATTGCTTCTGGTTTTCAAAGCTGCCGTTGTCTTGCTCTCTCTAGGCTCGGGAACATCGGGCGGCACGCTTGCTCCCATGTTCATGATCAGCGCCGCCATTGGCAGTACCTTTGCGATAGTCGTGAATTATTTCGTTCCCGGTGCGCATCTATCCGCAGGCGCGTATGCGGTGGCGGCGATGGGAGCTCTCCTCTGCGCCTGTGCGCGCGCGACATTTACGTTTATGGTTTGCGCGATTGAAACCACGCACGATTTTCATGCCGTGGTTCCCGTTATTCTCGTTTGCGTTGTGGCCGATGCAATTGCCGTGCGCTATATGCCGTACTCGATCATGACGGAAAAGCTTGCCCGGATGGGATTTGGCACGCGTCACGAGTATGAGGCCAACGCGCTGAAGCAGCTCAAGGTGGGGGACGTCATGGTCCGCGGTGTTGCGACGGTCGCCCCGGAAGAAACTGTTCGCGCTGCCGCGGATCGATTTGCGAATGGAGATTTGAAATCTTCGCGGCACCATGCGCTACCCGTCGTCGATTCCGGCGGCCAATTGCAAGGATTGGTGACCCAAGGCGACATGTTGCGCGCACTCCAGTTGGACCCTTCCGGTGAAATGAGCGTACTCGACGCGGGCGCGCGTTCACTTGTGGTCGCTTATCCGGACGAGCGCGTCTTCGATGCCGTCACGAAGATGCTCGACAACAATATAGGCAGGCTGCCGGTAGTCGAACGCAAAGATACTCAAAGGCTAGTCGGCTATATCAATCGCGCCAACGTGATGGGTTGCTGGCGCGGCCATTTGCACGAAGAATCCGTTCGCGAGGATGGATGGGTTCGGAATTTGTCGTCGGGCGATAAATTTAAAGCGGCAGGCGGCAGTGTGACGGGCCGGGTCACCGACATCACCTCAAATGAAATTCGTATCACGCGCGATTCGCATGCGAACGGCGGTGTCGAAGAGTTTGCGCTAGACAGGCGGGTTCGAGGAATTTTCCCGGGGGACGAAGTCCGAATCAGTTATCGGAATGCCAAGGGTCACAAGGTCGCGCTTCAGGTCGTCGAGCTTTCCAACCGTCAATAAGCCTAGCCACTTTCTAAAATCCGCCGCCGCCACCGCCGCCGAATCCGCCCCCTGAGGACCCTCCACCGCCGAAGCCCGAACCGCCGCTGCTTCGCGGCGCGGAAGCCATCACCGAACTTGCGCGCGCAGTCATATTGTCCAAGCTATTGACGAACATGATCGGATAGAAGCCGCCGTTGTAGTAGCCGCCCTGATACCACGACGGCGGCTGCGAATAAATATCCTTGAACGCCGCCACCCATTTCTTTTCCACGCCCAGCGCCATGGCGAACGGTAGAAACTTCTCGAACGTCTCGGGGGATTTGTTGATGCGATCCATGCGATCGGCTTCGACGTGAGTCAGGAAATCCTCGAAGCCCAGCACTCCCGCCAGCGCTTTCGCCCCCGCTGTGGTTCGCGCAGGCATGAACCATCCGAATCCAACAATAATCCCCGCCGAAAGAATCGCGGCGATTATAAACGGCCCGGGTGCCATTCCCATCTTTTGCGCGAGCGCATTGCCCATCAAGGACATCAACACGCCGAGGACAATACCTCCGCTCATATAGCCGCTGCGGACATAGTCGGGCCGGTGCTGAAAATAGCCGCGTTCCATGAGCGAACCGAAGATGCTGTTCTTGATGCCGGGAAGCTTCGTGTAGAACTGATTCTGCAAGGCGGACAGTTCCACATCAGGCTCTAAGCCATTCCCGAAAACTCCAGCGAGCAACACCAATTCGTGCGCTTTCAGGCCGGTCCACTCGTTCGGACTCTTCTTTAAGTGAAAAATATATTCCTTATTGGAAATCAGCCCCATCATCTGCGATTTTTCTTTTTCTTCGATCACGATGTAGCCGCGCACCGCTAGGTCCACGATGGTGGCGGTGATATCGCGCATGCCTGCTTCGTCGTCGACCAGCGCGCCTGCTTCCGCGGGCGTCATCCCGTCCGGTGGCGCGTACTGTACAGCAATTGGACCGACGCGCGGGTCGCGCCCGCGCGTGTACCATAGCCAGAACATGAACACAAAAACAAGGATCGGAAAAAAGAGCGGCCAATTGCTCTCAAGGAATTGGCCGATCAGGTCGCCGGTACCGGGTTCTTTCACGAGTCCCTTGTCCCAGCCAATGACCGCCGTAAGACCTTCGTGAAACGAGAGTGGCCGAAGCATTGAGACTTGCACGTCGTTGGCCGACGTTTTCACTTCGGCATTCTGCGCCCGTGATCCATACGATCCTGTAAATGCCAGTGCCCGGAGGCCAGTCGCGCCCGGAGGCAGAAAAATCTGTGCGCTCGCATCTTCGATTGGGACATCCCACTCGTCACCCGTCACATTCCAGTAGAGTTCGTCGTGGTCCTCGAAAAATTTCAGCCCGTTGCTGACGTGGTAGCGCAGCGTGATCACGCGAACGACGTCCGTAGCGTTGCCCACGTAGATTTTCCACTTGAGGTAGTGCCGCTCGCGCGAGGATTCGACCTTGAGCGGTTGTCCGGCGGCATCGGTAGCGCTTTCAAGTTTTACGAACAACGAGTAATTGAACCCCTGCGGCGTCACATATTCGACGGGGATCGTACGGTACAACCCGTGCCACGCGCCGATGAAATTCGCTTCGATGGTTTCGGTGACGTCCAGAGTGGAATCCTGCTGGACGTAAACTTCGGAAGTAAATCTTTGAATCTTGAGTTGGCGCGCCGCCGCGGAGGAAACGCATACGGACAACAGCAGAGTCAGCAGGACCGCGCGTCGGATTAAATAACGCAATTTATCCGCGGAAAAGCAGTGATTTGCCGTGGCTGCCATGGCGACTATGCGCCAGTCGTCCCAAAGCTGACTTTCGGCACTTCGCGTTCCGCAGGAGCGCTGATCTGGAAGAATTCACGCTCCTTGAAATTTCCCATGCTGGCGACGAAGTTGGAAGGAAACTGCTCGATCATTGTGTTGAAGTCGCGGACCACGGCGTTGTAATAGCGCCGCGCGTTCTGCAATGTGTCTTCGATTTGATTGAGCGTGTCCTGCAACCGGGTGAAACTCTCGACCGCGCGCAATTGAGGATACGCCTCGGCCAGCGCGAACACCTGCCGCAGCGCGCCGGCCAGCGTGCCCTCTGCTTCACCCTTGGCTGCGGGACCTTGCGCGGACATGGCCTGGTTGCGCGCCTGGACCACCGCTTCCAAAGTGCCCTTTTCGTGCGCGGCGTACCCTTTCACCGTCTCGACGATGTTGGGAATCAGGTCGTATCGACGTTTAAGCTGTACATCGATGTCCGACCACGCGTTGTCGCACTGCACCTTCAGCCGGACGAGTCCGTTGTATGTGAACATCAGGTAAAACACGACGACTACGGTCACTACAATCAGGCCAATCAGCATGGAGGACCCTCTCGCGCCCGAATCGACGAACCGACCGGGAGGCTAATTCGACTATAGGAGGAGCCTCGGCGCCTGTAAAGCAGAGCTCATTTTCGATGTGTAGTAAGTATCCCTCAGCCTGAGATGAGGCGTTGCCGGGCATTGCCAAATATGGCCCCTAAGTCCGTTCGCAGGTCGGTTCCGAAAGGGCCTTGACCCTACATTTCGCAGGCGCACGGTATGTCGTGCCCTTGCACGTCCATCCTCGGACGCACGGCACGTACCGGGTCTAGCGACTGGCATTAATGGTGACTATTTGTCTTGACAACGTCACCAGATCGGAAGAAACTCGTGCCCTTCTCAGAGGGCCCGCAGTTCTTCGTGCGAGGTGTTCGCCATGCGAAAAGCATTTCTCGGTGTCGCCATTCTCATTGTCATGGCCGCGTCGTCCAGGTCACAAACAGCGACACAAAAATGCAAGGTCCTCGCCATGTTGGTAGACAGCGATTTGAACCAAAAGCCTGTACCGCATCTCGCGATCCTGTTTGAGGCCGAGTCGAATGGTTCGGACACTTTGCGCGAGATCAAAACCGGTTTCGACGGCAGTGCTGAATTTCTAGCGTCGCCTGGCAAATACAAATTGACTACTCCTGAGGGCGTCGATTTTCAAGGCCGTCACTACGTTTGGGAAATGGTGATCGATGTCAGCGATGAACCTGTTTCCGTGGAGCTGAGCAACGACAACGCTCGGATTACGGATGTCCACTCAGCCGAACCTGCCCGCAAGGTGGATGAGCTGACCACGATGTTTCAAAAATATCAAAACTCGGTGGTGACGGTTTGGAGCGAAATTGGCTCGGGCACTGGGTTTATCGTCGATTCCGCGGGACTTGTGATGACCAATCAGCATGTGATTGGGCCGTCCGAATTAATCTCCGTTCAGTTCGATGCCAAAAGAAAAGTCGCGGCAAAACTCCTCACGTTCGATTCGGAACGGGATGTGGCAGTGCTCCAGGTAAGTCTCAGCGCTTTCCCGGAGGCTTTGGCAGCGCCGATCGTCCAGGCGCGAGCAGGCCGGGAAATTGCCGTCGAGGGCGAGAGGGTATTTACGATCGGTAGCCCGCTAGGTCTAAAGAAAATCATCACGAGTGGCATCGTGAGCAAGGTCGAGGCGCGCG
This sequence comes from Candidatus Acidiferrales bacterium, assembly GCA_050014735.1. Classification (GTDB taxonomy): domain Bacteria; phylum Acidobacteriota; class Terriglobia; order Acidiferrales; family UBA7541; genus Palsa-360. Next base: position 9,269 of record JBEKCU010000045.1, on the reverse strand, counting down.
CCATCATTGCGGATGTCAATATCAATCACGGCAATTCCGGCGGGCCTTTGTTCAATTCGCTTGGCGAAGTCATCGGAATCACAACATTCTTGGTACCCGGAGGAAATAGACCGGGTGTCTCGGGGGTTGTTCGAATCGATCAGACGCTGCCGACGCTCGAACAGGCCCGAAAGAGAATGAAGGGTTCGGCTCCCCCGAGCGCGAGATTGCTCCCCGTCGAACCAACCGATCCTTACCCGCTGGGTTCCTTGAAGGAAACGATTAGGTCCACCAAGTTCGACACAAAGCCTTACGTGTTCGCCGTGGGCGGCTTCGATGTGGCACTAGGAACTCCCGTTCTGGATTATGAATTGCGAGAGCAAACCGGGCTCACCGCCGCACAGGAAAAAGGCAAGAGAACAAAAAAGAGCAAGGACTCGATTCAGAACACGTTCGAGCCGCTCCAGGATGTACGCGAGTGGGGCGAGTATATCGGCGCATACAAGCCGGTGCTTCTTGTGCAGGCTGAGCCCCAATTGCGCGAGACGTTCATGTCCACATTAGGCCGGGAAATAGCCCCCGCCGGAACCCTCTACGGCATCCCTGCCCACATGAAATTCAAGACTGACTTTTATAAAATGAAGCTATTTTGCGGCGGGAAGGAGATCGAACCGATCCAGCCTGGCAAGGCCGCCACGGTCGTTAATGCACACAACGCTTTCCTGAATGTCACCGACGCAACCTATGTTGGAATTTATTCCTATCCTCCCGATGCTGTCACGCCATCGTGCGGCAAAGTCACCCTCCAACTCTTTTCCGAAAAACAGCCCGATAAGCCGGAAACGAAAGACCTGGATCGAAAATCGATAGACCGGGTTTGGGACGATTTTCGCCCCTTTCTTGCAGCGCGCGGCAATTCCGGGAACTCACAATAATCCGTTCGAACCCGCTATCGCGAACGATTTCGCCGAACCGCGGCTGCTTCTGAAATACCTTGCATGGCCGGGTTTCAGTCCGGCCATACGAGACATTCTTGAATCGGCCTTAGCCGCTGACGGTATGGGTGGCCAAGAGTGCGCAGTGCTATGACATTCGTAAATCTCTGTCTTTCACTGGCATGTAATTAGCATTTGGGTTACTCTTGCGCCCACCGGAAGTTGTCACGTCCGTTGACAAACTGTGATACACGTGTATTACACATGCACTACAAAAATTATAGCGCCGCGGTCTTTGGCATCGACGCCTACCTAATGGAGGTGGAGGTCGATGTTGGCTCGGGCAAGCCTGGCGACTTCAATGTGGTGGGCTTGCCTGACGTGGCCGTAAAGGAAAGCCGCGAGCGCATCAAGGCCGCCCTGAAAAATTGCGGTCACGATTTTCCATTCCAGAGCGTCACGGTAAATCTCGCGCCGGCCGATATTCGCAAGGAAGGCTCGGCCTTCGATCTGCCTATGGCGCTTTCGATTTTGGGTTGCGAAGGGGCGTTCTTCGGCAAGCGGCTCGACCAATTCATTTTTCTCGGAGAACTCTCGCTGGATGGGCAGGTGCGTTCGGTTCGGGGCGCTCTGTCGGCGGCGCTTGCGGCGCGCGAGCACAAAATTAGGGCGGTCGTTGTGCCGGAGGCGAACGCGCGAGAAGCGGCGGTGGTCGAAGGAATCGATGTGTTTGCGGTGCGCACGCTGCCGCAGGCCGTCGATTTGATTAATGCGCCGGAGTCGTTCTCGCCGGTGCGCGTGGACGCGAACACGATGCTCTCCAACGCCGCGCAATATTCGGTCGATATGCGCGACGTGCGCGGACAGCAGGCCGCCAAGCGCGCCCTCGAAGTCGCCTGCGCCGGCGGTCACAATATTATTTTCATCGGGCCGCCCGGCGCGGGGAAAACGATGCTCGCCAAAAGGATTCCCACGATCCTGCCGCCAATGTCGCTCGACGAAGCCATCGAAACCACGCGCATCCACAGCGTTGCGGGAGTCCTCGACGATTCGCGCGGATTGGTGGGCACGCGGCCGTTTCGTTCCCCGCATCACACGATCAGCGATGCAGGCCTGATTGGCGGCGGCGCGGTCCCCCGTCCGGGAGAAGTTTCGCTTGGGCACAACGGCGTGCTGTTCCTGGATGAATTGCCGGAATTCGAGCGCAACGTTTTGGAAGTAATGCGCCAGCCGTTGGAGGATGGCGCAGTCACTATTTCGCGCGCTGCGACTTCGATTACGTTTCCCGCGCGTTTCATGCTCGCGGCGGCGATGAATCCCTGCCCATGCGGGTTTTTTGGAGATTCGACGCGCCAGTGCCACTGCTCGCCGCCCCAGATTCAGCGTTACGTCTCGAAAATATCCGGGCCATTGATCGACCGCATCGACATCCACATCGAAGTTCCAGCGGTGAAATACAAGGAGCTGCGCACCAAAGGCGATACCGAAGACTCAGCCGCAGTACGCGAACGCGTGTGCCGCGCCCGCGCGATCCAGACGGCGCGCTATGCGGGCGAAAAGAGAGTTTTCTCAAACGCGCACATGCCGCCAAAAATGATCCGGAAATTCTGCGCCATAAGCGACGACGGCGAAAAAATGCTGGAAAACGCCATCTCCCGCCTTGGCCTTTCGGCCCGCGCACACGACCGTATTCTGAAAGTCGCGCGCACGATCGCGGACCTCGACGCGTCGGAAAGTCTTGAGACGCGCCATCTGGGAGAGGCGATTCAATATCGCACGCTGGACCGCACGTATTGGGCGTGAACGCCGGTTCAGTGCATCAATTCAATCCGGCGGTTTGAGCACTTTGCGCATTCTGACGCAGGCCATTCGCGGCCCCTTGTACAAAACATGCTCTCCGTACTCCAGCGCTTCATATCCCATCGCTATGTAGAACGGTTCCGCAGTCACCGACGAATCCATCTGCAGGAACGTAACACCGTTCTCCAGGGCGATCCGTTCAATTTCCCACACAATCGCCGAACCGACTCCCTGGCGGGTTGCATTCGGCCGGACATAGCACGCCCGCAGTTCGTTATTGTCGATCACTAGCGATCCAATGCCAGCAATCTCGGAATTCAGTTCTGCAACAACGCGAGTTTCTTTCTCGGGATTAGCAAGATAATGAGCGATGGTCGCATCCGTGATCGGCGATTTTGCCCACGACTCAATAACGGAGGGAGGATAATCCTTCGAGGCAATCCCACGCACAGCCGCATTGCGAACCTCGATGAACGAACGGGCGTCTTCAGCTCGTACAGGTCGAACGTGAATTGTCATTTCGACTGCTCCGGGGTCTGCCAGCGGTATTCTTGCCTTCTCCGGGTTTCCGCGCCCTCCGTACGAATGCTTGTCCGATTTTACGGCTTGCGCGAAGCAAGATACGCGGCGACAGACACAAGATCATCCTCGCTGAGCCGCGCGAGAGGTTCCTTCATCAATACCGTCCAGCTCCCGGTGCGAACGCCGTGCTGAATGTCGAAGAGTTGCCGGAAAATGTAGCTGGGCGACCGTCCCGCGATCGGCGGCACAGGTCCAAGGCCATGAAGTTCCGGACCGTGGCAAATGGCGCAGCGCACCGTCTTGCCTCCGTCACCGGTCATGACCAGTGCCTCGCCTTTCTTCACGCTTCCGACCGGCACGTACGCGATAAATCCCGATCCGGCATCGCGCAGTTCTGTTCTGTATACATCTTCAGGAGTCTCAATGATGCGATTGCCGATCGGTTCCGTGCCTCCTCCATCGATGGGAATCAGCATCGTGCCCGACACACGCGTTTTTGGAACGGTGGTTGTTTCGACCACTCTGATCCACGGCTTCAATTTGAGCGAGGAGAAATATTCCGCCGCGGTCTTCAGATCCTCGTCCGAAACAGCTTTCGCGATCCCGATCATCGCTGTCGGAGGGCCCAGCTTGGGCTCCGCGCTCTTTCGCGCGCCGGCTTTGAATTCCGCTACTTGTTCCATGATGTAATCCGCCGGAAGTCCCGCGAGGCTGGCGTTTTCCGGTCGGCCCAGGCCATTCGGGAGATGACAATACGCGCATCCTCGCACGTCCGGTTTCCTGCCGTGCTCGACGACCTCCGGCATTGCAGGATGTTCTTCCGGACGCCAATCCGGCACGTTGAACCCATCGACGGTTTGCTGGCGCGTCAGCGCCTTCGTGCTGCCAGGAACGGTGTGCGGGGAGCCGTCATCTTTCACCGGCGGGACATTCGGTGGATTGAGGGCATATGCCCAGGACGGCGGGGTTGGAATATTGTTGCTCTGGGCGGCGCTTGACTGCGAAGCTTGCTGCGGTGGCGCGGCCTTCACGGCAGGAACAGCCAAAAGCGCAACCGTCAGAAGCCCAAGAAATGATTTCATGAAGTCTCCCCCGCGTGGCCAGTGGTGGTGAACGCCACGCCCGTCCCCCATCCATATCATGCCGCATCCCCGGAATTCAACGCCATTTATTCACGCCGGAGTTGACAAGAGAACTCCGCGCCCCGAGCGTCCTGTTGCTTTTTTCACCCAACGAGCATCCAATGGTTCACGAATCACAAGTTACAAATCACGAGTCACGAATCACCAGTCACGAGTCACCAACATGAGAGACGCCGTCATCGTAAGTTCCGTACGCACCCCCGTCGGGAAGGCCTCCAAGGGCACCCTGCGCGCGACGCGGCCCGACGACCTTGCTGCCATTGCAATCAATGAAGCGATTCGCCGCGTGCCCGGACTCGACCCGAAGGACATCGAGGATGTGATTCTCGGCTGTGCAATGCCCGAAGCCGAAGCGGGGATGAACGTTGCCCGCATCGCCTGCCAGCGCGCCGGGCTTCCCGATCGAATTCCGGCGATTACGATCAACCGGTTCTGCTCCTCGGGTCTGCAATCGATCGCCATGGCCGCCGAGCACATTATGGTAGGGCACGCCGATGTAATTCTGGCCGGCGGCACCGAATCGATGAGCATGATCCCCATGGGGGGCAACAAGATCGCTCCGAATCCCTGGCTGATGGATCATTACCCGGACGCGTATCTCAGCATGGGTCTGACTGCGGAAAATCTGGCAAAGAAATACGGCATCACTCGCGAAAAGGCAGACGAATTTTCGCTTACGAGTCACCAGAAAGCGATCGCCGCCATTGCCGCGGGCAAATTCAAGGACGAAATCGTTCCGGTCGAGGTGCGGGCGACGGGCGTCTCTAATGGAAGCGGGAACGTTGCAAAGGCCAAAACGGCCACGACACTTTTCGAGACAGACGAGGGTCCCCGCGCCGACACATCGATGGCAGCGCTGGCGAAGCTTAAACCCGCATTCCATGCGCGTGGCACGACCACTGCCGGAAATAGCTCGCAGACCAGCGACGGTGCAGCCGCTGCAATCGTGATGAGCGGTGAACGGGCTCGTGCGCTCGGAGTGAAGCCGATGGCGCGCTTTCTCGGCTTTGCCGCAGCCGGTGTGCCCGCTGAGATCATGGGCATCGGTCCCGCCTACGCGATTCCGAAGGCCCTCAAGATTGCCGGCCTGGCGCTCGACCAGATCGACGTGATCGAGCTGAACGAGGCGTTCGCTGTGCAATCGCTGGCAGTGATCCAGGAGGTCGGACTCGACCCTGCACGCATCAATCCCAATGGCGGCGCGATTGCCCTCGGACATCCGCTTGGGTGTACTGGAGCGAAGCTCACTGCATCGATCCTGCGGGAGCTCGAGCGGCGTAATGCGCGCTACGGTATAGTGACAATGTGCATTGGCGGAGGAATGGGCGCCGCGGGAATTTTCGAGCGGCTGGGCTGATCCAGTGGAACAGGCTTCAGCCTGTTTGGTTTTGAACTTTGCCACAACTGCAAAATTCAAATACAAACAGGCTGAACTGGCTGCGGAAAAATGGCATTTGCGGGCTTCAGGGGTTAAAACCCCTGACGAATCCAATGCGCTTACGTCGTGGCTGAAGCCACGACCCACAAATCTTCCTACTTTTTCCGCAGCCTGTGAAGCCTGTTTTACTGGTTTTCTGCAGCCCGTTTAGCCGGGACCTATAAAGTTTTCCAGGTTCTCATACGATCTGATTATCGAAACAGCAGGAAGGAACCGTAACCCAACCCGGCTCCCAGCAGCGATCCGACAACAACATCACTGACGAAGTGCATGCTGAGCACGACACGCGAGACTGCGATGCTGAGCGACAACATCAGCAGAGGAGCCTGCAATTCCGGATAATAGATACACAGCGGAACGGCAATGGCGAACGCGCTCATCGAATGACCGGAAGGAAACGAAAACTGATCAGGTGGAAGAACTTTAGCCCAGCAGTGCGTTTCGAGATGACAGGGACGTTTTCTCTTGCTGGCATTTTTCATCACGCGAAACAGAACGACCGAAGCGGCCTCCGCTGTGGCGCTGGCCGCGAAGGCTACAAACCGCATGTCTCCGCCAAACAACAGAACAGCGATCCCCACGGTATACCAGATCCAGCCATCTCCGAGCCGGGTAGACCAGACCATCCAGATGCGAAGCCATCGTGGCGCACGCCAGCGATTGAAGCTCCTCATGACCTGGTGATCGCGATTCTCGATAAATCGCCACACCGTTCTTGTCGCTGTCATGGCCTCACCTCACTTTCGTTCTCGGCTGCGCTACGAAGCTTCCAGCCAGCGCATCCCACACCTGTTAAGCGGCTTGTTTCTCACGCACCGGTTCCGTCGCCAGCCCGAATTCGCGCGACGGCTTGGAAGCATTAATGGCCGTGCCCCAGCGGCGAACAAAATCCAGATCCACCAGATAGTTGACGGCAACTCCTGCAGGAACGAGCGCCAGCAGCGGAGCGAGCAGAATCGTCCAGCGGTCTTCGCGCATCATTTCCCGGCACAGAAGCAGAACATCTCGGGTCAATTTCCAGTAGCTTCCGGAGTCTCCGCCAAGTCGCCCGTACCCAGCGCGAAGCCCGGCGAAGAATTCGTCCTTATCCCGAGCTCCCAGAACTTCCGTGTACGTTGTGCCTACCGATGCCAGGGCGTGTGCATCGCTGCCGGCAACCTGCGTCTTGCAGCGGCGCCATGCGAATTCCTCCGCCTGGCGATTAGCGCAGGCCAACATTTGCCCGTTACGGGCCTCCACGGCAGGGAAAAAGCCCGAGAACCACTCGTAATCGTCCGGGTCCCGGCGTCCCGTAAGTGAAGAGAAAACATGATTGATCGTAAAAAACAGGCGCTGCTCGGAAAGGTAAGCGAGCAAGCGGATCATATCGTTTCGCCGGCGAGTAATTTCGTTGTGCTGCCGCTCGGTCAGATCGTAGACGCCGACATGGGCATACGTTCCGCTGGGCATCTTGCACGTCACTTCTTCACTGGTAAAGAAGTCGGGATATCGGCGCAGCTCTTCCGCGCCGCCGATGGAGTCGTGGTCCGTCAGGGTGACTAGGTCCATGCCGCGCTTTCGCAACATGGTGTAGACATCTTTCGGGGCGCTGTAACTTTCCAGAAAAAAGTGGCGGAGAATCGCCACGGGCAGCGTTCCCGAATGAACTGAGTGGACGTGCAGGTCGCATTTCATCGTGGGGCAATTCTCTCAAGTGAACTTTGCTAACTTGTTACGAAACGTTGAACAAATCGTAAGAATTGTTTGTTACTGATAGAACACAAATTAGTTAGCGGTATGTGAGGACCGACGATCGATGGCAGACGGAATGCCCGGACAGCAGCCCCCGAAGCGACTCATCCACCTTATTTTCTTTGACGCCGGCGGCGGCCATCGCAATGCCGCCACGGCTTTGCAAGTCGAAATCGAGCGCGAAGGCCTGCCGCTCGAAGTTTCTCTGATCAACCTTCAAGAATTACTTGATCCCCTGGACATCCTTCGCAAATATGCCGGGATTCGCATCGAGGATATGTACAACAAGATGCTGCGCAACGGCTGGACGCTCGGCAGCCCGCAGTTGATGCGCGTGTTGCAGTTGGTGGTGCGCATGTACCACGCACCGACGGTGAAATTGCTCGAGAAATTCTGGCTGGAGACGAAACCGGATATGGTGGTTTCGGTGGTTCCGCATTTTAATCGGGCGCTGCGTGAAAGCTACGACAAGGCGTTTCCCGCCCGTCCCTTCGTCACAGTGCTGACGGATCTGGCGGACTATCCGAAACATTTTTGGATCGAGAACGAGTCTCAGTATCTGGTCTGCGGAACCGAGCACGCCGTTGAGCAGGCTCGCCAGTTCGGGCATGTAAACGGAACCGTCTACCAGACTTCCGGGATGATTCTCCATCCGCGCTTCTATGAACCGGAACCTTCGGACCGGATCGCGGAGCGCAATAAACTGGGCCTCGATCCCGATCTTCCCACGGGCATTGTGCTGTTCGGGGGGTACGGGACTTCGAAAATGCTGCACATTCTGAGGCAGATCAATCGATCTTCCCTGCAGGTGCAGCTCATCATGATCTGCGGGCGCAACGAAAAATTGGCGCAGACGCTGAGGCAGGAACCCTCCAGAATTCGCATACACGTGGAAGGTTTCACCACGCAAATTCCGTACTTCATGGCGCTGTCCGATTTTTTTATTGGCAAGCCGGGACCCGGCAGCATCAGCGAAGCGCTGTCCAAGCGGCTGCCTGTCATTATCGATTGCAACGCATGGACGCTGCCGCAGGAGCGCTATAATGCGCGATGGGTGCTCGAGAAGGAAGTTGGAATCGTGGTGCCGAATCACGGGCAGACGGCGTCCGCCGTGGCGGAATTGCTGAAGCCGGGCGAATTAGCGCGGTTTCGCGAGCGCGCCGCCGGCATGCACAATCGGGCGATCTTTGAAATTCCGCAAATTTTTGAGAAGATTCTCAACAACGGACACCCGAAATAGGCGGGGTCACGCAGCCCGGCGAACTATAGCCTGGGTGAATTGACCGATGACTCCGAGGAACTGATGAAAGAATATTTGGAATCCGGGACCGTCATCGACTGGAAACACCCTGAGGTGTTCAACCTTGCAAGAGAACTGTCTGAAGGCGCACAGGATGTGAACGAAGTAGCGAGACGCTGCTTCGAATGGGTACGCGATGAGATCAAGCATAGTTACGATTACAAACTGAATCCCATCACTTGTAGCGCCTCGGAAGTACTACAGGCGGGCACTGGCTACTGTTTTGCGAAGAGTCATTTACTCGCAGCTCTGTTGAGAGCCAATTCGATTCCCGCCGGGCTCTGCTACCAGCGGCTCAGCCGCGACGATGATGGCGCCCCTTACAGTTTGCACGGCCTGAACGCGGTTTACTTACCCAACGGCCGCTGGTACCGAGTCGACCCGCGCGGCAATCGCCCTGGGATCGACGCCCAATTCATGCC
>JBEKCU010000044.1:0-19683 GCA_050014735.1 Candidatus Acidiferrales bacterium | reverse complement strand
ATACCTGTGCCGCTACCCGCGCCACCAGTTCCGGTTCCAGTGTTACCGCCGATGCCTCTGCTGCTCCCAATGCCGGTACCGCCCGTTCCGGTTCCAATCCCAGCGTTATAACCGGAACCGCTGCCGCTTCCTGTACCAGTTCCGTGGTCGCTGCCCGGTCCACCGGCGCCGCCCGTGCCGCTACCCTCTCTCGTTCCGTCCCCGCCCATACCATCGCCAGGTTCAGTGTGCGAGCCTTCGGCAGCGGCAATCAGCTGCAATAATTTTTGTGGGTCGTTCAACCAGTCCTTCATCGATCCGGCATCGGCACCGAGCGTTTGCGTGAGCAGCCCAGCCGCGAGTGACTTGCTGCTCGACGCGTCCTCCGCAACGTAACGGATTTCATTGATGCGGATGCCCTTCACGCCGGACAAAGCGGCTTTCAATTGTTCAGCCAGCGCGGAAGGTTTCGTATTGTGAGTAGGAAAGGCCCGAACAAGACGCTCCAAATCTTCTTTCGTAACGTGCGCCGTAAACTGGATGCTGGCAAGGCCAGCGGCGGATAAAAGCTGCGCGAAGCTACGCTCCGCCGGACTGGCGTCAATGGGCGCGCCATCGAGCAAAAGTTGCGTCCCGGTCGCGCTGAGCAGCAGGCCGGACTCATTGGTGACAGGTATCGATTCATGCAGTTCGTTCCATGCGGTCTCGAACTGTTCGGCGGTGCGCGTATGGTCGAAGCTGTAAAGCCGCGCATATTTCAGAAGGATGTTGAGGCTGCGAATAAATGCGCGGGCCGATGTCAGCTTAGTATTGGTGGAATTTTTAGTGTATGCGGAATTCATAATTCACTCTTGCAGGCTCCCCATTGAGCCCGCACCCACCTTGGGACGCAACTGCCCGTGGCTCGACGGGAGAGTGCCCTAATTTAACCTAGCGCGTGTGACCGAAGGGAACAATGGTACGGGGCAACTTTGTGGCCAATTGGGAACTGCCCGGATCGACACACGTCTTTCGTTCCGCATGATGTGTCCCAGGGCACGGCATGCCGTAAGAGTGTCGTCCCGCAGGAGCTATTAAATCCGTTATGCGTGATGATCGGTCGCGCTCATGTCGGAATTGCGGTTTTAGTAGCGTCGGTGTCTCGCAGGCGGTTTTCGTTTCTGTTGCCGGGCAGATGCCGCCGGCGAGACGCTACCCACGCCAGTGGACGTGCGTCCTTTTCTCGTTCAAAATGTAGGGCTGCGAAATGAGCAGCATAAGAATCTTCTAACTCAGGAGAAATTGACCATGCCGCCGCCTCCCATGCCCCAGCCACCGCCGAAACTGCCGATCGAGGGCGTGAAGAATCTCGTCGCCGTCGCGAGCGGAAAGGGCGGTGTGGGGAAGACCACCATTGCCGTGAACCTGGCGCTTGCGCTTAAGCGTATGGGCGCTTCCGTGGGATTGCTCGATGCGGACGTTTACGGTCCCAACGTGCCCATCATGCTCGGTACCGACGAGCAACCGCAGGCGCTCAGCGAGCGCGAGATTCTCCCGGTCCAGGCGCAGGGCCTCAAACTGATTTCGATGGGCCTGCTTAATCCCGGTGACAAGCCGATGATCTGGCGCGGCCCGATGCTGCACAGCGTGATGCAGCAATTCCTGCGCAGCGTTGTGTGGGGCGAACTGGACTATCTGATCGTGGACCTTCCGCCAGGCACGGGCGACGTGCAGCTTTCGCTGATCCAGATCGTGCCGGTCACAGGCGCGGTTCTTGTGACCACGCCGTCCACTGTAGCGCTGGCCGATGTTCGCAAAGCGATGGAAATGTTTCGCCAGGTGAACGTGGACATCCTGGGGATCGTCGAGAATATGAGTTTTTTCAGTTGCCCGCATTGCCAGGGAAAAATCGACGTTTTCGGACACGGCGAAGGCCGCCGCATTGCCGACACCTACGGCGTGCCGCTGCTCGGTGAGATCGAAATCGATCCGAAAATCCGAATCGGCGGCGATACCGGCAAGCCGGTCGCGCTGCTAGGGGAAGATGCGCCGGGCGCAAAGAGCATCTACGCGATGGCGCGAGCGGTGGCGGCAAGGCTGGAAGCGAAACCCGCAGCGACGCGAGGGTCGGTGGTGGAAATCGATTAAGCAGCGTTGTTTTAAGTTGGACAGGCTTCAGCCTGTCTGATTTTGACTTTTGTTATTGTGAGCTAAAACGCCCGGAACTAGGCCGACTTGGACGAAGGCTGATTGACCGAACAGAAAGGCCAGATAGGCTCCAAAGTCAAAATCAAACAGGCTGAAGCCTGTTCTACTGGAGCTGGAGACCGATTGTCAGCCTGAAATGGGTGTGTTAGCTTCACTTGCTTTATCTCCAATGAGTTTAAGTGCCAACGGGGTGCAAGCATGATTCGCAGTTATCGCGGCCGACTGCCGCAAATCGCTGCTTCCGCGTATATCGATCCTGACGCCGTCGTCATCGGCGACGTGAGCATCGGCGAACTGTCGAGCGTCTGGCCCTGCGTGGTGATTCGCGGCGACGTGAACTGGATTCGCATCGGCTCGCGCACGAATATTCAGGACGGCTCGGTGCTGCACGTGATGAGAGACACGCATCCGCTTCAACTGGGCGACGCGGTAACGATCGGCCACGGCGTGATCCTGCATGGCTGCACGATCGAATCGCGCGTGCTGATCGGCATGGGCTCGGTGCTGCTGAATGGCGCGAAAATCGGCGAAGGCTCGATTGTGGCGGCGGGAACTTTGGTTCCCGAGGGCACAATCGTCCCGCCGGGCAGCCTGTTCATGGGCCATCCCGGAAAGTTTCGCCGCTCGCTTACGCACGAAGATCAGGCGAGCATCGAGGCTTATGCTGCGCGGTATGTTGAGTATTCGGACGCTTACAAGGCGGAGAAGGCGTAGTGGCCGGGTAGAAGTCAGGGGCTAAAGCCCCTCATTTGACACGTCGGTAATGTCGCGGCTAAAGCCGCGACCCACAAATAACCCGAGTCGTTGTCTCTTGAGTTGGCGCTTGTGACTCCGCGTGTTCTTGACGGGCACCTTGAGAGGCTGGTCTGAAGGTCAGCCGTTGGTCGAGAAATATAAGGGCAGTAGTATCTGTATGATAACAGGAATATTAAGGACGAAGACAACAGAGCAACGGCAACGAAGCAATGACAGCGGAAGAATGACAACAGAAGAATGTTTGTGGGTCGCGGCTTCAGCCGCGACATTTAAGGGGAAGCACGCGGGGTTTCAGCCCCTGACTGCAGAATGAAATTTCAGGCCATTAAAGGTGTGCGCGATATTCTTCCGCCGGAGTCTGCGCTATGGAATCGGGTCGAGCAAGTTGCGCGCGAGGTTTTTGGGACTTTCGGATTTGCCGAAATTCGTTTACCGATTTTCGAACCGACGGAATTGTTTGCACGGTCGGTCGGCCAGGAAACGGACATCGTTTCAAAAGAGATGTACTCGTTTGAGGACATGTCGCCAGAAGAGTACACGACGGAAGTTAAGCGAGCGATGAAGGTAGGTCAACTCCCGTCCAATCAATCCGTCATCACAAACCTCGAATTTGGACTGGCCAACTACAACAGTAGGTCCGATGAGCTGGAACGGGCGTACCTAATCTGGAAATCGAGAGTCGACGGTATCAAACTCGGAGGCTCGGTAAGTCTAAGACCCGAAGCGACGGCGTCTGTCGTCCGTGCGTACATAGAGCACGGAATGCAAGTGCAGCCCGGCAACGTGAAGCTCTATTACATGGGACCAATGTTTCGCCGCGAACGCCCACAAAAAGGCCGATATCGCCAGTTCTACCAGATTGGCGCGGAGGTGCTAGGTTCTTCGGATGCTCCGGGCATCGACGCGCAAGTCGTCGAGATGCTGATGAGCCTTTTCGAGAAACTGAAACTCAAGGGCGCGATCCTCAACATCAATTCAATCGGAGACAAGAACTGCCGCCCTGCGTACGTCGAAAAACTGCGCGCCGAATTGCAAAAAGTGCGCGAACAATTGGGGCCCGACAGCCAGCGCCGGATCGAGACGAATCCGCTGCGCGTTCTCGACTCAAAGCTTGAGCATGAGCAAGCCATCATCGAGAAATTGCCGCGCATTGCCGAACATTTATGCGAGCCCTGCCGCGTGCATTACGCCGAAGTGAAACGGCAACTCGATCTGCGCGGGATCGCGTATCAAGAAAACTGGAGACTTGTGCGAGGGCTGGACTACTACATGCGCACAACATTTGAAATCACCGCGCCGGGACTCGGTTCGCAGAATGCGGTTTGCGGCGGCGGACGATACGACGGATTGGTGGAACTGCTGGGCGGACCAGCGACCACGAAGGGAATTGGATTCGCCATCGGCACCGACCGGTTAATTCTTTCGTTACAGGAAGCAGGACAGGGCGACGTACACGGCGGCTACGATGTGTATCTCGCTTGGTTCGGCGCGGCCGCGCAGACAGCGGCGATAGGCCTAGCGCGACGTTTGCGCGATGCGGGGTTCGTAGTCGAACTGCCCGCTGTAGAAATGAAATTCGGGAAATCGCTCGGCCTAGCGGATCGTCTGAAGGCGCGGCATGCCGTGATCCTCGGCGACGATGAACTTGCCGCCGGGGTGGTCACGGTGAAGCGGCTCTCCGACGGCTCGCAGCAAAAGCTTGCCGAGGCAGAATTATTTTCGTATTTGGGTACCGAACGGGGTAAGTAGGACAGGCTTCAGCCTGTCTTGTTTTGACTCTTGCAGCAGCGGCAGAATTCAAAAGCAGACAGGCTGAAGCCTGTCCTACTGGGCCAATTCATTATAGTAGATCGGAAGGGACAAAAAACTTCGTGCTCGATTCACTGGGAACACTGCAACGCACACATTACTGCGGCAATCTGCGCGCCGCCGACGACGGCAAAGACGTCGTCCTGATGGGCTGGGTGCATAAGAGGCGCGACCTCGGTAACTTGATCTTTATCGATCTGCGCGACCGTTCCGGCCTGGCGCAGATTGTTTTTAACAAGGAGCAATACGCCGTCGCGCACGCACGCGCCGAGGAATTGCGCTCGGAATTTGTCGTGGCCGTCATCGGACGCGTAATCAAGCGGCAAAAACCGAACCCCGATCTCGCTTCCGGCGAAGTTGAAATCGTCGCCAGCGAACTGCGTATTCTGAACACGGCGAAGACACCGCCGTTCGTGGTTGAGGACGAGCTGACCGCAAATGAAGAAACGCGCCTGCGCTACCGCTATCTCGACCTGCGCCGTACGAAACCGCGCCAGAACCTCGCGCTGCGTCATCGCGTGATCCTGGAAATTCGCAAGGCGATGGACGAAATGGGTTTTTATGAAATTGAAACGCCGATGCTGACGCGCTCGACTCCGGAAGGCGCGCGCGATTATCTTGTGCCCAGCCGTGTGCATCCCGGACAATTCTACGCGCTGCCGCAATCGCCGCAGATTTTTAAGCAGATTTTGATGATTGGCGGGATGGACCGCTACTTCCAGATCGTCAAATGCTTTCGCGACGAGGACCTGCGCGCCGACCGCCAGCCCGAATTCACGCAACTCGATCTCGAGATGTCGTTCCCCACGCAGGATGCCATCTTTGGCGTGATCGAAAATGTGATGGTCCGCGCCTGCGCGGTGGCTGGAATTACTGTGAATGGCCCGTTCCGGCGCATGGAATATAAGGACGCGATCCGGCGATGCGGCTCGGACAAACCAGACCTGCGCTTCGGCATGGAATTGCACGACGTGTCCGAGCATTTCGCGGCCGCGCGCGGAACGATGCACATCGAAGGCACGGTGCAGGCGATTGCGGCTCCCGGAGCGGCTACTTTTTCACGCAAACAACTCGATGAAATTGCGGAAAAGGCGAAATCGCTGGGCGCGCGCGGCGTGTATACAATCAAAGTGACCGCGGAAGGCGTGGCTTCGCCGCTGGAAAAGAATCTCGGCGCCGAGACATTGAAAAAAATCGCCGTGGCCGTCGAGGCGAAGCCCGGCGATCTCGTCGTCGCCGTCACAGCGAAGGAACAAATTCCCGGCACCGACGCTGCCGCGCTGATTGCCGGACAATTGCGCCTGCTGCTGGCGGATCAGCTTAAGTTGATACCGAAGGACCGATGGGAATTTCTGTGGATCACGGGCTTCGCGCTGTTCGAATGGAACACGACGGATAAGGCTGTCGTTAGCGCGCAGCATCCCTTCACCGGAATCGTCGAGGAAGATATTTCGAAACTCGAAGACGCTTCCGACGAAGTTCGCCTTTCGATGCGTTCGAAAGGCTATGACCTGGTGCTGAACGGCGTCGAGCTAGGCTCCGGCAGCATTCGAATTCACCAGGAGGAGTTGCAAGACCGTGTGTTCAAGGCGCTTGGTCTCAGCGAAGAGCAACGCCGCAACCGTTTTGGATTTTTCCTCGATGCGCTGACGTACGGCACGCCTCCGCACGGCGGCATCGCGCTGGGCCTAGATCGCGTGACGGCTTTGCTCGCCGGCGAAAAATCGATCCGCGAAGTGATTGCGTTCCCGAAGACGGCCAAGGCGCAGGATTTGATGGCGGATGCGCCGAGCGACGTGGATAAAGATCAGCTCGATCAATTGGGTCTTATTGTGAGCAATGATCGCGAGAAATAGGAATGAGAGAGCGTTTGGCTATTCGTGTGGACCATGCGCCCGTCCCTATATTCCCATTGGCTTTATTGCGCTGGACGGATTTTCGATGCCCTTATTGCCACATAGTGTTTCGAAGGGATTATTGGCCTGACAACGTCAGGCTCGGCAATGGCGAAAGAACATGCAAAGGCTGCGCCAAAGTTTTCGATGACGGCACGCGCGAGTGGCCCGAATTGAAGTTTGGCAGGAGACTGCGATACCTTTTGCCGCCGGGGATCATAATAATGACTGCGTTCTTTTTGATCTTTAGCGTGGGCACGCTTTGCGTCGCTCCAAGTGACGTGGTGAATTGACCTACTGGCTTGGTATTGATCGGCGGCTCGCTCTTACCGACAATCGGGTGGTTTGGGATCCGTGGCGTAGGAGTGCGTCGCTCACGTTTTCGTTATGAGCAGGACCCCGCGTCTCTGCGGAAGAGGCTGGAAGGCGATGGGATCTAGATGATACGCATACTTGCGGAACACGTCACGAACAAGATTGCCGTGGGCGAAGAAGCTTCAGGGGCTAAAGCCCACTGACGAAAGGATCGCTTACGGCCGGGCTGAAGCCCGGCCCTCCGAAGGCGTCTACGCATCCTTAATCGCGTATGTGACATTAAAACGAAACGCGTATGTCATATTAAAATGGGCAAGTATCGCCAAAGGTATTTTGTTCTACAAGAGTTCGGCTCACTCAAGAGGCTTTGATTCGAGGCTAACCTCGATAGAGTCTAGACTCTTTGTTGATTCTACTTGTCGGCCGACGAGAGGTTGGCTTTCGAGAGGTTTCGGAGGTCGGGGCTTCAGCCCCGACGTAATCGCTGAGTGGGGGAGGGGCTTTAGCCCCTGAAGCTCAAATGAGTAAACTCCCTCATAGGACTTCCCTCGGGAGCACCTATTTCGTCTCGTCCGCTACTTGGGAGAGGCGCGAGCTTTTCCGAGTGCCGAAGGCTGCAGAAATTCTGGTTCAACGTATTCTTGGGTGTCGCGAAAAGGGCGTATATCGGCTGCACGAATTCGTAGTCATGCCGGATCATTTTCATTTGCTTCTGACTCCCGGAGAGACGACCACGCTGGAGAAGGCTGTACAACTTATCGAAGGCGGCAGCTCCCTCGAACTTCATGCGCAGCTTGGAAATAAAATGCAGATTTGGCAAATCGGTTTTCACGACTGGACGATTCGTGACAGCGAAGACTACTGGGCGAAAGTCAGGTATATTCAGATGAATCCTGTTCAAGCTCGATCGGTTGAGCATCCAGAAGATTGGCCGTTTGGCTCGGCATGTGGGAAGTATTCGATGGATCGCGCTCCGGAGAAATTCAAGTCTTGAGCTTCAGGGGCTAAAGCCCCTAGTGACGAGGATCGTTACGGCCGGGCTGAAGCCCGGCCCTCCGAAAGCCCTCGCGACACGATGAGAAATCTTGGCACGAAGTTAGCGCGACACGAAAAGAATTCGCGACACGAAGGGAATTCACGAGGCGGCGAGAAATCTTGAAACGATAACCGGTCGCGATTGGACAGGAAATTTCCATGCACCAAGAGATCATGAATCAAACATGACACGCATACGCATACTAGCGGAGCACGTCGCGAACAAGATCGCCGCGGGCGAAGTTGTCGAGCGGCCGGCTTCCGTCGTCAAGGAGCTGCTCGAAAACGCACTGGATGCGGGAGCGCGTTCGATTCGCATCGAAGTCGAATCGGGCGGGAAGCGAATGATTCGCGTGATCGACGACGGGACCGGCATGGCTCATGACGATGCCCTGCTGGCATTCGAGCGGCACGCCACGTCGAAGCTGCGCACGGCGGACGATTTGCTCTCGATCGCGACGCTCGGTTTCCGGGGCGAAGCCCTCCCTTCCATCGCGGCGGTTTCGCGGCTGCTGCTGCAAACGCGCGCGGCGGACGAAGAGGAGGGAACGCGCGTCGAATTTGCGGGCGGAAAACTGGTCGGCGTGAAACCCGAGGGACTTCCCGCGGGCACGACGATCAGCGTGGCCGATCTTTTCTACTGCGTGCCGGCGCGGCGCAATTTTCTGAAATCGGAAACGACAGAGCTGGGGCACATCGCTTCGCTCGTTACGCACTACGCGCTCGCGCATCCCGATAAACAATTCATTTTAAAAACGCCGACGCAGGAAATCATCAACGCCACGGCCGTCGAGACGATGGCCGAACGGGTGTATCAAATATTCGGGCGGCAAGCGCTCGACGAGCTGTTTGAAATTCTGCCCGTGTCGTCGCCGATGCGCGCCGCGATCACGGAGACCGAACTCGCCCCCGAAGAACATGCCGCGGAACTCGTGGTGCGCGGATTTGCTTCGCGGCCCGAAATCCAGCGCGGCAATCGCAACGGAATTTATGTTTTCGTGAACACGCGCCTGGTGCGCGATAGGCTGATCCTGCATGCGATTCACGAAGGGTATCGCAACGTCCTGCCGCCTTCGGTGTTCCCTGTGGTGCTCCTGTTTCTCGATTTGCCGCCCGAGGAAGTGGACGTGAACGTGCATCCCGCCAAGATCGAAGTGCGCTTCCGGCATCCGCAATTCGTTCACGACTTCACGCGCGATTCGATCCGGCAAGCCCTGTCGCGCGCGAGGCCGATTCCGAGTTTCACGGGCGCTGCTGGCGTGGCTGCTACTGAGGCACGACAAGAGAATATCTCTGCAATGGCCGTCGCAGGCGCGGGCAACGGGAATTCAGTTTTGCCGCGCGCCGTCATTCCACCGATGAATGATTCGGCAGCGGGCGCGGCGCTTGCCGGCGATTTCGAACTGACTGGCGCACCACTACGTCCGGAGGCGCAGCGCTTCCAGTTTGAAAGCGGGATCGGAACTGCGACCGACGATTCGGCTTCTGAAATCGCCCCCAATTTTGGAGAGGCTGCTGCCGCGGCATTCCTCGCGGGAGAGCCGTCATCAATGGGAGAGCGCCTGGCGAGCGCGGAGAGTCTGGACGAACTCAAGCCACTGGGGCAAGTGAATTCGAGTTTCATCGTGGCGGTGAACGGGGAAGGATTGTGGATCATCGACCAGCATGTGGCGCACGAGCGCGTACTGTTCGAGCAACACCTGCGCGCTCGCCGCGAAGGGCAGCTCACCGGCCAGCGCATGTTGATGCCGCTGATGGTCGAGCTCTCACCGCGGCAGATTGTGATTTTCGAGCGTATCGCCGAGGAGCTTACTGCAAATGGCTTCGAAGTCGCGCAAATGGGTCCGCGAAGCGTGGCCATTCATGCGGCTCCCGCGGGAATTGCCGCGTCGGACGCGGAACGATTGCTCATGGAGATTCTCGACGGGACCGAGCGCGAAAACGCAGCCGTCTCGATGGATACGTTGCAGGCGAAAATCGCAGCTTCCACATCGTGCCACGCGGCCATCAAAGTGAACATGCCGCTCGACTTGAAAAAAATGGAGTGGTTGCTGGGCGAACTCGCGAAGACCGAAGCGCCGATGAGCTGCCCGCACGGACGGCCGATCGTATTGCGTTATTCGGTACGCGAGATCGAGCGCGCGTTCAAGAGGATTTGAACGATGGAGCCGTCACAAACGTCGCGCGAGTCAGGGGCTAAAGCCCCATTTTGTGGCCAGTGTCAAATGTCGCGGCTGAAGCCGCGACCCACAAGGATCGCGTTGAGCGAGAACTTGGTGATCATTGCGGGTCGTGGCTTTAGCCACGACTTAAGACCGGCAAAATCAGTCCGGCTTCAGCCGCTGAGGTTCCAATTTTTCAGTTCTCACTCAGACTCTAAAGCGCGATTGGTGATCAATTTAGGCGTCGCGGCTGAACAGGCCACGGAACGACTCCTCCTGCGTGTTATTCCGAGCGAAGCGAGGAATCTCTCTTAGGTTTAAATCCAAGAAAAGAGAGATTCCTCACCCGCAGGAGCGGGTTCGGAATGACAGTCTTAGAGTTATTCCGCAGACTGTGAACCCGCGACCCACAAAGATTGTATTTGACCGGTGGTTCATTTCTTTAATTATGGCTAGCAAACTCATCATCGCGATTGACGGCCCGGTCGGGTCGGGGAAGAGCACGGTCGCGCGGCGCGTGGCTGAATTGCTCGGTTACACCCACCTCGACAGTGGAGCGATGTACCGCGCCGTTGGATGGAAGGCTTTATGCGAGCATGTTCCGCTGGATTCACCGGAGCAGCTTGCCGCGCTGGCGAGTCGCGTGCGAATCGACCTGGTGGCGCATGACGGCAAACAACACGTGATCCTGGACGGCGAAGATATCACGGACAAGATTCGCTCAACGGAAGTCTCACACGCCGCGTCGGTGGCTGCGGTGGTGCCGGGGGTGCGCCATCCGATGGTTGCCGAGCAGCGTCGCGCGGGAGAGCAGGGCGGCGTGGTGATGGAAGGCCGCGATATCGGTTCCGTGGTTTTTCCTCACGCCGATTTGAAAATCTATCTGGATGCGTCCCCGGAAGTGCGTGCGGGTCGCCGCTGGCAGGAGTTGCGCGAAAAGGGCGAGGGAGCCGATCCGCAGACCGTGTTAGCAGGGGTGCACGAACGAGACCGCCGGGACCGCGAGCGAAAAATGTCGCCGCTGGTTCGCGCTGTGGACGCCGTCTTCGTGGATAATTCAGCGATGGATGCGGAGGAAACCGCGCGCGTCATCGTCCTGCTGGCGCGGGAAAAATCGAAGGCCGCGGCCGGGTAACATACTGACTGGAACTACGTGTTATTCATTCGCTAGATACAACTTCAGGGGCTAAAGCCCTGTTTTCGGGACCTCGATGTCGCGGCTGAAGCCGCAACCCACAGGAAATTTGTTCAGCCCGGCACTGGCGCTCTTACGCCGCTTCGGAGGGCTGTGGACCAATCCACGGCAGCCAGATAGAGTGGGGGAATTTTCCCTTCATCCAATTTGAGTTTTGACACCAAGGCGTTGATTTTTTCCCAATCGGCGCGTTCGTGTGCAATTGCGATGTCGAGCACCTGACGGTACAGCCCCGTTCTAGCCAGCAGCGCCTCCTTAATTTCCTTACGCACGGGCAAATCCGCGAGAATCGTTGTAAGCGGCTGGTCGAGGATTGCGTCCATCACGGAGAGAAGTCCGAGAAGGAACAAATCGTTCGAATGGCCGGGCATGCCGACGAGCGGCGCCATCAGTTCGCAGAACCGTCCGCGGACCAGGGGAATGGTCAGCAATGCGTCGGGCTTTCCGTCCGCCATCACACCCACCGAAACAACCGCAATCCACTTTCGCAACTCCAGTTCGCCGAGCAGCGAAAGCGCGTGTGGAATGGAATTCACCTCGGACCGGAGACCGAAAACGGCCGAGTTCAGGTAGCGCAGCAATCGAAACGTTATTGAAGCTTCGTGCTTGATCTTGGCTGCCAGGTCGTCGATGTTGAATTCAGGCGCGGTCGCCGCCTGCAACAGTTCCAGGTAGGCGATTTTGGAGGCTGGCACGTTGTGGTGTTTCATCATCTCGGGCCGGCAAAAAAAGTAACCCTGGAACAGGGAGTACCCCATTTTCAGGCCTTCCGTAAATTCATCCTGGGTCTCCACTTTTTCGGCGAGCATGCGGATACCTTTTCCGGCGTGCCGCGCAACAAGAGCCTGCCGTTCCTCCCTATCCGTGAGGCGGAAATCCACCTTGATGAAGTCCGCCAGCGCAACGAGCGGCTGCCACTCGGGTGTATCGATGAAATCATCGAGCGCAAGCAAAAAGCCTTCTTGCTTCAGACGCGCGCAGGCATCGACCACTTCTTGATCGGGTTTGATCGTTTCCAGAATTTCTATGACAACTGAATCGCGAGGAAACAGTGAGAAATAGCCCCGTAGCAGGAAGCTTCGGGGACAATTCACGAACATGCGTCGTCCCTCGGTAATTTTCTCCAGCCCGATGAGAAACGTCGTATCCAGGACGGAAGTGGAGGCGATTTCGGGATTTACTCCCTCGCAGCTATTCTGAATGCCATCGCGGAATAATAATTCGTACGCAAAAACGTCGCGTTTGCGATCGAGGATGGGCTGGCGCGCTAGGAATTGCATGCAGAAATCCCTTCTAGTGTAGACGAATTCAATCCAGACGGCAAAGCGCCGGCCGGGAGGTGGGAGGGGTTGAACCGAGCGAACTCCTCTAGGTCGGGCTAGACATGGAAGCAAGAAACTCGGCGTTCGACTTCGATTTCGAAAGGCGTCCGCAGAGCAACTCCATGGCTTCGACTGGGGAGAGAGGATTCAACACCTTGCGAAGGACCCAAACGCGGTTGAGCTCATCGGGGGGCATCAACAATTCTTCTTTTCGCGTTCCTGAGCGATTGATATCGATCGCCGGGAAAATTCGCTTGTCCACCAGGCGCCGGTCAAGATTGATTTCCATGTTGCCGGTGCCCTTGAATTCTTCGAAGATCACGTCGTCCATGCGGCTGCCCGTATCGATCAGCGCGGTGGCGATGATGGTGAGGGAGCCTCCCTCCTCGACGTTGCGCGCGGCGGCGAAGAAACGCCGTGGACGTTGCAGGGCATTGGCATCGATACCGCCCGAAAGCACCTTGCCGGACGGTGGCGTGACGGCGTTGTAGGCGCGCGCCAGACGAGTGATCGAGTCGAGCAGGATCACAACGTCGCGCTTATGCTCGACCAGGCGTTTGGCTTTTTCGAGAACCATCTCGGCCACTTGAATGTGCCGTTGCGGCGGCTCATCGAATGTTGAGCTGATGACTTCGCCCTTCACCGTGCGCTGCATGTCGGTGACTTCCTCGGGCCGCTCGTCGATCAGAAGAACGATCAGAGCGACTTCGGGATGATTTGTGGTGACTGAATTGGCGAAGGCCTGCAACATCATTGTTTTTCCGGTGCGTGGCGGCGCAACGATCAAGCCGCGCTGGCCTTTTCCGACTGGGCAAAGCAGGTCAAGGACGCGGCCTGTCAGGTTTTCCCGAGTCGTTTCCATCTTCAGGCGCCCCTGCGGATATAGCGGCGTCAGGTTGTCGAAGAATATTTTGTTTCGCGCGACTTCCGGGTCCTCGAAATTGACCGCTTCCACCTTGATCAGCGCGAAATAACGCTCGCCGTCCTTGGGTGGCCGCACCTGGCCGGAAACGGTGTCGCCGGTCCGCAGATCGAATTTCCGGATTTGCGACGGCGAGACGTAGATATCATCTGGGCCGGGCAAGTAGTTGTACTCCGGCGCGCGCAGGAAGCCGAAGCCATCGGGCAAGCATTCCAGTACGCCTTCCGAGAAGATCAGGCCATTCTTCTCCGTCTGGGCGCGGAGGATCTGGAAGATCAACTCCTGTTTGCGCATGCCGCTGGCACCCGGTATCGCCAGATCCTTGGCGATTTTCGCCAGGTCCGTGATGTTTTTCTCTTTCAGTTCCGCAAGACTAATGCTCATCGTTTTCATTTCCTTAAGTTGTCCAAAGTTAAGCCTGGTGCACAGGCCGGGATTGTCCTGATCGGCGGACTCCGGGCGGGCGTAATATTATTCTCCGGCCGGTTTAGCCAAACTGGGAGTTCAAATTACCTGTCGATGCGATCTACCGCCGGGCGTTCCACACCCCGTATCACCATTTGTTTATTCTAATTGCCAATGTTCGGGACGGGTAAACCGAGGTCTCCCTCAGTTGGTCAATTCGCTCTCGGTATCTGTTTCGAACTTCGCCGCCACTTCCGGAACCGCGCCGTGCTCCGCGGGCTCGAGGGGCCGTTCCAAAGCGATCTGCAGAACCTCATCCATATTTTCGACGAACCGGATCGCGAGGCCGGCCTGAATTTCCGCCGGGATCTCCGCCAAATCTTTTTCATTGTCCTTGGGAAGAATTACCGTGCGCATCCCCATGCGGTGGGCGGCCAGCAATTTCTCTTTCATGCCGCCGATCGGAAGCACCTTGCCGCGCAGCGTGATTTCGCCCGTCATGGCCACGTCACAGCGTATCGGCGTACGCGTGAGCGCGCTGACAATCGTAGTGGCGATCGTGATTCCAGCCGATGGACCATCCTTGGGAATCGCGCCTTCGGGAACGTGCACGTGGATGTCTATATGGCGATAAAAATCGCGCGGCAGCCCGAACGCCCCAGTGCGCGACCGCACATAACTCATGGCGGCTTGGGCCGACTCCTGCATGACGTCTCCCAGTTTGCCGGTGAGCGTCAAGCGTCCCTTGCCCTGCATGATGGTGGCTTCGGTGGAGAGCACCGAGCCGCCAACTTCGGTCCACGCCAAGCCGGTTGCAAGGCCGATTTCGTTCTTCTTTTCCGCCCAGATTTCGCGGTACTTGATGACGCCCAGGAATTCGTTGACGTTTTCGGGTGTGACAGCCATCGAATACTGCTTGCCCTCCTTGACCACGCGCCGCGCGACCTTGCGGCAAATATTCGAGATTTCCCGCTCCAGGCTGCGCACGCCCGCTTCGTGAGTATAATGGCGAATGATATGCGTGATGACGTCGTCGCTGAACGTCAGGTTCGCGTCAGTCAAACCCGCCGCCTCGAGCGCCTTGCGAACCAGGAAGCGCTTGGAGATCTGCGCTTTTTCGACTTCGGTGTAACCCGGGATGCGCAGTATTTCCATGCGGTCCTGCAGGGGCTGGGGAATCGTGTGCATCACGTTGGCCGTGCAGACGAACATGACTTTTGAGAGATCGTATTCCACGTCGAGGTAGTGATCGGTAAAGGCGTGGTTTAGTTCGGGGTCCAGGACTTCCATCAGCGCCGCCGAGGGGTCGCCGCGGAAGTCGGTGGACATTTTGTCCACTTCATCCAGAACGAAAATCGGATTGACGGTTCCGGCTTTCTTCATCATCTGGATGATCTGGCCGGGCAGAGCTCCGATGTACGTGCGGCGGTGGCCGCGAATTTCGGCCTCATCCCTCACGCCGCCGAGCGAAACGCGCACGAACTTGCGCCCGGTCGCCCGCCCGATGGACATGGCAAGCGAAGTTTTACCCACGCCCGGAGGGCCTACGAAGCAGAGAATCGAGCCTTTTGGATTCTTTACGAGCTGCCGCACGGCGAGGAATTCGAGGATGCGTTCCTTGACTTTTTCGAGACCGTAGTGATCTTCTTCAAGAATTTTCTCCGCGAGGGCGATGTCGCGAATTTCCTTCGATCTTTTTTTCCAGGGCACCGCGAGCAGCCATTCGAGGTAATTCCGGCTCACGGTGGATTCCGCGGACATCGGCGGCATCATTTCCAGGCGCTTCAGCTCCTGGACGGCCTTCTCATGCGTTTCCTTCGGCATGCCGGCGGCATCGATTTTCTTTTTCAGCTCTTCCAGCTCATTTTTTTCGCCGCGGCCGAGTTCCTTATGGATCGCTTTCAGTTTTTCGTTAAGGTAATACTCTTTCTGGGCGCGTTCCATCTGGCGTTTCACGCGCGTGTTGATGTTGCGGTCCACGTTGAGTTTCTCGATTTCGCTTTCGAGAATCTCGCCAACGCGGGTCAGGCGGTCCAGCGGATCGAAATTCTCGAGCAATTCCTGTTTTTCCTCGACCGCGATCTGCAGGTTGGATGCGATTGTGTCGGAAAGCTTCGCGGCGTCGTCCACGCGCGTCGCCGCAATCATGGTGTCGTAATTCAGGCTTTGGGATAGCTTCACATATTGCTCGAACAAGCCCGTGACTTTTGTTACGGCCTGCTCGATCTGCGGAGAAGGCTCGGCCTTATTGGGAATCACTTTCAGGGTGGCGCGGAAGAAACCTTCGTCCGTGGTGACTTGCACGACCTTGGCACGTTCGACGCCCTCGACAAGCACACGCAGATTTCCATCCGGCAAACGAACGCTTTGCACAATATTGGCCAGCGTGCCAACCGTGTAAATTTCCTCGGGCTTGGGATCGTCCACCGAAGCGTCATGCTGAGTGGCGAGGAAAATCTTTTTATCGGTTGCGAGCGCCTCTTCGAGCGCGCGCAGGGAACTTTCTCGTCCCACGATGAAGGGATTCATCATCTGGGGAAAGATCACAAGATCGCGCACCGGCATCATCGGCACGCGCTTCAATTCACTTTTTTCCCGGTTAAACATGGGTTCCGCGGCTATAACGGCTCCTTGAACGTCTTTTATTCCGATGGGACGACCGTCGGGACTTTCCGCAAACTAGCCTGCTTTTTCCAGCAGCGTCCAATTAATTTCACGGCTCCGCACCATCTCCGCAGTCACAACGAACTCGCGAAGCTTGCGCTGCGCCGGGAGGTGGTACATCAATTCGAGCATCAGATCCTCGAGAATCATGCGAAGCCCGCGAGCGCCCACTTTGCGTTGCAGCGCCAGCTCCGCGACGGTTTCCAGGGCATCGTCGGCGAAGCGCAGCCTCACATTTTCAAACTCGAAAAGCCTCTGGTATTGACGGATCAGCGCATTTTTCGGTTCCGTCAGAATCTGCATCAGGGCGCCCTTGTCGAGGTCGCCCAGGACCCCAACAACCGGCAAACGTCCGACAAATTCGGGGATCAGCCCGTACCGAATCAGGTCCGTGGGCTGCACCTGGCCGAGCAGTTCGATGTTACGGCGCTGGGCGGTGGAAGGCTGGGCGTCCGTGTGGAATCCGAGCGACTTCTGCCCAATCCGGCGTTCGATTGTTTTCTCGAGGCCAACAAACGCCCCGCCACAGATGAACAATATATTCGTCGTATCGACCGGCGTAAATTCCTGATGCGGATGTTTACGCCCGCCTTGCGGGGGCACGTTCGCAATCGTGCCTTCCAGAATTTTCAGTAGGGCTTGCTGCACGCCTTCACCGGAAACATCGCGTGTGATCGAAGGGTTCTCATCTTTCTTTGAGATTTTGTCGATCTCGTCGATGTAGATGATCCCTTGCTGCGCTTTTGTCACGTCTCCGTCAGCCGCTTGCAGCAACTTCAAGATGATGTTCTCGACGTCCTCGCCGACGTATCCCGCTTCGGTGAGCGTCGTGGCGTCCACAATCGCGAAAGGAACGTCCAGCATTCGGGAGAGCGTCTGCGCGAGCAATGTCTTGCCGGTACCGGTCGGGCCGATCAGCAAGATATTCGACTTCGTCAATTCCACGTCGCCGGGCTGGCGGTTCAAAAAAATTCGCTTGTAGTGATTGTAGACGGCGACGGCCAATTTCTTTTTTGTTTTTTCCTGGCCGATCACATAGCCGTCCAGGAAAGCCTTGATTTCCGGGGGCCGAGGCAGCCGCTTGTTTACCGGATTCGCCTGTTCGCGTTTTTCTTCCTCAAGGATCTGCTCGCATACGGTCACGCATTCGTTGCAGATATAGGCGCGCGGGTAGTCCGAAGGCGAACTGATCAACTTCTCGACCTGCTCCTGCGTCTTATGGCAGAAGGAACAGCGCAACGGTTCGTCGGTGCTGAGTTTTCTCAACGGTGTGATGCCCTCCGGCGGCCAGCGGACAATATACCTGCCGTTCGGATTATTCTAGGCCCGTTTGCAACTTCCGTAAACCGGCGCCTCATTGCGTTACTAACTTTTAGGAACGTGCTAGCGATGCTTGGTAATGATCTCGTCAATCAATCCGTATTCCTTGGCCTGTGCCGCGGACATGATGAAGTCGCGCTCGACGTCTTTTTCCAGAGAATCGAGCGGATGCCCGCTGTGCTGCGCCAGCAGCCCATTTATGACCGTGCGCATGCGCAGAATTTCCTTAGCATGAATGTCAATATCGGTGGCCTGGCCCGACAATCCCGACATCCACGGCTGGTGAATCAAAATGCGCGAGTTGGGCAGCGAAAAGCGCTTCTTCGGCGCTCCGGCTGTCAGCAGGAGCGCTGCAATCGAGGCGGCTTGGCCGACGCAAATCGTTACGACGCTGGGCCGAACGAATTGCATCGTGTCATAGATGGCCATGCCCGCCGTGATCGATCCGCCCGGCGAATTGATATACAACGAAATATCCTTCTCGGGATCTTCCGCTTCCAAAAAGAGCAACTGAGCCGTCACCAGGTTCGCGACGTGATCGTCAATCGGCGTCCCGATGAAAATAATGTTGTCTTTGAGAAGGCGGGAATAAATATCGTACGCCCGTTCTCCCCGGTTGGTCTGCTCGACCACCATGGGGATGAGCGTTGTTGCACGCGGAGTCAAATCGTCTGTATGGTTCATTGAGTTTTTTAGGTGTCGCGGAGGACCCCGGCCGGAACCGCTTTATTTCTCCTCAGTTTTTGTCCGGGTCCGGGAATTTCGGCAGAGCCAGTCCAGAGTTTTTTCACTCCGGAGCTTAGATTTCATCCTATCGAGCGCTCCTTGCCTTGTCAAGTTCGCGCGAACGACTGTAGCCGATTCGCCACTCCGTTGGGCGATTGCCTCAATTTCTTTTTCCACGTCTTCCTCGGTCACGTCGATGCTTTCAGCAGTGGCGATCCGGTCCAGCAAGATTTCTGCCCTTACATCCTTGATGGAACGGTCCTTTTGGCGGCTCCGCAGGGCTACCCAGTCCACATTGACCGCTCGTGGATCGACTCCTTGCTGCGCGAGCGACCGCACCGTGCGTTCGAGGTGCGAATCCATTTGATGTTGCACCATTGCCTCGGGAACAGGAAAGTCGTGGGATTCGATAATTCGATCGACCAGTTTCTCCTGTGTCTGGTGAATCTGGCGGTGCTTTCCCGCGGCTTCCATGTTTTCGCGAACCTTGGCGCGCAGTTCGTCGACCGTCTGCGCCTGGCTCACGTCTTTCGCGAATTCATCGGTCAGATCGGGCCGTTTCTTTTCCTTGATGCCCAAAACTTCGACGGCGTAGGAATAAGTCTTTCCCTGAAGCTTCGGATCGGGATAATCGGCCGGGTATGTCACATCGAAATTTTTGTGGTCGCCCGCATTTGCGCCGCGCAAATTTTCATTGAAGGCGTCCATGGTTTCTTCGCCGCCGATGTGGCAGAGCACGCTCTCGGCTTCCAGTATTTCGCCGCCGCCGGACGGAATTCCCTTCAGCTTAAGCTGAGCGTAATCGCCATCGCCGACAAACCGGCCCTCAACGGGAACGAAGGTGGCGGCGCGGTCGCGCAATTCCTCAACCGCCTTATCCACATCGGCGTCCTCGATCTTGAGATCATCGATCTCCACTTCGAGATCCTTATATTGGCCCAAGGCAAATTCGGGCAACACCTCAAATGTCGCGCGGAACTTTACCGGTCCG
>JBEKCU010000043.1:0-20042 GCA_050014735.1 Candidatus Acidiferrales bacterium | reverse complement strand
ATTTCTATGAGGCATTCATCGAACCATACCAATCAATAGCGACTAAGCAAATCGCAAAAGACATCCTGCGATACTACAAATTCTTACCGCCGTACGCACCGCCAAAATCCATCGATGTTGTCTATCGCGGTGTCGACGACGCTGTTGGTAGGCCCATAAAAGGATTAAGTTGGACAACAAGCTTTAAAGAGGCCTGCCGGTTCGCAGGACCTAACGGAGCGGTATACAAACTGGAAAAGCCTAAAAATATAATTTGGGCTGAAAAGTCTGGTTATGCCCATCAACAAGAGTGCACAATCGATGTTGGAAAACAGAGATGCGTTAAAATAGAGTATACACCAATGCCGGGGAAGGGTATCGCACCGTTGCCCGAAGAGAACATC
The DNA here is from genome assembly GCA_050014735.1 of Candidatus Acidiferrales bacterium. GTDB lineage: Bacteria > Acidobacteriota > Terriglobia > Acidiferrales > UBA7541 > Palsa-360. Next base: position 19,659 of record JBEKCU010000043.1, on the reverse strand, counting down.
GTTATCGATTTTGTGGATCGAACGACACAGGCTCAACGCTTAGCAGAGTGTTACTCATACTCACTCTTGTCCAAATTAGCTTTTGAGCGGCGGCGGTAGAACTCTGCTACGGTTTGCGTTGAGAGACGTGAACCATAGGGAGGACCAACGCCGCCGTGATACGAGTATCAAGCATTTTCAGCCAGATGTTGCAGTTGTTTTCCCGCACCGAGTTTGAGCGGGCCGTGGTTGAGCACCGAGCCGAGCGCCACGCTCGCGGGTTCAGTTGTTGGGGCCAGTTCGTAGCCATGTTGTTCTGTCATCTGGGACGGGCACAGTCCTTGCGCGAGATTTGCGGCGGCCTAGCCGCCAGCGAGGGCAAGCTGCGACACCTGGGACTGCCCGACGCGCCCAAGCGCTCCACCCTGGCCTACGCCAATGAACACCGGCCTTGGTCGCTTTACCGCAGCGTGTTTTATCAACTGCTGGGCCGCTGTCGCGAAGTGGCCGGCTCGCATGGTTTCCGTTTCAAAAACAAACTGCTCACTCTGGACGCCACGCTCATCGAACTCTGTGCTTCAGTTTTCGATTGGGCACAGTACCGGCGCACCAAAGGAGCCGTGAAGCTGCATCTGCTGCTGGATCATCAGGGATTGCTCCCCAGTTTTGCGCTCATCACCGAAGGCCGCGTGCATGAAAGCCGCGTGGCGCGTAGCTTGCGTTTCGAGCCTGGAACCATTGTGGTTTTCGATCGTGGCTATGCCGATTACGATTGGTTCGCCTCCCTCGATGCCGAGGGCGTGTTTTTCGTCACGCGAATGAAGGACAACGCCGATTACGGCGTTGTCGAGCGCCGTGCAGTTCCCGAACACGGTGCGGTTCGGCGCGACGAGATCATCTTTCTTTATAAAGCGGCCCGCACGGGAAACGACGATCTGTTTCTGCGTCGCATCGAAGTCTGGGACGAAACCCAGCAACGCACCCTGGTGTTTCTCACCAATCATCGCGGCTTTGCCGCCTCCACCATCGCCGCCGTCTACCGCCAGCGCTGGCAGATCGAGCTGTTCTTCAAAGCGCTGAAGCAGAACCTGCGCATCAAGACCTTCGTGGGCACCAGCTCCAACGCCTTGCAGATTCAGATCTGGACCGCTCTGATCGCGCTGCTCCTGCTCAAGTACCTGCAATTGCGCGCTCGCTTTGGCTGGAGTCTGTCCAATCTCGCCGCTTTGTTGCGACAGCAGTTGTTCGTCTATCGCGACCTGATGGCCTGGATCGATGAACCGTTCCAGCCTCCGCCGCTGCTCGACCCTGGCGCCGAGCAACTGGTGCTTTCCTGGTGAGGCCAACTTGGACAGCAGAATGCCAACCTCAACCTACAAATCGCTACCGAGGCTACGGAATGCCCCAGTTTTCTTCGCTCTCACGCCTCACTTCTGACTAATTTGGACAGCAGTGACTCATACTATCAAACAGCGATAGACCGATTAACGGCGGCAGGAAAACCGTTACTTACTGAAATAATGGACTGGGATGAGGACGACAGCAATACCTATGATTATACGGAAGAACGGTTTTCCGACTTCCTATCCGAGAGCCTTCCGGAGTTCGACGTCGATAATAGGGAAATCAAGACCGACAATTTGTCACAAGCCGCTGCTATCCTGCAAGCCATAACTGAATTGCTCGGTGAATTCGCCGAAGCTTTTGTTGACGCTAAAAAGAAAAAGGCTGAATCCGCGAACTCCGAAGACCCGGCCCTCACACAAACTTAAGTCGCCGGAACGACCTCGCCTTCTGAATCTTCGGATTCATCTGAATTGTCTTTTGGCTTGCCTTCCGACTTTTCGGCCTCTTCGGCTTCTCGCAAGGCATCATCTAAAACTGTATAGCTACCGGAGATGAGCGTCTTAGCAACAACCTTCTTTTTCCGTCCGAAAGTTTGTAGTCGGAGAGGACGAAGGCCGTTTCGCCGCTCACTACGAAAGAATGGTCACTGCGAGCCAAGTAGACGGGAAAACTCAGGCGCTGATCGATTGGCAGAAGATCGAGGACCCGAAGGTAGTTGAGTAGTCGGAAAGGGGAGTCCCAGTTTAGGTCTCATTAGATATCATTGCGCGGATTAGAAAGCGTTCCGAGGCTCGTAAGCGACACCAGAACAGGCACTTAGACTTGACCCTGACCGCCTTAGACAGAGGTCTGGAGGCAACTTCGTTAGTCCTTTCTCCAATACCCGTAGACGCATCTCGTTCCACGCCGAGAGCAATCGTGCGTGTCATGGATCACGCCGTCAATCACGCATGTTATGTGCTTTGACACCGATACGATAAGCCTTCCCGTCGGCAGCTCACCGGCCCGCAGATGAACTTTACATCCCGATCCGATTTGCATTGTCGGCGTCCACTTCCAACCGAGCGTCTCCAAAATGCGTCGTATGGTTGTTTTGTAAATGCCCGTCCTTGCACTGCCGCGTTTAGGTTGACGCTTTGTGATCCGCTGCTGCTGCGCCTGTTCGTTCAACAGCATGTAAACGTAGGCGTACGGCATCTTCGTAGCGATGGCTATCGACCGGCAGACACAGTCCCCCGTCTTCCCTTGATAGCCTGCCGCCTTTCGTCCGCCATCGTTGAATTGAAATTTCATCATCAGCCATCCTCACGGCTGCAATGATTTTACTAAATCATGTTTTATGAAACCGTAAAACAGCCACTTCACAGACCGCAACGAAAGCGTCAGTCCCATTTTAGCTAAGTAAGCGGTTATAGGTTCTCGAAAACGGCATGATTTCCCACCGTTGTCCGATCAATTTGTGGTAAGAACTCATCACGCGAGATTTGATACCCGGCGATTCGAGGTCACAGTGCGATTAACCGCCTCGGACTTCACGACGTACTGGCGACCGTCCCCATGCGAACTCCGTGTCTTCTTGCACGAAAAGGGCGAACCAGAAGCGGAACCCGGCGCTTTCGATGAAGTCATGCGACGGCTCGGGATTCGGCATGAGCGGGAACATTTGGCAACCCTCGGGCCGTATCTAGATTTGAGCACTGTTCCGATCGACGAACGTGTGGGAAGAACTCTCGAAGCCATTGCCAGAAAGGTTCCGGTCATCTATCAGCCAGCATTCGTTGTCCGACACATAATCGCGGGTACCGACGATCACTACCTGGTGGCTTTCTCCACATTCTGTCCGACCATAATTCGTCCAACATCCGGCCTATTCGGCTGATGCAGGTTTTTCATTTTCTTGGCGTTTTCGCGTGCGGCCACCTTCGCGGCGTCTTGAGTCGCGAAGCCGCCGTCTCGCTTCAGGACAGCGTTGCTGGAACTGCGGATTTCGTAGAAGAAGGCCATCGGAGATTCTCGCTTACCACCACGAATGCGAACTGGTGAGATCGTGCCAGCTAATCCTTAAATTACCGACCAGGACGCCTTCTCCTCAGCGAGAAATACAAAACTAGATTAGCAAACATCAAGAGCAACACGCCTGCTGAGCCCACGACCCTCGGCGAAGCGCCCTCAAAAAGCTCCAGGGCCAGTCCCGTTGCGATCCCAAAATTTACAATTATGAACTTATTCGCTGTCTTCATTTCCAATCCGGGAAGTTTCTCGCCGATATCAGCGCCACACAGTTCATCAGGAACAGGGCAAGAATGCACTCTAATATGGATTCCAAATTAAAACGCAGCGTGCCGCTAAGGATAAAATACAGGAACGACCCTACATTAAAAAGGCCGAACCACAGCTTTTTTCCAATATATCGATGAAATCGATCCATAATCTATTAGGACTTCTGCGGCTGCCTCCCCCACCTTTCTAATGGCAATTCTCTTTACGCACCGCACAAGGCGGCGTTTTCGGCGTAGAAGATTGAACGCTGATGCAGTCCGAGCTGTTGCCATTGGTTCTTCTGCGGACCAATTGGACTGCTCCTTCGTTAACCAGTGTATTCAAGGGGCATGGTTCTTTGATTAGGGCACAAAGCTCCCCAAAAATTCGTTCGAACATTTGTTGCCACCGCATTCTGGCGGCGGGGGCGGTTTCGGCATAGATGGAGGTTGAGGATTAGAAATCAACCCTCTCGCCGAACTGACAGCATCATGGAGAAGGCTCCTCACGGCTATTACTGTCCTGTATGTGTCAGCCATCGTGGCAACATTCTTCACCGCCTCTCTGGGTGCAGCAACTAAGCTGGCCGCGTCCGCTAATGTGGTCACGGTCTGCCCGGCCTGAATATTTCCGGTAGCTGCAAGTGTCACCAGACCCGGTAAATTGCCTGTCGCTTCAAGCGCGTCTGTGGCGGGTTTAACTTCCGTATGCGTTGCTGCGCCCATTACGTCTACAGTTCCACTGACGGCAGTTACAGCGCCACCAAAAGCGGCATTCGCAATCAATAAGGTCCCGGCGACTCCGCCCGGGGCGTCTCCACCTGCTGCGGTCGCAACAAGTCCGACACCTAAGCCAATTTTTGCAACACCACCTCCCACTTGTCTAGCTTGTGGCGTGCTTAAGGCTTCGATCAGGCACGATATGCAAATAAGATCATGACCATCCGGGTCGACGTAGCGAAGCGGGTTGTTCCTGACGTACGCGTACTTGTTTAACGTCTGTGGATCTGTGATGTCAGCGTAAGGTAGTGCTGAGTTAGTTTCTATGTCCTGGCCGGTGAATGGGTCTACGATTCCACCCTTGAACTCGTCCGATGTCATAAACCTACCATACTGCGACGAGTAGTAGCGAGCGCCAAAATCGTCTAGGCCGGATTCGGAGTCGCGTTCTTTGCTGCTAAATTTGTAGGTATTGCCGCTGGCGGATGAGATGACACGTTGACTACCGTAGGGATAATAGTCGCTATCGTCTTGAATCGTCCCCGATGCATTCGTCACCACGCGGGTGGTACCCAGGTGGTCGGCGAAGTAATAGTCCACATTGCCCGAAGAATCACGCCGAGCAATGCGTTTGCCATTCAAAAAGATATATTCGTTGATAAGATTCCCGCTTCCATCGGTTTCCAGCAATGGATCAGGATTGGTTCCATACCAATAGAGCGTCCCGCTGCTCTTACCGGCCCGTTTGCCATTCCCGTCGTAAGTATACGACACGCCCGCTGTCGAGGTGAGTTGATTTTCAGCATTATAGGCATATGTGGTCGGGAGCGGCGAGCAGTACGGGGGTGACGAAGCTGCCGCTCCTAGCTTATTCCCAGCCGCGTCGTAACACGAGCCCGTATCTTGATTTGAGGAGTTCACGGCTATGCTGGACCCGCTCTCCTGCATGCAGCCGACATATGGGCTTGAGCCACTCGGTTGCGCAATATTGGTAAGGTTTCCCCATGGATCGATGGAATACGACTCGCTCCAGCAGTTCGTCGAACTGGTCGAATCGGTTGAAGTCGTCTGCGCCTTCGCGAGTCGATTGAAGGAGTCGTAGCAGAAGTTTTGGCTTCGGGAAGACGTAATGTTGTTTGTGATGCTTGCGACATCTGCGTTGTTCGTCGGAGTACCGAAGCCGGTTGAACAGGGAGTATTCACCGACGAAAGATCGAAACTGTACGTGTAATCTAGCACGTTACCGGAATGGCTCAAATCGGTGCAGGAGCTAGGCGCGGTGCCGCTAGTTTTAACTGAGATCCGGCACGGTTGCAGACGGCTGTTGTAGAACTGCGTGGAGACGAGGTTCGCGCCGTTCTGTACCGACGCAAGCGCGCCTTGAGGAGCGTAGACCGCGCTTGTCGCATAATTGATGCTGTTGGCAGTGTCTTGCGCCGCCATCATTTGTTGGGCATTGTTTTCAGCGTATGACACAACGCGCCCACTTGGATAGGTCAGCGATTTTACGCTCCCATCGAGATAGTACGCGTATGTGAAGGGCAACGGATGGGTTATGCTTGTTCTGCACTCCGTTGGAATGCAATAACTGAAGAGCGCAATGCGGCCCATTTGATCGAAACTGTAGTTCTCGGCGGTCATGAAACCGATAGCGCTACTCCACGTGTACACGCCTCCTAGCCTTCCTATCGGGTAGGCAAGGGTCGAACCCCAAGCGGCGGCTAGATCGTAGACATAGCCCACCTCGGGGCTGCCATCGGAGTACGTTTTCAAGGTCAGCCGATTCAGGGCATCGTAGGAATAAGTAGTCGTTGTCGTCGAAGTGCCGCTTTGATTGGCTTGAGGGGCAACTTTCGTCGCGACGTTGCCGTTCGCGTCGTAGGTGTAGGAGGCGGTACCGGATTCGGGGTTGCTGGCGCTAGTCAATCGGCTAAGCGAGTCATAACCGAAGGTCCGAATCCGCCAGTAGGTGGAGGAGGTTCCACCTTTTTGGGTGACTGTGGTTAAATTATCGAGGTCGTCGTAAATATAGTCTGTCTCGTAACTCGATCCGCTAGGATCCTCGAGAACCTGTGTTATGCGACCCGCCGCGTCTGTATACGATGCTCGTTTCTTACTTGCTTCGTCCGTCACCGTCGTGCAATTGCCCGAATAAGAAGTCCCCACTATGCTCCCATCGGGTTCCGAGACGGAGATGATCCTGCTCAATGCGTCGTAGCTATATGTTGTCGTTCCGTCAGTTGGTGAAGAGCCGCTCCGGTGAGGGTTAGTTACAGTGTACTTACGTCCTAATAAATCGTACGTGATATCCACAAAGTCTGTGCCCGCCGGGTCCGAGGTTAATTGTGTTTGTGAAATGCGCCCGAGACCGTCATACACTGAGGCTCTCGTCAGATTCGTCGAACTCAGAATCTTAGTTGAGGTAGAAATGCTGATGGGCAACGATGATTCGTTGTACGTGAGGCATGTTTGGCCGCCGTCGCCGAAATTCTCGCACAGCGGTCGATTTATTTCATCATACGACATCGACGCATAGTCGGGCTGTGACGATAAGCCATAAGCGCAGCTTGTGGCCGACGGGAAATTCTCGCCGCACTGTGCGGCCATCAAGCCAGAGTAAAAATAATATTGGACGCGATCTATATGGCTCACCCCAGAAGTGCTGGGCTTTGTGATCGTCGTGACGAACGCAGAGGTTGGGCTCGCTGGCGAGTAGCTGTAGTAATTATCCGTATAGTCATAAGAGGTAACGTTGGATAACGGATCGGTGGTCGAGAGCAAATTACCAACGTCATTATACTTGTTAGTGCTAGAAAGCCACGTGCTGGTCGTATTCAGCCATCGGCTCTTCTGCGTAAGGTTACCGCGTAAGTTATATGTGGATGGGTAGTTCGTGTAATCGTGCGATACGACACCCGAAGTGCTCGATGGAGTCGTCAGGTCATAGTAATTGGTGGTCTCTGAGATTAAACTGGACGACGCATTATAGACAGACTGATCGTAAAGACGATCCAATATATGTACACCGGTGGCGGCATATGCTGAGTGCACATCGTGCAGATAGCTGGAGGTTGTGTAACGGAAAGGCGAGGACGCGCCCCAATCGTATTCATTCTTTTGGTTCACGTTGCCGAAACTTCCGTAGGAATAAGTGATTTCTGACTGTTGAGTCGTATCATTGAGCACCGTTGTAGTCGATAGTGGGCGAACATTATTGAAGTTCGCTCCAGAGAGACCGAACGTCTGAGGGTCAATGTAACTGCTATTATCACTCCCAACTGTTTGGTTGACCGTCTTAATTGCGGTACCAGAAACATCTTTATAAATCGTTTGTGTCGGGAACGGTACGGAACTACTGCTATCATAATTGTTCTGAGTATATGTGATTATCTCCGATTCGAGCGTAGGCTTAGTAATCGTAGTCGTGTAAAACGAAGCGGCACCGGTTGTGGTGTAAGCGTAGTTATAATTCCATGTTTGTTCGGAACCGGAAGTGCCATCCGGGCTCACGATTCTCTTTATAACATTGTGAGTCCCATATGGTGCGGAGGGATAAATATTAAGTAGTCCATAAACGTAACGAATGTAACCTCCGGTTGGAAGTATTATTTTAGCTATTTCGCCCGTCGTCGTACCGTCAGAATTCATTACGTACTGAATCTCGTAGGACAAGTTATTGGGCAAAGTCACCTTAGTGATTAAGTTTGAAGTACCAGTGCCCGGTCCGCCGCAGTGGCACGGTAGGGCGTACCATGACGGCACGTCGCTTGGCGGATATTCAAGGGTGTAGGGAGTCGTTGTGAAGCTGATTGTTTGCGTTGTTCCAGACGAATCCTTGTAGCTTACACTCGTCCCAGGAGTATAGGTGATTACCCGACCGAGTGTATCAGTGCATGACATTATGCCGGAGGGGGCAGCGCAAGAGATCAAGTTACCATTGGTATCGGTGAGTGACTGATTGCCGGAGCTATCGTAGCTATATGTCAGTCCGTTCTTGTACTTAAGGACGGTGGGAAGTACCCCAGAATAAGAAGTGAATGTGTCGGCGTAGAGATATGAATCATCGAAGCTCCAATATCCGGATGGGATAAAGTAACCTGTTAGAATGCCATCTTTGTTGGCCATCGTTGTCCGGTTCCCGTTGTTGTTATTCCATGTGTAGTAATAGACTACCTCCGCACAAGTATCACCATCGCCGTATAATAGGCAAACTGCGCCCGGTCCTGAGTAAGCACCCATTCCGGCGATTCCGAGACTCCGTGCTGCGAAATTGGGGTTCGCTTGCACTCCAACGTTACCCATCCCATCGTAGTATAGTTCAAGGTCCCACACTTTTGAGTTCACTGTCATTTGGAAATCTGTATCAAGGCCGCGGCCAGGCAAATGCAGAAGCGGCAGCTTGATCTGCAGGTTCCCACTCATTGTGTCCACGGTATCAAGATCGGTCCCGTGCAAAATAGCTGACGGAGCGCCAACCGATGTCGAGGCATCGAACTGCGCAAATGCAAAAGATGCGGACAGGAGAACGAGCGAAATCATCACAGCTATATGGAAATCGGTACGAAAAGTTTTCATTGGACACTTCCTTGATTCTGAAAATCACTATCTGTGAGGCCGACATTAAATACGACCGTACTTACGTGATACACGATCAGCGGGCTTCCCTGGAGGATGCGCGTCGCTGTTGTTGGCAGCACGATATTTCCAAACTTCTTATACTCGGAGTACTCAGTCCGTGCCGACACCTTTTGATCGGCGAATCTCCCTTCGGTGGCCTGATATTCGGTCGATGAGACAAGGCTAGTAGACGGATCAATGGAAACATCAATCTTTCCTTGGCTGTTGTCGAACGGGGAGCTTCGTGTGATCGGAACTTCTACATGAACAACGTAAACGAGAGACCCATTCGCCGTGGACTGACTGATAGGCTGGACGGTCGAAACCGTTTGAGAATAGTCGCTCCATCTTGAAAAGAGTGGGACCAAGTCTAGCGATAAACCTTCTGTATTGTAAGGAAGTAAATGCTTCAGCTTTCCGTCAACGAGCACACTGCCTTTATCGCTTAAGACGCTAAAAATTGTTTGATGACCGTTCAGATCTGTCTCCATACTGAAGTCAAAGCCTCTAGCCTTAGCAATAAACGTTCCGATCGAAACGCTGGGAGCGGTTGGCAAGGCGAGCGTTCCCTCTACCGTGATATCTGCAATTGAGGCCTTCTGAGCCCCACCCATTGCAGCAAACACCGCGTTAAGTAATTGAACGGCTTGAGCATCGCGAGTGGGAGGTGTAAGAGTGGGTGCGCTTCCATCCTGTGGCTGACTCTGTGGCCCCTGCGCCTGCGGCACTTGCTGTCCCGAAACGGTCGTTGTAAGAAGAATCAAGCAGACCACCGCAATTGATAGTCCAGTACGCATCGTTCCTCCCTTGGACACAGCTTCGCCTGCCAAGATTCCGCACTACGCTAGGTTGACACTTGCAATTTCTACGGCAGCTTATGACTAGCGGGGCCTGATAACGGATGCGCCACGTCCACGCGCCGGTATCGTATAATTCAATTCCTAAAAACCTGTCAAGCGAATAGTGCAATTTATTTTGCATTGTAATTATGGCCTGTGGATATGTCGTTGTAGTAATGAACAAACTGGGGGATGTCGCACGAAGTTTTAGACGCAGCGGCCTACGGCGAACTTATTGTAGATAGCGGAGATACGCTAACAAGAAGGTTAAGTAACGGTGTTCCAATGCCTGCTTCCGAACAAAAGTAGGAGCCAGCCGCGCCGTCACTCTTTTTGACTTATTGATGCCTGCTTGTGCGCGGTCTCAAAGCAGTTTCGATTCTGCATTCGTGGAAGGTATTCACATTTGTTCGATTTGATTGGCATTTTGGAGCGGCTTCGTTTCCAGGTTGCTGGAAGTATTTCCATTTACGAAGGACGGCTTGGAGGCGAGGATGTCCTCATTTCTCCTCAGAAAAAAGCGCTGCACGCAGACGATCTCGCCTCTGCCAGGAATTGCGGGTTTTCGCTCTGGATGGTAGAATGCCAGCACGGGTGGTCATTCTCCATTATTTGTCATGAGCGGTTCAAACGTCCACTGGCCGTTTTCTTCATCTGTAGCCTTGCTGATGTACTTCGTCCTGAGCATAGCTCCAAAACTATTCTGGGAGTCCACCCACCCAATGATGGCTTACTTGCTGTTTCCGCCGCGTATCTCTGTCTTCGAGAGGTCACTAACCTTCGCTGTAGAAGAGGCCTTTGGGTACCGAACTCACAATTCGGGCATGGCCCGCACTTTTCCTTACGTTTATTCCATCGTGGGAAAACGCCCCACTTCGTCCTGTTTCCACAAGCCTGCATTGCTATCTATTTGATTTAACAATTCCGACATGCTCACCATGGGACGCTACACCATTCCGAGAATCTACCCCTCAATCTCAATCGACTTTCGCTCGTTCGGTTCAAGCTCAGGGCAGAGGGACACTTTGAGGCTGCCATCACAGTCCGCCCGGCGCAGCCACTCGGCTGTCGCATATGCCTCTTGCTGATCGGGCGTCTGTCCTGCGGTCGGGTCTTGCTCCACAGCGCAGGATAGACCTCCGCGACCACGGAGCAGTTGGGTGGCGGACTCCATCCGTCGAACGGCCAGAAGTGAACGCGGTCCTTGGCGTGTTGCCGGATGTAGCGCAGCCACGGGATTCCCGCGTGCGTGGACTTCGCCACCGATCCCTGAACGTCGAAATGAAAGACTGACTTGGCTGTACGTGCCCGCAGTTCGGTCAGCCTCCGCCATCGGGGATCGCCGGAACGGGCCGCAGCGTTTCCACAACTGCCATTCCGAACGAAATCGACATAGATGTCCTCGTCGGTCGGCCAATGGCGTTGGAAGTCATCGAGGAAGGACGGCCAGTCTAGCGGCAAGCCGTGCTGCTTGAAATACGCCAGCGGGAATGAAAAACCATGGTCGATGCCAACGAGCGTTGGCGGCCCTTCGCGGAGCCTCTCAACCAACCACTCAGCGATTCCCCTGCGAGTCCAGTATTTCCGAGGGCTTGGCGGTGGCATGGTTTCTTGCGGGGCGGTCAAATGATCGGCGGCGTAAACGCGCAGACCCTTGAGGCTCGACTTGGGTGTCGCTGCGCCGGAATAGTCAACGCCGATGTAGCGTGCAAAAGTGGGATTCATGAGACGGTCATCGGAGCGGAGGGCTTCACGGTCCGGCACAAGGAGTTTACATCGGTGTGTCGGTTTTTGGAGCGCTAGGCTCGGTTTGCACGCAAGTAGTCGTTTACCTTATAATTCGTTCGTTGTTTTCTCGTGTGGCTCGCACCAGCGGTTTGGAGAACCAGACGGGCTGTCGTGCCATACGGCGTCGAGGCGATTGTCTCGATTGAGCGGATTGGGCCGGAAGGTACCTCCGCTGAGAACACACCCGGCTCGTCTGAATTGATCCTAGCCGTAACCCTTTCACTTAGGTGGAACTGTAGGGCGGCTCGTAGACATCTTTTCAGGGTTGCGCCGGGGCCACGAGGCCGGAAACCGTTGCGCTCCCCCTCGAAAAAGGTACTATGGGTGGAGGCAAGATGAACCGGCGGCGTAAAAAGTTGCAATAACTGAATGCCCGAAGCGACTTCGCGCGAAGGTCGTGATTCTGGCATTGTCTCTCGTGTGGCTCGCACCAGCGGTTTGGAGAACCAGACGGGCTGTCGTGCCATACGGCGTCGAGGCGATTGTCTCGATTGAGCGGATTGGGCCGGAAGGTACCTCCGCTGAGGTATAGACTCTTTCAGACGGGTTGGGTGCGCCTACAGGCCCCTAGCAAAGTATGCCCGCCAACCTAGTCGCGCGACTCAGAAAAAAGCGAAGTCTTGCTAGAGCCTGGCGAGTGATTCTGAATAATGCTCGGTCTTCGCGCTCGCGCGACACAAGGCGTGAAATCGACGAGTTTGCCCTCGATGCCGACGCACACCTTGACCGGATTCAACGGCAATTGAACCAAGGCAAGTTCAAGTTCCACCCCGCTCGCGGTATCCCTATCCCCAAGAAAGACGGGAAATCCGTCCGACCAATAGTTGTTGCGCCGATTGAGACACGTATTGTCCAACGTGCTGTGCACGATGTTCTTCTGACAGTTCCAAGGATTAAAGCGTTATCGAGCAATCCTTTTAGTTTCGGCGGTGTACAAAAATCGCAGGGTGAAACGTTAGCTGCTGTTCCCGCCGCAATCGAAGCTGTGTTGAAGTCGATTGGTGAGGGGGCGACATTCGTTATTCGGTCTGATATATCCGCGTTTTTCACAAAAATACCCAAGCCTACCGTGATTCAAATGGTAGCAGACGCAGTTGACGACGCAGAATTTGTAAGAATTTTCCAACAGGCAATTGCGGTCGAACTGGAGAATCTTGCAGCTCTCGGGATTCATGCCGCTGATTTCCCCCTTGAAGATATAGGAGTGGCCCAAGGTAGTTCGCTTTCGCCGCTCTTAGGCAACCTGCTTCTTCACGAATTTGATGAACAGATGAACTCGGGAGAATGCCGTACCATTAGATATATTGATGACTTCCTCATTCTTGCCCATGACCCCACTACCGCAGAACGATGGTTTTCAAGGGCGTCCCAACTCCTCAGCAAACACGGACTGAAAACTGCAAAGGATAAGACTTTCCGGGGGTTGATACAAAAAGGGTTCGAATTCCTCGGAATCGAAATTGGAAACGGACGCATCACGCCTAGCAAAGCGTCGCGCAGTAAACTGTTGGAGAAAGTGCGGGACGCGCTGAACATCACCGGACAAGAACTCAGAGAGCAAGCTACTGGCCAGATTTCGGATTCTTCGTTCACCATGATCCGTACTTTATTGGAAGTATCCGGCATCGTAAACGGGTGGGGGCATCACTACTCATTTTGCAATGAAAAACATGTTTTCTCGCAGTTAGACGGCAAACTGGACGAGATGCTTCGGGAATACTTTCGTAAATACTCCGCAGCTAGAAAGCTCGCAGATTCCAAAGGTGCTCGTCGCCTGCTGGGTGTTCCACTTCTTGAAGAACTTGCTTCCAGACCTTTTGATTGGCCCAAACTCGGCGCGAATGGAAAGGCATAACCGACCCCGTTGAACGACGGGCGTCCCGACTGGTGGTAGTGCCCTCTAGCAGGAAATCCTGCGCCACGGCTGGTTCCGCCCGCTCGCCAGATAGCACGCAGGGCGGTCAATAACCCCGTGGGAACCATCGGACTAGCGAACTGCGGGTGCAGGTCATGCCTCGGCGTTCAAGTGTCCCCATCACATGTGACAGGAGCACGGTCTCGCCATCAATGCTTCCGATTTAAGCGGGTACCGAGCGGGCGAATCAGGGCATTTCCGATTGCTGCGGCGGATCGCTGATCTACCTACGCTTTCGACTTCTCTGCCGCCCTTACTTTCGCCCACCTTGCCTTCTGCGCCTTCGCAATTTTCCTCCGGGCAGCAGCGGACATAGTATGCCCCTTGCCGTTCGGCGACGGCGTCGAATCAGTCCCATTGAGTTCGCGCAGGACCGCAATCGCTTTGTCCAGTTTCGTGAGTTCTTTCTGGACTTGTGCTCGCTGACCTTGGAGCATCTTGACCGTGCTCGCTAGTTCGAGGTTCCCCATTTGATCTCCGTTCCCATTGGTGGATGAATTTCGCCCGAAAGCTTATCACGATTCAATTCGCTAGAAGTCCTAGGTTCAGACAGCACCGGAAATAACCAAAAGGTTGTTGCGGAATCAAGAAAGGTATGGTAAATAGCGCCTGCTGTTGACGTATCGGAGGCCTAACTGTTTATGAAACATGCCGAACTAGCTTATTTCAAGACTGCCACTCTCCCGCCATCTAAGATTGATTTTAATGGTCAGTGGGAAAATGAACTTGGCTCATACATGGACCTGAAGGTTACAGGCACCAACTTGAGAGGTACTTACGTGAGCGCCGTGAGCGATTCAGGTGGGAAAACAAAGCCATTTCACCTGAAGGGTTCAGTCGCCGGGGACTTGTTGACTTTTTCAGTCAATTGGGGAAAAGCAGTTACTGCATGGACTGGCCACGGAGTTATCAATAACGGGCATCCTCAAATCCTCACTCTTTGGCAGTTGGTAGTGACCATTCAGAATGAACTCGACCCCAAAAAGCAATGGAAGACTATTATGGCAGGAGCTGACGAATTCGTGCCGATCCGCAAGAAAAACCCCCGGTGATGGCTTTAGAAAGAAAGTTGACGCTGACCCACGCAATCTGGGTATCACAGAGTTTGGGCAAGGGCATCAGCCTCGAATCGAGGCGTCCAGTGGCGATTTCCTTTGAGCAAGTACTGATTGAGGTCTGGCGGCAAGTCCTCGTCGAGAATCTCGACGAGGTCAAGCTAGGCGAAGAGAGTTACCCGGTACGGCAAACTTGGAAACGCCATCTGCGGGAAATTGACTTCATGTTCGGCGGGAGAGAAGTCCGAGGGTTGGAGCAGAACCCGGAAACGAAATCTCGGTGGGCGCAAATGGCACGTTCGGGCAAGAAAGTGATGCAGTTTCTGGGCGAAGGCCGTTACGTTGCAAATGTGGTCGATGGGAATGTGACGATTTACGAGAGATGACTCGACAGCCTCTTCGGCGTGAATTCTCTTTCAACTCTTATCAGCGAATTGTTTCAATGAGTTTAGTCGGTTTGACGTTCAGACCGCGCGCCAACTTCAGGATGTTCAGCAGCGAGACGTTCCGCCGTCCGGTCTCGATCTGGGAAACGTAATTGCGGTGCAGGTCCGCTAATTCCGCGAGGTCTTCCTGGCTTAGCTTTCGTTCAAGTCTGAGCCGACGCACATTTAAGCCGAATTGATGAAGAGCATCAGTTTTCACGCGCCTATCGTTGACGACATGCTCACTTTGAGTCCATACACGATGGTATGGCACACGATAGTGTGATAGCCTAACTCCGTTAAATCTATGTATTGCACTTATTGTGGGAACAAACTTCCAGAACCTGCCGTTTTTTGTCCAAATTGTGGCAATCGTGTCTCTTCTGCTCGAATTGAAGGTTCATCTAACACGTCAGACCAGATTTCCGTCAATTTTCAGCCAACCAGCAACGAGTCCCGGGGATTCAGACCTCTTTTCAACTTGGCTATCTTGTTCGGCGGAGTTATTTTTACTGACTGGGCGGTCTCGGAAGTGCTTAGTGTGCCCGCTAAAGCCACTGAAGAGCTGACGAAGATGTCGCTGGATGCAGCGATAGCGGTTGCCGTCATAGGGATGGTATTCGCAAGAAGGTGGGTCAATTGGAAAACCACTCTAATCTTGACTGTAATGCTCTCAGTCGGAATCCTGCTTTTGGTTCTTTCGGTTCGGAATACATATCGCGATCATCTATCCTCACTGCAAAGGTCGGATATGACTACCGCGACCGAAGCGAAACCGGCTGCCCTATCAAATGTCGGGCAGCAACAATCACTCGTACCAGACCTCGTTCTTGATGATATTGCCCCCGGAGATGACGGAGCGATATTTGAAAACGCGTTCGTTCACGACCCGAGTTGCGAGGGTTTGACGTTGATGCACTGGAAAACAAGCACTGAAAAGGAAAGAGAGGTTCTGTTGGGACAGCGCTATTGGTGGATCGACTTTTTTGGCAGGCAATACAATCTCCAGACAATATACAGACTCGATATGATGCTCAAGCCCGGTAAAAGTGAGCCCAGCGATATATCTGCAATTATGAAACGTCCGGGCGTTCATTTGGATGAACTGTCCGCCCAAGAGGCGGTTAACAAGGTATGCGTCACGGCCAATCAACAGGGGATTGCCAAGTAAACGCGGCGTGGGTGTCTATTCCTGTAACGCGTCTATTTATGTACAGAGTCCAGAATCAACGTGTCACCTAAACTTCTGTATGTTTCGGAATTGATCCGAATAATTCCTTGGTTTGCCCAATCGACAATTTGACGGGCAATTTCGAGCAGCCTCTTTTTCGGCAAAACCTTTGAGTCTAATTGTGGGTTCGCCGTCACGATGTTGAAACATTCTTGCTCTAAGGCTTCTTTTAGAGTTGAGAAGGGTCCAAGAGCATCGAAGTCACTCGAAGTAATAACATAAATTCCGCTGCACTCCATGATCGACAGTGATCCAGACATTCCGGGTGCATCGCCGTCCCATGCCAGCGACAAGACTACTTTCGCACACTCCATATACGCGTTGTAAACCGGGTCTGAAAGGGTATCTCTGTCTTCGTCGTCAAGTAGATCACAATTCTTGACACGTTTTAGAAGATTAGCTCCCGGTTTACCCAAATCATTCTTGATCTCTTTCTTGACCCGTGAATTATTCAAGAGTTTTGGCAGGCACGTAAGAAGGCGGTCGTGGAACGTTATTTTCTGCTCCATTGCTTCTTCCTTTCTTTCATCAGGCCACCGGATAGTTGGGAGCCTTTTACACGCGTCAGTTAGCTGCAAATACCCATTTGCTGGAGGATCGCTTCGTCGTGGGAAGTGAAGTCCCCGCGAATTATCGCTTTCTGATCCTCTGTCAGGCTCCGCGCTGTTCTTATAAATATTCTCGCGATATCGGTCGTATTGCCTGAGACGCGGTTCCGGTCGGATTCAAGCAAAACGGGGTCATCCGGGTCTAGCAGGCGGTCGATTTCGCGGCTTGCCTCGCGCCTGTCAGGGAATATCGTCGCTTATCCTTGCGCTTCAATTTCTCTGTCTCTAATGTGACGCCGAATCGGCTCGCCTTTAATCTCCAAACGCGGCGTCAATCTGTCCTCGGAGCTTGGTACTGTCTGTCACACCGAGATAAATCATGGTTGTTTGGAGATTCTTATGACCGAGCCATGCTTGTACAGTCCTGATCGGAATTCCCGCTTCAACCCAGCGTGTCGCGCAAGTCTTACGAAACCGATGAAGATAGAAATGGCTGCAGACCGGCTGATCTTTGCAGCTAACCTCGACCTGTTTCTTTTCGTATCTGCCAACAGTGATCTTCGTTTTGCATTGGCCGCAGTTCAAGCCTGCTCGCTTAGCAATGCGCTTCAGTTTGCGCAAAAAATGACCATCTGGCCGACCATCCCGGTTTACAAAAATCCACCGATCGTGCGGTGCTTTGCTGTGCCGATTCTTTAGCAGCGTAACGAGAGATTTGGGCATTGGTACGGTACGGCTCTCATGGCTCTTGGGAGTGAACCCGACATCGTCCTTTCTACGGATGTGGTATTCGCCTTTGCCCCAATTGATGTCCTGCCAAGAGGCGAACGAGACTTCCCTTTCTCGGCAACCCGTCCCGAGGAAAAATTTATAGCGCACGGTCTCTTCCGCATCCATTGCCGCGAACAATTTCTCTAATTCTTCTTCCGTATACGGAACGGCGGTTTCGTCCTCGATAACGGGCATCTCGTCCCTCGGAATCCGTGCTTTGATACTGTTCTTTTTCAGCAGAAAGAATACGACGTTCAGCCGTGTGTCGATCGTCTTACCGGCGTAACCTTCGCTCCCCATGAACCTCTTGTAATTACGCAAAACGTCTTCTGTAATCTCATCGAGGAACCGAGCCTTGCCATTTAGGGACCTAATAAATTCATTCAAGATTAGCCGGTACGCGGCGACGGTTTTGGGGGATTTACTGCTCTTGTGCTCAAGATAAGTGTCAACAGCCGTTCGGATCGGCACGCGGTTGGAACTGGCGATTCCCTCGGCTTCCTCGACCGTTAGTCCCTTGGATTGCGCGTCAAGCGCGATGGCCAGATGACCTGCTTCTTCCTTAGCCTCTCGCAGGGTCTCGGCCGCCAGCTTTTTCCAGATCTGTTTACCGTTTACGAATGGACGAATGAAGAAGGGTGCTGGGATGTCACCGGTCTTGAGGCCCCGGCCCTCTTTTATACGCCGATAGCGCCACCTCCCAGAGCTGAGTTTCTGGCGGATATAGAGGCTGGGACAGGGGGTCGGCACGCAATTAACTCCTCGCAAATGCTACGAAAATAGTAGCATGGTAGAGGCAAGCAGTAAATAGTATCGTTTTTAAAGGAAATATTGATATGGCGGAGAGGGGGGGATTCGAACCCCCGTCACCCTTTTGGGGTGAAACTGATTAGCAGTCAGCCCTGTTCGGCCCCTCCAGCACCTCTCCGCGGAAAGATAAGCCGATATTGCCTTGCACAGGCGGGCCTGTCGCAGGAAAGTATAGCACCTAGCATCTAGCGGAGACTACCGGAACGGGAAGATGGTTTCGAACGTTCGCTCTCTGTAGCAACAGCGCATGTTTCAATACGTCTCAATAGGGCGGATCCTGAGCCGTGGCG
Organism: Candidatus Acidiferrales bacterium; assembly: GCA_050014735.1. GTDB lineage: Bacteria > Acidobacteriota > Terriglobia > Acidiferrales > UBA7541 > Palsa-360. The sequence continues at coordinate 1,066 of JBEKCU010000043.1, read as the reverse complement.
GCACGATTCTCGCGTGTCGCCCGTATGAGTCCGCTATCGTCGGTGTAGAAGCTGCGGAAACCGTAATTTCCTGCGCGGGCTTGCAGGGTGTAGGTGCGGATTCTGCCGTCGGCCTCTACGGGGCCCGGCGTATATAGAACCTGGTAGCCTGTGCTTTGCGCAAGCTGGGCTGCTGTGTGGCCGCGATCGCCCAAAGCTTCGAATAGCCGGGGATAGGCGCCGCCTTGGGCTGACGCGTATTCCGAGAGCGCGGTTCTGACATCCTGTAAGGACTCTATAGCGCGCGCTTCCGCTTGCGCTGTGGGGTTTCCCTGCTGCTCGGGCACAATAAACCATAAGAAACTCCAGATTGCGCCAAGCAGCACCGTCAATAATATGCCCCAGCGCAGCAGGATTTTTCGAAGGCCCGGCTTTGGCGCGGGCGCATCGGCACCCGGCGCTGGAAGCGTCAGGTCGACGCCGCAATGAGGGCAAATTTCCGTACCTTGATTGACTTCATTCTCGCATTCTCGGCATGTATACATGGGGAGGGAATTGAAGGCCTGTGTTTGAGGCGCCTTGCACACATTGCGAGCGGCGCGCTGCGGTCCATCGTAGCGAAACGCGGGTCTGTGAGTCAATTCACGGTTCTTCCGGCATTAATTATTGAGTCGAAAAGGTGAGCAGCAGGATGTACCGTGTCCAGGTGTTTAGACAAAAAAAGAGGAAGCTGTGAAAGCTTCCTCTTTTTTTATCAAGTTCAGATGTTCAAGCATGTAGCTTAGCTGATTGGCGTGCTGGCGGACGTTGCAGTTGTGGCGACGTCGGCGCGAATCACGCCGCTCTGATCCGTGAAGAAGTAGCGCTGACCGGTTACGTTCTGGGTCACCGGACCTGCCGTAATCGTGTAAGACTGATTGCTCCCTCCGGCGGTGTAGGTGAAGACATAGCCGCTCTTGGTGCCAGTGGAGAGAACCGAGTCAATCAAGTCCGCAGTCGCCGAAGTGGCGGTGCCGCCGCTGGCCGGGCCCAAATTCGCTAGCGCCGGGGGATAATTGCCGTAGGTCGTGGAGTACGCCACCGAAGA
>JBEKCU010000042.1:0-20089 GCA_050014735.1 Candidatus Acidiferrales bacterium | reverse complement strand
ATACGAAGGCGTTTTAATCGTGATTTCGCACGACCGCCACTTCCTGAACAGCATCTGCACACATGTTGCCGATATTGACTACCAGACCGTGATCATGTACACGGGCGGGTACGACGACATGGTGCTTGCCAAGACTCAGATTCGCTCCCGCATTGAAGCCGAGAATGCGGTTCGCGAGAAGAAAATCGCGCAGCTCAATGAATTCATCGCGCGGTTTTCGGCCGGCACCCGCTCATCCCAAGTGATGTCGCGCAAAAAGGAAGTTGAGCGGATTCAAACTTCCGAACTGGCCAGGTCGAACATCGCGCGCCCGTACATTCGTTTCGACATGAAAAATCCTTCGGGGCGGCATCCGCTCGAGTTCAAGGGCCTTTCAAAATCGTACGATGGCCTGAAAGTGATCCAGAATTTCACCGCTAATATCGAGCGTGGAGAAAAAATCGCGCTCATCGGCCGCAACGGAGCGGGCAAGACCACGCTTCTGAAATCGTTGCTCCGCACAGCCCCCGGATATGTGGACGATGCGGTGAAGGAATTCAAGATCGATGGCGGCCACGTCAAGTGGGGCCACGAAGTTGCCGTGGGCTATTTCGCGCAGGACCACACAGATAGCATCGCCAAGGGTACGACGGTTATCGAGTGGCTGCGCCAATTCGACCAAAAGGCGTCACAGGAGGAATTGCGCGCCGTGCTGGGACAGATGCTGTTCAGCGGCGAGGACGCCCTGAAAACCACTGGCGCGCTTTCCGGGGGCGAGTCGGCCCGGCTGATTTTCTGCAAATTGATGCTTCAGAAGCCAAACGTACTGGTGCTGGACGAGCCGACAAACCATTTGGACCTGGAAGCGATCAACGCGCTGAATATCGCGCTCCAGAAATATCCCGGCACGGTTTTATTCGTGACGCACGATCACGACGTGATCGATGAAGTCGCCACGCGCATCTGGCAGTGCAAAGGCGGCCACGTCGAGGACTTCAAGGGTCCTTACGAGGATTTTCTGGTCTACGCGAGACAAAAGGCTTCGTAGTTCAGTAGGCCGGGCTTCAGCCTGTCTTCCTTTGAATTATTTCACTTGGAGATGGCCCGTCAAATCAACGTTCGCCCTAATCGCGTATCCGAAACATTCACTACAACAATTGACTTCAATAATTGACTTCAAGAAATCACCCGAACGCAAGTCCTTCTCGGCGATTGTCTAAATCCGTTTCGGCCGGAATTTTGCTCGACAAAAGAGTACAGGCTCAAGCATGTGCCACTGAATACGCCTAGCGGTGCCGCAGGAAAAATGCGACCGTCATGCTCACGCTGATAACGGTAATTGCAGCACGCACATAGCGCGGATTCACTTTCTTGGCTGAACGCGCTCCGACATAGCCTCCGATCACGGCAGCGAATAGCATGGCCACGGTCTGCGGCCACCATATCTTGCGCGCAACAATGAACAAAACCACTGCAACGACGTTCATCGTGAGTACGAGGACGGTTTTATTCGCATTCATCACATGAATGTCGGTGAGGCCGAACAAACTCCATGTCGCTAGCATAACGATTCCCACGGCTCCCCCAAAATAGCCGCCGTATAAGGCCACGATAAATTGAACGACGATCACCGTAACCGGACCAATTTGAAACGCTCGATTTAAAATTGGCGAAACCCGCGGGCCAAACGTGAAAAGCAGCGTCGAGGCCAGCATCAGCCATGGGATTAAGGCGTCAAAGCTTTTCTGCGGCGTGTACAACAACAGAAGCGCGCCTCCTATGCCGCCCGCGACGCTCACCATGAGCATCGCCTTGATCGGCAGGCCCTCCGACTTGTGGAAGTCTTCGCGATAGGTCCATGCGCTTGCCGCGCTTGCCGGAATCAACGCGAGCGAACTGGACGCGTTGGCAATGATGGAAGGGACTCCCGTAAACACCAGCGCCGGGAAAGTAAGAAACGAGCCTCCGCCCGCGACCGAGTTAATAAGCCCCGCGCCCAAAGCGGCGAAAATTATAAGCAGATAGGAAAACATGCCCAGTTAAAGCCCTCGAAATTAGCATCCTTCAAGCCCAGTGTTGCATAAAAACGCGGACAATTTTAAATAACCAGCCGTCCTTCGAGAATTAAGATAACCGAATCGAGCCCGCTTCCGTTGCTTGTTTTCAAGCCCAACTGCATGTGCGGGATTGACTTATCGGACGGCGCTGTGCTACCCATACAAGTCCGTAGCGCAGGTTTCAACGGCTGAATGCCTTCAAAACCTCAGAGGATCGAAGTTGTCCTGGAGACACGAATCGAGAGTATTGCTCTCGCCGAGGAAATTGGTGTGCGGATCGCGGCGGCGGCTGGCTTCGACGAGGATGACCAGTACAAGATCGGCCTTGCAGTGCACGAATGCGTCATGAACGCCTTTCAATATGGAAACGAACAGAAGCGCGAAAAAAAAATCCATGTCGTTTTCGAACTCTCTCATGAAAAATTGGTTATCCACGTGACGGATGAGGGAGCTGGCTTCCGGCTCGCCGATGTTCCCGATCCCCGCGACGATGAGAATGTACTGGGAGATTCGGGCCGCGGCGTGCTCTTGATGAAGGCGTTCATGGATGAGTTCGACGTCATGCCCAGTTCGGAAGGTGGCGCGAAAGTGGTGATGGCGAAGCGCCACAAGAAGCACACTTCTAAGGCGATGTAGCGCCCCCAGAGCCGCGTCGGTCCTTTGAATATCCCGGCAAAGACAAGGAAAGGCTCGCGATGAGTTTCAAAGCGGCGAGCCGCGAAGTTGGCGGCGTCACGGTCATCGATATGGACGGACGGATTACCCTGGGCGACGGCAGCACCATGCTGCGCGAACTGATCCGGGAAAAACTCGATGCGGGCCATAAGAAGATCATCATTAACCTGGCCGGAATCCACTACATCGACAGCACGGCCCTGGGCGAACTGGTCAGCGGATACCGGCTGGTGAAGAGTCAGGGTGGGGAATTGAAGCTGCTCAACCTGAACAAGAAGGTCAGCGACCTCCTGCAAATTACGAAACTCTATACCGTGTTCGACATCCATAACGATGAGGCGCACGCTGTCGCGAGCTTCCACCCCTAGCCCTTCGAAGTCTCCACTCCTAAGCCTCATGCGAACGGCTTCCTGTTGGCAGTTTCCCTCAATCCCAAAATGGGAAATTCTCTAGACACGCGTCAAATTTTGTTGTATTGATGGCCCGCTTTTGTTGGTCCAGTAATTCCGTAGGGGGTTCGGAGGCCCGAAAGGTTTACCTGAAACGGTGAACGAGAAGGTTGGGCATTTTTCTACCACCGATAGGCGTTACGCCCGGCAAACAGCGACCGCTCATGAAAGAGGAGTTAAGAAGTTGAGCAGAGAACAAGGTGTAGTGAAGTGGTTCAATGCATCCAAAGGCTATGGATTCATCCAGCGCCAGTCGGGCGAAGACGTGTTCGTTCACTTCTCCGCCATTCAGATGGACGGATACAAGACACTGAACGAAGGCCAGATGGTCGAGTTTGAGGTCAAACAAGGACCGAAGGGCTATCAGGCTGAAAACGTCACCGCTGCATAATCGGGTAGAATGTTCTAGGGGCCTTGCCCGCGCCAGCGGAGAAGGCCCTTTCGCTCTTTATGAGGTGAGTCGGAATAATCCTGAGTTTGAGTAGCGGGTCAGTTTGTATTCCCTCGGCGGATTCATGATAAGATTTAAGTTTCAATTACAAGTGGAGGAGTAACTCTGTGGCGCAGCATATTTTGCGCAAGGACCTGAAGAAGGACGAATTCCGTGACACGTTCGTTCACGGCGTCGAATCGGTCGCTTCGCATCAGCAACTGTTGTGGATCGTGATCACCGCCGCGCTCGTTGTGGCGCTGGCGGTCTTCGGCTGGAACAGCTATTCCCGCCGGCAGACGGCGAAGGCGGCCGCGTCCCTGGACGACGCTATGAAGATTTTTCAAGCCCGAATCCGTACTCCCGGCGAGCAAGTGGAACCCGGCGAGATCACCTACATCGACGAAAAAAATAAGTACACGGACGCGGAAAAGAAATTTAAGGAAGTCGCCAATCAATACGGGCGGACAAAACCTGGACAAGTGGCGCGATATTACGCGGCCCTTTCGGAAGTCCAGCTTAAGCAATACGCCGACGCCGAAAAGGACCTGAATCAACTGGTTGGTGCCGATGAAAATCTGGCAGGGCTCGCGCGATTCCAGTTGGCTGGGATCTACCTCCAGGAAAGCAAGGATTCGCAGGCGGTGGATTTGTACAAGCAGTTGGCCGACAAGCCCACTGTTTTTGTTCCCAAACCGATGGTATTGCTGACCCTGGCCGACCATTACCGCAAGACCGATCCCACGCAAGCCGCAAAGCTCTACAATGAAGTGAAACAACAATTTCCGGACGCCGCCCAGCAGGCCGATGAGGGCCTTGAACTGCTGAACGCAAAAAGCTAAAAGTGGGGATGATCTTGGTGGCATAGGCTTCAGCCTGTGCCACTGGCGCGGCTATCTCTCATCTCGTGAAAATGGCCTGACGCGCAGGAAAATGGCTATGCCGGCCGGATGCGAGCAGTACACTGCTTTCAAGCTTTGCCCCACGCCATAGGCCGTCAATTGCGTTCCGATGGCGGTCGCCAAGTGCGGAACGAAATCGAAGTCGCGATCGTAGCCAATTGTGTAAGCCTGGACCCTGCCTGTCGGCTGTTCCTGAAAATTCGGCGGCGGAAGCTGCTCTCCGAGAAGCAATTCATTCGAACGCTCCACATCCTCGATTCGTGTCCAGATGTGATTCCAAGAATGAAAACGCAGTGTCGATTCGAACGCGTAGCTATTGAAGATCGAATTGTCTTGCAGAGATTTCGTGCGGCCCCAAATCAGCGAACTGGCCCAATTTCCATTGTGAATCGGATGGTTGTACATGGCCGACGCCGTCATGCGTTCCTGGTTTTCAGCCGGAAACAAAGCCTCGGGACTCGCGATGCGGCCGTATGAAAATTGCCCGCTCCAATTTTTCCCAGGTTGGAGCGTGAGGCGGGTGGACCACGAATCGATTTTCCCCTGGCTGATGTTCCAACGGTTTTCATCCGGTTCGCGGCCGTGAAAGCCGGAGGCTTCCATTCGGACGACGCGATAAGTCAGGCCCACGGTGAGAACGTCCTCCGCGACGTGCGTTGAGTCTTCCTGGTGGTGGCCTAGCGGGGCGACAGGATCTTCCGAAGCCGAGGCGCGATGGGGGTACGCAGCAGGCCCCAACGCCGGATCGCCGATGGGCGCGGCATAAAACGAGAGCAGGCCGTTCGTTCCAAGTTTCAAATCGTAAAGCGCCGCAATCTCCATGAAGAAATTATGCGGGTGCTGTCCGTCGGCGATTGGCTTTCCAAACGCGGTTTCTCCTTGCTGAAAGAGCAATGGATATTGGCGCCCTGTGATGGTTGCGGGTTCGAGGCTCAACATCGCCCTCGCCGTGAAGACGCCTTGCCCTACAGGCCGCTGCGCCATGCCCATGCACCAGTTCGTCGAGAAAAATTTGTCTCCGCCGCGCGGGCTCGATTGCTGCTCGTCCAGCACAAACGCATTCGCGTGAAACATGAGCGTCCATGATTCTTTCGTAGCCATAAGCATTGGCACGGGAGTGGAATCCGGCTCCGCACTGGTGCCTGAGGTTGCATGCAGCACAATTTCCCGCGGAAAGGTTTCCGGATGCATGTCGGCTGCGGCGTCCGAACCCATTTTCATTCCTGGCATCTGCTCGCCCTCCATGCCCGGCATCCCCTGCATATCATCGTCTTGTTTCTTCTGATCGCTGCTCGGGCTGTTGGATTGCTGCTCCTCCGGAGGAGATCCCATCGGCATGTCCTTCCTATCGTCGTTGCTGGCGCTCTGCCGTGCCGCAGCCGAAGCAGGAAGAATGAACATCAGCGCAAATATTGCAAATAAGAGCCGCATAAAAATATTCCTTCCGAGAACGCATCTTCCCAGTTGCATGGACGAATTGGGAGAAACACGCACCATTCGCGGGCGTGGACTCTCCGTGTCCTCTGTGCACTCTGCGTTCTTTGTGCTCAAGGTTTTGACGTTGCCTACACCAGTGCTCTCAATACGGAGAAGGCTGAATTTTCTGAATGAATGGAAAGAGAAGCACCCTAAATGCGCAGGGCAACAAGAAGAGGACCGCGATCGCCTGGACTGTACGTAGTAATCCCGTCCCCAGCATCATGAAAAGTAGTTTGAAGTTGAGCCGCGAGCGGCAAAGAGGCGATTGCCGGGTCGATACGGGACTGCGAACCATCCTGACAAGCCGATTTCAAGATATAGGCCGCGAATTCATTGCAGGACTGCCGCTCGCAAGGACCCATCTCCCCGATACGAGCATGACGCATCTCCGTACGCAATGCCGGTGATATGGCTACCCGATCGGGGAGAGTCGCGCTCGACTCCGGAGGCATCGCCATGCCGCCCATTTCGGTGTCGCTCGTTTTCATATCCGCGACCGATGAATCCCCAGCTTTCATCCGCATGGAGTGGCAATCCGCCTGAGCTTCCGCAAATCCGCACGACAGATCGCACGCCGCCGCCATGGACGACACGGCCAGCATCAGAATAACGATCGAACCGGCAAGCATGCGCTTCAGAGTCACTATGCTTTCAATCCTACGCCGCTCGATTCCATTTGCCAATACGTCCGGTCGAATATCAAAACCCGGCGTTTGTTGTTGGTTCTGGCGTGCCATAGAATGAACTCATGGCTATGCCTCCTTATGCTCCCTACGCGATGGATGTGGCATTTTCGCGCGGCAGGCGCTATCCCGAGCCGCCTCATCCGTACCGCAGCGAATACGCGCGCGATCGGGACCGTGTGGTTCATTCCCGGGCGTTCCGCCGTCTAGAAGCCAAGACGCAGGTTTTTACCACGCGCTATTCCGATCACTTTCGCAACCGGCTGACTCACACCATCGAGGTCGCACAGATCGCTCGAACTGTAGCGGGCGCGCTTGCGCTCAACACCGATCTGGCCGAAGCGCTTGCTCTGGTGCATGACATCGGCCACCCTCCGTTTGGGCATGCGGGCGAACGGAAGCTCGATGAATTGATGCGCCCGCACGGGGACCGTTATGACCACAACTTGCAGGCGCTGCGGATCGTTGAACTCTTCGAGCAGCGATATTTGGATTTCCCGGGTCTAAATCTGATGTTTGAAGTCCGCGAAGGCATCGTGAAGCACTCGCGAGATTACGATCCAGAACAGTTTCCTGAGTTGGCGGAATATCTTCTCGATGAGCGGCCTCCGCTGGAATCGCAGCTCATCGATCTTGTGGATGAGATTGCCTACAACAGCGCCGATCTGGACGACGGTTACGAAGCCAAGCTCCTGGACATCGACATGATTCGTGCTGAAGTGCCGCTGTTCGCGCGATTCTACGGCGAAGTGGAACTCAGCCACCCGCAAGGCCGCGAAAAATTGAAATTCAACGATGCGAATAAGCGAATGCTCGATTACCTGGCGACCGATTTGATCGAGAATACTTGGTCGATGGCGGCGGCCTCCGGCGCGCAGAGTGTCGAAGATGTGCGCCATCTGTCGCGTAGACTGGCTGGGTTCAGTCCCCATGCCGCGTCCGAAAATGCCGCGCTCAAAAAATTTCTGCTGGCCCGTCTATACAACCATCCATTTATCGTGATTGACCGCGAACGCTCCGTTGAAGCCCTTGGTCAGCTGTTTGAGTACTACCTCGATCACCCGGAAGCCATGCCCAGGTCCTACACCGAGCTAACTCAACACACCCCGCGTCATCGAGTCGTCTGCGACTACATCGCCGGCATGACGGACCATTATTTGCTCCGCCAACACTCGGAACTGCTCGGGAAACCCTCCGCGCGGTCAGCACTTTAACGCCAGCCTACGGGTTCAACTCCAATCGCCGGCTTGGAATCGGAGCAAAACCGGACGTGTCAGTTTCGAAGCAGTCGCAAGGAACGGCGAGTGCCTTCCTTGACATCACTACTCACGGACTTATAATGGATTGCAGCGGAGGGTCGGGGACTCCCGCTCAAACGGTAAACATCGATGTTCCTAGACGTAAAAGAGCTTGCACTTCGCAAGATACGCATCCGGAAAAGCTACGCTCCCGGAACGGTGGACTACCACACCGGAGAGTTCCGGCAGGTAGAGCCTCTCGAGGTGCGTGCGACGGCCGAACTGGTCGAAGGTCAGATTCGCGTTACCGGGGAGCTGCATACTCGGCTCGAGATGGTGTGCGCGCGCTGCCTGGAACCGGTCAATGAGGACGTAAGCCGCGAATTCGATCTGTTTTACAGGCCGCTCGCCTCCATGACGAAGGAAGAAGAAGAAAGACTGAAGCTCGACGATACCGAAATCGCGTTTTTCGATGGCGAGGGAATGTTTCTAGCCGATGTCCTGGCCGAGCAGGTCCTTCTCGCGCTGCCAATGAAGGCGATCTGCCGAAGCGATTGCCGAGGGCTTTGCCCGCAGTGCGGAGTAAATTTGAACAACGAGGAATGCCGCTGTGAAAGCCACGCTGCCGATTCCCGCATGGCGCCTCTGGCTCGCCTGAAGCAGGACTGGTTCAAAAAGCAATAGAAATCTTGGCGAAAACACCATAGAATGCCCCATTCGATAAAGGGCACATAGAAGGAGTTTGTATGCCTAATCCAAAACGCCGTCACTCGCATGCGCGGAAGAACAAGCGGCGCGCGCACGATTTTCTGGTACCCCCAGCACTGGCCAAGTGCCCAAACTGCCATGAAATGAAACAGCCTCACCAGGCTTGCCCGAATTGCGGCTACTATAAAGGGCGGGAAGTTGTCGACACCGGGTCCTGACGTTCGGCTGTCCCTTGGCGTCATTCGCTGATCCCTGTCGGAGCCTTGATGATCACCATAGCAGTAGATGCAATGGGAGGAGACCACGCCCCGCGTCCAGAAGTCGAGGGTGCCGTTGCGGCGGCTCGTGAACTCGGCATTCGCATCCTGCTTGTCGGTCTCGCGGCTGACCTGAAAAAAGAATTGGCGAAGCACACGCATCGCGGCTTGCCCATCGAGATCGTTCCGGCAACCGAAGTCATCACGATGCACGACTCGCCTTCGCATGCCTTTCGAAAGAAAAAGGACAGCTCGGCGCACGTGGCGGCAAAGTTGGTTCGCAATGGCCAGGCTGATGCATTTATCAGCGCAGGGAACACCGGCGCGGTAATGGCTGTTGCGCGGTTTGGGCTCGGCACACTGTCTTCGGTGGATCGTCCTGCACTGGCCGCTCCGTTTCCGACATCGCGAGGCGGAACGGCAGTCTTGCTCGACGTGGGCGCTAACGTGGATTCCAAGCCCGCGCACCTGGTGCAATTTGCGGTGATGGGGGAAATCTATTATCGTGCGATCTTTGGCACGCGCCGGCCAAAGGTGGCCCTGCTCTCCATCGGGGAAGAAGAAACAAAGGGCAATGAGCTGACTCGCGAGGCTTTCAGCCGGCTTAAAGTATCCGCGTTGAACTTCACCGGAAACGTCGAGGGGCGGGATATTTTCAACGGTTCCGTGGACGTGATTGTTTGCGATGGATTCATCGGAAATATTGCATTGAAGATCAGCGAGGGCGTCGCACAGCACATTGCGGCGATGCTGAAGGAAGCCCTTCAAAGCACACTGAGTTCTCAGGTAGGATATGTGCTCTCGCGCAAGGCGTATAAGAATTTCAGAAAGAAAATCGATTACTCGGAGTACGGTGGCGCCCCTTTACTGGGTGTAAAGGGCGTGACCGTGATCGGGCATGGAAGTTCGAACGCTCTTGCCATTAAGAATGCCATCCGAGTGGCGACTGAGTTAGTAAGGGGCGGGGTCAACGAAAAAATCGAGCAGGAGCTTTCCGCGATTCCAGTCCCCGTGGAAGCCTGAGCTACGAAACGGCGGTACATTCAATGGGAAAATTGGCATTTTTATTCCCGGGACAGGGCTCTCAATATCCCGGCATGGGCAAGGAACTGGCCGAACGATATCCGGCGGCCCGAAGTGTGTTCGATGAGGCTAACAATGCTCTTGGATTTTCCGTTTCCGACCTGTGTTTCAATGGCACAGAAGAGGCGCTCAAGCTCACCGCAAACACGCAACCCGCGATTTTGACAGCTTCGGTGGCGACGTATCGCGTGCTTGCCGAAAAAGGGATTTCTCCGGATTTCGTCGCGGGGCACAGCCTGGGAGAATTTTCGGCGCTTGTCGCCGCGGGCGGCTTGGAATTTTCCGACGCAGTGCGGCTCGTGCGGCGCCGGGGCGAGTACATGCAATCGGCAGTTCCGGAGGGCGTGGGCGCGATGGCGGCGATTCTTGGACTGGCTCCCGCGCAAGTCACGGAACTTTGCCGCAAGGCTGCCGGTGGGCAGGTTGTGGCTCCTGCGAATCTAAATTCTCCCGAACAAACTGTGATTTCCGGTCACGCGGAGGCCGTAAAGCGCGCCGTTGAGTTTGCTTCAGCGGGCGGGGCTAAGCGCGCGGTGATGCTGGCCGTTTCCGCTCCGTTTCACAGCGCGTTGATGATTCCAGCGGCGCAAAGGCTGGAGTCCGATTTAAGGGCGGTCACATTTCACACGTTGCGCGTACCGCTAGTAACGAACACTGACGCGGAGATCACGACAAGTGGCGATGAAGCTCGAGAGTCGCTGATTCGCCAGGTTTCTTTGCCCGTGCGTTGGGAAGAATCGATCCGCGTGCTTGTCGAAGAGGGCGTGAACACGTTTGTCGAAGTTGGACCGGGGCGCGTGCTGACCGGCCTGCTGCGGCAAATCGACCGTTCCGTGCATGTGTTCAATGTGGAAGATGAAAAATCGTTGCACTCAACCGTCGAGAGACTAGCGCAGGCGCAAACCGAAGCCGCGGAAGCGTAACGGTAGAACAGGCTTCAGCCGGTTTTCTTTTGAGTTCGGTAAATTTCAGCGGAACGCTATACCGAGGCGAACAAGTTCAAACCCAAACAGGCTGAAGCCTGTTCTACTCAAACCCATGTTCAGCTTGAAAAACAGAGTAGCGCTGGTCACCGGCGCATCGCAAGGAATCGGCCGCGCCACTGTGCTGGCTTTGGCTCAAGCGGGAGCTCGCGTGGCGGCGGCGGCGCGAAATGCGGAAAAGCTCGCCGTGGTCGTTGCGGAAATCAACGCGGCCGGCGGTGAGGCGCTCGCCGTGCCGATGGATGTCGCCGAAGCCGAACAAGTGAAAGCCGGATTCCGGCAGGCCATCGAAAAATTCGGCAAGCTGGATATTTTGGTGAATAACGCCGCCATCACGCGCGATGGCCTAGCCGTGCGCATGAAACCGGATGACTGGGATGCAGTGTTGCGCACCAATCTGACCGGTGCTCATTTTTGCGCACAGCAGGCAATGTCCACAATGATGCGCGCGCGCTATGGCCGAATTATTAACGTGACGTCCGTGGTAGCTGAGACGGGAAATCCCGGGCAAGTGAATTACGTCGCCGCTAAAGCAGGCTTGATCGGCCTGACGCGCGCGCTGGCGGTCGAAGTTGCATCGCGAAACATCACGGTGAACGCCGTCGCGCCTGGGTTCATTGTTTCACCGATGACCGATCCGCTGCCCCAGAACGTCAAGGATGCGCTGCTCGCTCGGATACCGCTCGGACGCATGGGCACCGACGCCGAAGTTGCGGCAGCGATCGTATTTCTTGCCAGCGAAGAAGCGGGATATATCACTGGCGCGGTGCTTGACGTCAACGGCGGCCTGCGAATGGGATGAGCGGGAGCGCCGCCATGACACTCGAATTTGCGGGAAACCACCAGAGTTAAGTTGACCTGAGGCAGGCCGGTACATAGAATATGCGGGGCTTAAATTTGAGCGTTGAAGAAGTCCAAGAATCAACACACGAAGCGGCGCATAGCGCATAGCGGAGGCAAAACAGCATGGCCAGTGTCGATGAACGAGTGAAACAGATTATTGTCGAGCAACTTGGAGTGGACGAAGGTGAAGTGACCGCCACCGCTTCCTTCGTGGACGATCTGGGTGCGGACTCCCTGGATACGGTCGAGTTGGTGATGGCCTTTGAAGAAGCGTTTGGGATTGAGATTCCCGACGAGGATGCCGAGAAGATCGCCACGGTGAAGGACGCGGTCGAATACATCCAGAAGCACGCCTCGGCCAAGAAGTAGTTCGACAGTCGAAGCAAATTCATCAGGGGAGATTTGCTAACGTGAGCCGCCGGGTGGTCGTAACGGGTGTCGGGTTAGTCTGCGGATTGGGCATCGGCACCGATGATGTTTGGAAAAACGTCCTGGCGGCAAAGAGCGGGATCTGCACGATCACCCATTTTGATACCACCGGATTCGATTGCACGATTGCCGGCGAAGTCCGCGACTTCGATCCCCTCCACTGGGCCGAAAAAAAAGAAATCAAGAAAATCGCGCGATTTATACAGCTTGCGTTGGCGGCGACGGATTTCGCCGTGCGCATGGCGGATCTGCAAATCCCCCCGGAAATTGCGGAATCGGTTGGCGTTTACGTGGCCAGCGGAATCGGAGGGTTCGACGTTATCGAGCGCGAACACTCGAAGCTGCTCGGCGGAGGCCCGGGACGCATCTCGCCATTTTTCATTCCGGCGGCCATAATTAACCTGGCGTCCGGCCATATTTCGATTCGATACGGCGCGAAGGGGCCGAATTCCGCGACAGCTACCGCGTGTTCCGCGTCGGCGCATGCGGTGGGCGATTCTTTTCGGATGATCCAGCACGGTGACGCCGAGGTCATGATTTGCGGCGGCGCGGAAGCCGCCATCACGCCGATGGGAGTGGGCGGGTTCGCGGCGATGAAGGCGCTCTCTACACGCAACAACGAACCGGAGCGCGCAAGCCGCCCGTTTGACGCGGACCGTGAAGGGTTCGTGATGGGCGAGGGTGCCGGTATCCTGATTCTCGAATCACTGGAGTACGCGGAGCGTCGCGGGGCGCCGATCCTGGCCGAAATCGTCGGATACGGAATGTCGGGCGATGCATACCACATCACGGCGCCTGAAGGAAACGGCGACGGCGCCTATCGCGTAATGCGGGCGGCGATTCGTGACGCGAAACTGGAGCCGAAAGACATCGGTTACGTGAATGCTCACGGCACTTCAACCCCGCTGGGCGACGCCATCGAAACCAAGGCCATGAAACGTGTTTTTGGTGAAAACGCGAAGAACATTGCCGTCAGCTCGACAAAGTCAATGACCGGACATTTGCTCGGCGGCGCGGGCGGCCTGGAAGCCGGCATCAGCGTGCTGGCGTTGCGCGATCAGGCGCTTCCGCCCACGATCAACCAGGAGACGCCCGACCCCGAATGTGATCTCGATTACGTGCCGAATCACATGCGCAAAGCTTCCATCCAGTACGCGCTGTCGAATTCATTCGGATTTGGCGGCACCAATGCCGCCCTGTTATTCAAGCGCTGGGATTCACGCTAGGGTGTCGCTTTATGACACCGCGTGCTGTGGCTGTCATTCCTCGCTTCGCTCGGAGTGACACGTTAAGAGTGCCGCTTCAACCGACGAGCTGGAACCGAAGGAATAGAGACAAGAGGTACGGATGAAGATCGTCGTTTGCATCAAGCAAGTGCCCGCCAAAGATGCTCCCCTGACAATTTCCGGCGAAAACTGGATTCGTGAAACCGACATTGGATTTGAAATGAACGAGCCGGATAGCTACGCGCTCGAGGAATCGTTGCGTCTGAAAGAAAAGCATACCGGAGAAGTGATCGCGGTTTCGATGGGTCCGGACCGCGTCAAACAAACGATCAAGGAAGCCCTCGCCAAGGGCGCCGATCGCGGAGTACACATCGCGGATGACAAGGCCTATATGCTCGATCCCTTGGGCGCGGCGAAGTCGCTCGCTGCGGCAATTGAGCGTGAGAAGCCCGACCTGGTTCTGACGGGATTGCAGAGCGATGACCAGGGTTTCGGACAAACGGGTGTCCTGCTGGCGCAGTTGCTTGGACTGCCGCATGCAACGCTCATTATGGCCATCGAAGTGCAGTCCGGGACGCAGGGCAATCGTCTAAAGCTGAAGCGCGAACTCGAGGCTGGATGGTTCCAGTGGGTCGAGGTGCCAATGCCCGCCGTGTTGACCATTCAGTCCGGCATCAATAAAGTTCGCTACGCGACGCTGAAGGGCATCATGGCGGCGAAGAAAAAAGAAATCGCCACAATTCCGCGCGAATCGCTCGGCGTGGCGATTGGACCGACACAGCGCATCGAGCGCATTTATGTGCCGGTGAAAACCAAGAAGACCGAGTTTTTGACCGGTACGCCGAAAGAAGCTGCCGCAAAGCTGCTTGAAAAACTGAGGCACGATGCAAGGGTGCTCTAGGAGAGGCCGGGACAACGATGAAAATTCTCCTGATCACCGAACAGCGCGAAGGCCAGTGGAACAAGACCAGTTTTGAAACGCTCGCCGCAGCGCAGCAGATCGCCGCCAAAACCGATGGCAGCCTCGCAGGCGTCGTGATCGGCAAAGGAATTGCCGCGCTGGCGAATGAACTCGCGGCAACAAAGCTCGATGAAGTTTTGCTTGTCGAGCACGATCTCCTATCCGCGTATACTCCGGACGGTTTCACGATCGCGCTACAACAGACCATCGCACAGGCAAAGCCCGATCTAGTGTTGCTGCCGCACACCTACCAAGTCCGCGATTTCGCGCCGAAACTGGCCGCCTCCCTCGGTAAAGGCATGATCGGCGATTGCATTGGCTACCGCCATGAAAACGGCAAGCTGATTTTCGTGCGGCAGATGTTTCAGGGCAAGACGGTGGCGGACGTAATCTTTGAAGGCGCGGCGCCGTGGTTCGCTACGTTCCAGGCGGGCGCATGCCGCGCGGACACTGTGATTCAGGGCGCGTCGAAGGCTCCGATCACGCCAGTTGCTGTTGATCTCAAGCCGGAACAAATTCGCACAAAGCCGCTCGAACTTTTCCGCGAAGCAAAGCAAGCCGTGGATCTCACGCAGGCGCCGATCCTGGTGTCGGTCGGCCGTGGAATCAAGGCCCCGGAAAATATCCCGATGGCGGAGAAATTGGCGAAGTTGCTCGGCGGGGAAATCTCGGCATCGCGTCCAATCTGCGATGAAGGCTGGCTGCCCATGGACCGCCAAATCGGCAGCTCGGGTCAGACGGTCGCGCCGAAACTCTATCTCGCCCTGGGAATCAGCGGAGCCATTCAACACGTCGTCGGCATGAAAGGCTCGCGCACCATCGTTGCCATCAACAAAGACCAGAATGCGCCCATCTTTGAAGTCGCCGATTATGGAATCGTCGGCGATCTTTTCGAGATTGTTCCCGCCCTAATCGACGAACTCGAAAAGACAAAGGGAACGTAGACCGCGACGAGTTTCGTTGTCCCTCCGAGAAATATTTCAGGAACAATTGCCCATGATTCGAGTCGGTCTCATCGGATTCGGCCTGGCTGGCCAGGCGTTTCACGCCCCTCTGATCGGCGTTGTGCCGGGAATGGAATTGGCGTGCATCCTCGAGCGGAGTGGCGCGCTGGCGCGGCAGAAATATCCCGATGTGCGCGTCGCACGCACCCTCGATGAACTGCTGGCGGACGAACAAATCCGGCTCTGCGTTATCGCCACGCCGAATCCCTCGCATTTTGAACTGGCGCAACGCTGTCTGCAGGCTGGCCGGGACGTGGTGATCGACAAGCCATTTACGACCACGACTGCCGAAGCCGCGAAACTCATCGAGATCGCGGAAGAACGCGGGCGTCTGTTGACCGTATTTCAGAACAGGCGCTGGGACGGCGACTTTCTTACTGTCCGAAAGCTGATCGCCGAAGGCGGGCTGGGCCACATTGTGTCGTACGAATCGAACTACGACCGCTTCCGGCCCGTGCGCAAACCGGACAGCTGGCGCGAACGCAATGAACCGGGCAGCGGCGTGCTATTCGACTTGGGGTCTCACATACTCGATCAGGTCTTCGTTCTATTCGGCGCGCCACACTCGATCTGCGCGGATGTCTTTTCCGAGCGCGAAGGCGCCGTCGTGGACGACGCGTTCTTCTTGCGCCTCGAATATCCTGGCATGCATGCAGTGCTTCGTTCCAGCATGCTCGCGTGCGCGCCCGGGCCGCGATTTGCGGTTCACGGCACCAATGGCTCGTTTGTCAAATCTGGCGTTGACGCGCAGGAGCACTCTCTGAGGCAAGGAATGCTTCCTACAGGGCACCAATGGGGCGAAAACCCCGAATCCGAGTGGGGAACGCTCCATTCGCCGAACGGTGCAATGCAAAAAGTGAAGACGGAACCGGGCGATTACCGTCGTTTCTATTCAAATGTGCGGGATGCTATTGTCGGGGGCACGCCGCTTGCCGTTACAGCCCGCGAAGCATTGCGAACGATACGCGCACTCGAACTTGCCGTGCAGAGCAGCCGCGAGCGCCGCACCGTATCCTGGGATGGGTGAGTAGAACAGGCTTCAGCCTGTTTGCTTTTGACTTTTGCAGAGTAATCACGAACCGAACCTAAACGACCTGTATATAAATCACGTTTGTCGTCGTCAAAATTCAAAACCAGACAGACTGAAGCCTGTCCTACCGATTCTGCATCGACGTCAGCTTTTCGAATCGGCGCAATTCCGGGAAACTCCACGCCCACAATCCTGTCACGATCAGCGTTCCAATTCCCCCGAGCACGACGGCGGGCACGGCTCCAAACCACTGCGCCGTCAGTCCGGATTCGAATTGTCCGACTTCGTTCGAAGCGCCGATAAAAATCATATCCACGGCGTTTACGCGGCCGCGCATTTCGTCCGGCGTGGCGATCTGAACCAGCGTTGCGCGAACCACGACGCTGACCATATCCATTGCGCCGACCAGCACCAGCGCCACCATCGACAGGATCAAGCTTCGTGAGATGCCAAAAAGAATTGTAAATACCCCAAATCCGGCCACGCACCATAACATCGTAGCGCCGGCACGACTGCGCAGCGGACGATGAGCCAGAAGCAGCGCCATGCAGCCCGCTCCAATGGCAGGAGAAGCGCGCAGCAAGCCTAGTCCCCAGGGACCGGTCATTAGAATTTCGCGCGCAAAAACCGGGAGCAGAGCGACCGCTCCGCCAAGAAGCACCGCGAACAAGTCGAGCGAAATGGAACCCAGGATAAGTTTTTTCTCCACGACGTAGCGTAACCCTGCCAGTATGGTTGTCATGCTCACCGGCTCCTTCGGCCGAGCTTTCACGCGCAGTTTGATGCGCACGAGGGCGAACACCGCAACAACTGCTGCTATCAGAGACAACGCGTATACGGCGGCCGGCCCTTTCGAGATCGCGTAAATCAAGCCTCCAAGCGAAGGTCCGAGGATTGTCGCGCCCTGCCAAAAGGAGCTATTCCATGCAATCGCGTTCGCCAGGTGCTCTTCAGGGACGAGCTGCGCAAGCATCGCCCGGCTCACGGGATTGTTCAACGAGCGCACAACGCCGAGAAGAACCACAACCATGTAAATGGGATAAACCGAATGGAGTCCCGCCCAAGCCGTTAGAAGCAGGAGTGCAGAACAAACGCCGAACCCCGAATAGCAAACGATGAGCAACTTGCGCCGGTCGAAAGAGTCCGCTGCGTGGCCAGACACGAGAAACAGCAAAATGCCCGGCGCGAATTGAGCCAAGCCCACCAGGCCCAGATCGAGCGGCCGCTTCGTGATTTCGTAAATCTGCCAGCCGACGGCGACAGATTGCGCCTCGAGGCCAGCCACGATGATAAACCGAGCCAACTGGTATAGTGAAAAATCGGGGTATGTAAACGCAACGCGCCCCGCGCGTGCAGAATTCCCGGATTCGTCCATTGAAGTACTCTACTCTGCCACAAAACTGAAAAATCCACCGCAGCATTTTGAGGGGAATAGTAGGACAGGCTTAAGCCTGTCTTCTTTTGATTTTCGCTGCATCTAGGATAGATCAAAACCAGACAGGCCGAAGCCTGTCCTACTCACCCCCCATCCCAATTTTCAAAGGTGATAACGCAGGCTATTGGGAAGGGGCACTGCCGTTGTCCGTACGGCGCTTCATCACCGGCTGATCGGGATCCGGCTGCTGTGGGGGTTGCGCCTGCGGACTTTGCGTTGAAGTTTGAGTCGAGCTTTGCGTCGATGTGTCGCTGTCGTCCGATCTTCTTTTCATGACCGGTTGATTTGGGTCCGAGGGTTGCGCTGCTTGCGATCCCTGGTCTTCCGAGGCACTGCTGTTGGTATCCGACCGCCTTTTCATCACCGGTTGATTCGGATCGGTTTCGTGGCTGAGTGCACCTTCCGGGGTGCCAATGTCGTAGACGTATTGTATGACGACTGGCGTTTTGGACTTGTTGGTGTCTACGTGAAAAGTCTCGAAGAACTGGCGGCCATCCGCGGATAATTCGAACGTTCGGCTTAGTTTTCCTTTCTCCGGGCTTTTTTCATCGGATACCAGACGGTTTCCGTCCCAGTGTGCGGCGATCTCCTGGCGAGTGTCGTCCGAGGACTTCTGAGGTTGCCGCCCATCCGTGATGAAAATCAGTTTGTGGAAGTGATCGTCGGTGACTTCAACTTCCGAGGTTTTTAGATCGATCGTGAGCGCCTGCGCCGGCAGAACCACGTCTAGCAATTTGGGGTCAGCGGGAGTGTTTTGTCCGCCACCATTGCCTTGCGGTCCCCGGGGATAACCGCCGCCCGAACCTGGAAATGGAAACGGGCCTCCCATACCCCCTCTGCTCCCGGGGTATCCGCCGTAGTTGCCGTTATTTTTGCCGGTGGCGTCCTTTATCTTTCTGCGCGGGTCATCGCTTTCGTCGGAATTCAGTTTCCAAGCCCCGGCAATGGTGGTCCTCGGGGCCGGCTCCACTCGCTTCGGCCTGGGTGCTCGTGGCGCGGCAGACGGACCCTGGGACGGCGGGACAGAAAGCGGACCCGGCGGGGCCTGTGCCATCAGGCGGTTCGGACCGCTAACGCAAAGCACACCCAGGCAGCCACAAAATAACGCAACGGTTGTAATTCGTGCTTTCAAATTCTCATCGACCCCAGTGCGTCCAGTGAGACAGTATACTCCCTCTTCCGGCGCTTCGGCTGAACGCGGCCATTTCTCATGGATGTAATTGTGTAGATGAAGCCACTCTTCCCTCAAGTTGCCTGCTCCCGATCGCGGATTGAATGTCTGCAAGGCGCGGAACGCGAAAGCCAGGCGATACCAATCGCTCGATTGGAACCCATCCGGCCGCTAACTGGTCGGTTGACCGTCCCGGCCCTGTCCCTATTTGAACACGACAGCAAGTCTCGATCTGCTAAACTGTCCGGCATTCCGGGGCGTCAAAACGAAACACCGGAAATAGGATCCGGCTGCGATACCGGCACTCATGCAAAGGAGCAATTCCTTGAAGGATACAAACGCAAAATCATCTTCGTCTTCGGCGGCCAAAATCTCTCGTGACGAGCTGATCAAACAATTAAACGAAGACCTGTCCCGCGAATATCAGGCGATTATTTCCTACGTCGTCTATTCCCAAGTTCTGAAGGGCGCTGAATTCATGAATATTGCGGGAGAGCTGGAGAAACACGCTGCCGAGGAGCTCGGCCACGCGATCGTCGTCTCAAACCAAATCGATTATCTTGGAGGGATGCCGTCTGTACAATCCAAGCCCGTCCGGACGTCCGAAAAAGCCAGGGATATGCTGCGATTCGACCTCGAGAGCGAAGTGGAAACTATTCGCAACTATCGGGAACGAATTGGGCAATGCGAAGAACTGGGCGAGTACGCGATCGCCGAACACATTCGTGAAATCCTGCTCGACGAACAGGATCATTTGATTGCGCTGGCGACTGCCTTGGGTGAAGATGTTCCACAAATAAAGTGATCTGCTTTCTGTCCGTCGCTAGTAAAAGACAAACAAAAGGGAAACTGCGAATATGACACCTAAAAAAACCAAGAAAAAGCAGCCTGCTAAACGGAAAAAAATTTTGACAAAGAAGACGGCGGTTAAGAAGAAAGCCAAAACGAAGCCAGCCCCGAAAAAAGCGGCGCTTCCAAAGAAATCACCCCGCAAGAAGGGGAGCGTTCGCGAAAAGCGGCAGATCCTGGAAACCGCAAATATCGAGCCTGCTGGGTTGGGGGCGCGC
>JBEKCU010000041.1:0-20204 GCA_050014735.1 Candidatus Acidiferrales bacterium | reverse complement strand
CTATTATTCGGACCCGTCACCACACTCTCCGTCGTTGCCGGCGTGACGTGATCCTTGGCACAGCTCGGTTCCTTGGACATGTCGATCACTTTCTGTTTTGCGGGGGTGCCCTCATAGGTGACTTTGCCGCTAACGGCGCCGCCGCTTGGTGCGGGAGTTGCCGTCGCCGAGACCGCCACGATGGCTAATGCTGGAACAACAAATCGCATGATTCGCACAATCTTCGCTCCTTTGAAAAATCCGTCAGTTCCAATCCTGGGTTACTGCTTTGTTCCGGAACCCGTTGGCGTGCCGTGGGCTTTCCTCGCGGCGATTTGTTCCGCGCCTTCTTTTGTCGAGCCCCACATTGCCAACTCCGGGCTCTTCAGGGTCAGTTGCAAGGTGCGCAGGAAATGCACAAGGTCCCATCCCTCTTCGGGTTTGACGACGTCAGCAAACGAGGGCATTGGCGTGCCATCCACGCCCGTCATGAAAATCTTGTAGAGATCCTGGTTCGAGGTCCCACACTTGAACCGCGAACCGACGGAAAAGTTGTATGGACGGATCGGCTGATCGTTGCTGTCGGTGAGCGAGGAAGCCGAGGGTCCATCGCCGTAGCCTTCCTGGCCGTGGCATTTCCAGCATTCCAGTTTTTGGAAAAGTTTCTGACCGTGCTTGATGCTTTCGACGGTCAGCTTCGGCTCCGCCGGAATTACGATTGGAACGCCGGCCATCTCCGTCTTCCAGCGGGGTGAAAATGTTTTAATGAAAGCGACCAAATCCGCGCGGTTCTGATTTGTGAGGGTTATCCATGACGGCATCTTGGTGGTGTTGAAGCCGCGCCCAATCGAGTTGTATAGGTCTTCGTCCGTTGGCAATGTGCCGGTCACTGTCGAGCGGCATTTGAAACTGGCCGAGACAAAGTTTCTCGGCGTTGGGTTCATATAAGCCGCATTCTCGCCGTTGCCATCGCCGCGAAATCCATGACACCCCCAGCAGTAACGGAAATAGAGTTCCTTGCCGGCGCCGGAATGTCCGGTGAGTTTCCCGATGTGGGATTCCATCTGCTGGCCGGATGCCAAAATAGGAAACGTAAAAACTGCCGCCAGTGCCAGAAAAAAACGAATCGAGTTCTCTTTCAATGCATTCATCGTCTTTATCCCTAAAACGCAAAGTCAAAACCGATCAATAGGCTGCTGGTGGTTAGGTCTAGACCGGAGATTGGCGCGGCGCCTCGCTGGGTCATGATGGCGTATTCATTGTGGAAGGCGAATCCGGCCCGGCTGGAAATGAACGGATAATATCTGTAGCCAAACGTCAGCACGTCCTCGTCTCCGAAGTTCGACGGATTAGTGGCGAAGACTTGCCGGGACATACGAATCAACTCGTAGCGATTGATGAATACGAGTTGCGGATTCAGGGTGTAATGGGTTTCGAATAAACCGCCATTCCATGTTGGCGATTGAGCGCCCGCCGGAAGGGGCGTGTTCGCCGCGGTGTTTGAGCCAAGAAATGCGCTATCCCAGCCGTGAAAGAACATCGTAGTAACGTCAACTTTCTTGATGTACCACTGGCCAATCAGGCCGGCGCGGTAAAAACTCTTGTTGCCGATGCCGGTGCCCGGCACTCCGACTCCTCCCTGGGTGTACTGAAAATATGTCGGAGCCTGCCCGAGGTACGCGAATGCGCCGACGCGCTGCAATCCGAGGCTCCCAACCTCAAATGCCTGGCTGGCGGCAAAGAATCCATCGTAGCCGCGGCTGGCTGGCAGATTTGGCTGGCCATCGTTGGAGCTGAGCAACGAGGCTGAATACCTTGTGCGGTCGTCCGCCGAGTGCCCCATCACCTCGACGCCCACCTGGTTGTCGCCGATACCGAAGGTGTAACCTTCCGCGATCGGCCCTGCCGCCGGACTTCCAGGGCGGACCAGTGGTTGGAAGTGATAATTCGCGTACGTTCCAGCCACGTTCGTTAACGTGAGAATTCGCTTTTCGGACAACAAATTGTCCAGCTCGAACTTGCCCATTTTGACGTTGAGCCAAGTGCTGCCAAAAAGATTGTCGAGGCGGGCCCAAACGGATTCGAAGTGGAAGGTGCCAGTATTGTCCGAAGAAGGCAGCACGTAAAAAGAAATATTTTTCGCCAGTGTTCCGCCGGTGTGGAAGTCCAATCCGCTCCAATCGAATCCATGCGCGGTGATTTTCCGCTCGATGTTGCCGCCCGGATTGTTGGGATCGTCCACGGCCGCACGATTCTGACTTTCACGGTGCCAGATCGGCGTGATGCGGAATGTTACGGGCCAATACGAAGGATCCTGGTAGATCGGGGAATCGCGGTCGTTCCCGAGTTGATAGCCATTGTCCTTGAACGCCTGCCCGAATGGACTGAGCATAGGCCAGCCCAGGTGGCACGCCGAGCACGGCATGCCATACTTACGTGCGAATGCGGGAATCGGACGAATCTGGATCGAAGAAACGGGCAGAGCGTGCGCGGGACGGCCCGCTACCAGAGTTAATCCGAGAACCAGAAGCTCTAGTAGGAATGAGAACAAAAAATGCGAAATTCTTTTCCGCGCCGGCCGAGAAACCGCATGGGACATACGCCCCTCCGTTGCATTCAATTCCCGCCTTCAAAAGGAATGCTCTGGCGGAATTGTTTGGACAGGGAGAGGACCTGAACTGCGTTTGAAAATATGCCTTTCGGTAGCCATAAGCAATTGGTATTTCATTAAATGTTTCTAATGTTTTTACGAACTAGTTCCAATGTTCGTGCTGCTCTCTCGCTGGCGGTGCGGTCCCCCTTGGAACTTCGCGTGCATGTCGTTGTTCGATCCATTAGAAGTGGAAAACCATGCGGTCCATTTTGCCGGAATCAAAACAACAAGTGCTGCCTGCGCCACGCAGGTCCTTCCTTACGCGGACCGCGGTTGCTTTGGGCGTCTCCATATTATTCCTCCTTTCCACGCCGGTGAAACTGCATGCGGCCAAGAACAGTGCGTCGAACCCAGGCTTCATCACTGAGGTCGCGGCTTCGATGGATGACGTTCTCCGCGCATTGCAGGAGGTACTTAAGGATCAAGTCGTCCACGGAACCTACATGTTCGATAAAGATCGGACACTCAATGGCGCGACGGCGGTGCAGTCCACGCCTCTGTTCGACGTCTGGAACGACGACGGTAATGTCTTCTACAAGATTCGAGCAAAAGTCATCGCCCCGCGCCATTTCCTGGACAGCGCGGATCAGGGAACGATTGCCGTTCGCTATGTGGTTTCAAGCGTGGCGCCCGAACGCACTCGTTTGCGAATTGACGCCGTTTTCGTGGAAACAGCTCGCCGCACGGTGCATCCCTCCGATGGCACCGTCGAATCGAGCGAATACAAAATGATTCAGGACCGTCTTCAGACAATTCAAATCGCCGAACGGGAGGCGGCCGACGCTCAACGACTTCGGGAAAGCGACGATCTTGCGAAACAAGCTTTCCTCCGTCTGCGTGAAGACGAGACGGAGCGCCTGGCCACGGTCGAGTCTGCGTCGCGGGAACTCGAGGAACAAGTGCTATCGATGCGGCACAAGTTCGAAGAACGAGTCAAAGCGCCTGGCGCCGATTTGAAAACAGCGCCATTCCGTTCAGCCGCAAATATCGCTACGTTGCCGGCGAGCACCGAACTCGTTATCGTGATCGTTACTCAGTATTGGCACGGAGTCGAAACGCCAACTGGGCAGCGCGGATGGCTTCCTGTCGATCAATTGGAGAATCTTCCGTGAAAAATCCTCTGATTTCCGCCTGTGTCCACCGACTTTGTTTTGCCCTGCTGATCGGATGTTACATCCTTCCGTATTCAGCGTCCGGTCAAGCGGTGCCCTACACGCGCATTTATCCAAAGTCGAAAGAAGATGTCGACAAAGCGTTGAAGGAACTTCAGGCGTATTCCGGCCAAAGATTGCCAACCGTCGCTGGCTTTGTCGCCGAGAACGATCAGGCGCTCGACCATTACGAACGTGCCTTCTGCCAGTTTTCGGTCGATCTGCTTATCGAACCTTCGGATGCCACAATGGTCCGAGTCACTGCGAAAATCACGGCGTGGTACGCCGATCCCAATCCTTCAAAATCGGGTTACCAAGTCCTTTCGTCAAACGGACGTCTGGAATTAGATCTGCTCGATCGTCTGGCGGAGAAAATGGGTAGCGAGTCGCCTGCTTCGGTTCTTAGCACAGAAGTGCACATTCCAAAACCGAACACCGGTTATTCAACTCCTTTGCCAAGAACTACCATTCCATCCCACGGAAGTTCCCCTCTAGCCGCAGCGCCGTCCGCAATCCCCTCTTCCGTCGTCGCGAGTAACGACGAACTGGCTGTTCTTCGCGCCGAGCGCGAAGCCGGGGAGAAACGCATTCAAGAACTGAACGTGGAACTGCGAAGCTTGCAAGACATTCAGAAGAACCAGGCACAACCGCGCAATCTAGTAATCGTGAAAAAAGCCGGCACTCCAGTGCTTGCGCAACCGGCAGAAAGATCCCGCGTTCTTTTCGCCGCCGCGGAACAGGATGAATTTGAATTTCTCAATACGGTTGGGGACTGGGTCCACGTGAGTATTTCCGGCGCGTCGCGTGGGTATATTCGCCGGACCAGTTTGACATTGCCGGAATTCATCGTCCCGGACCAGGCTGTACCGAACCGTATGGTTTCAAGGGAACTGCGGGGCGCATTCCGTCTGGAGCGCGAGGAAACCAGCATCTTTCCGGGCGATTGGGAACCCCTACGCGGCAAGCCGGTGAAAATTTATACGATAAGAACGCCTTCTCAGGATTCCAAGGAAACCAATGCTCAGGCCAGGTTCGATATTGCATTATCGCTTTTTCGGAAATTTTCCACCGAGTCCGAGCGAGACTCGCACTCGATGGAAGGTGCGGTCGTCATCTTCGATTCGGTTGACGGCGGGATAATAGGCAGCACAATTCTCAATGTGAGGCAAATGGCCGCCGGTTCGATCTCCGAAAGTGATTTCCGGACGAAGTGCTTTCTCGATCCGCCGGACAGTTTTCAGTAAAAGCCGAAACAGGAAGCCGAAAAAGAGTGGTTCGAAGACAATTCACCCTTGTTTCGCGTCCATTTCACTTCACCGGAAATGGACCATGGCATCCACGTAAAAACTCGCTCTCGGCGGCTTCGCATACCCGCAAAGGATCTCAAGAATCAATCTACAGCGGCAGCATATTGCGTTCGCGCCCTGTATGGATTCGGTGGCACGGGCCTCGTCCCGTTTGCTCTTAAATTGCCATGCCAAAAACGCACCGGCTGAAACTCCGACCTGCGTTCGTCCTGATCCTGTCTTACGACTTAACTTGACGTCGTGTGCGAAACGGCGTACTTTGTGCCCTAGTCGAGAGCGGGAGCATCCCTAATTTATAGGGCCCATGAACCAACCGGCGCGTCGCGCAATACATGCCGTCCCCGGTCTTGACCGTATAATTATGTGCCTTTCGATAATTGCTGTTCCGGACCCGGACTTATCCAAACTTGAATACCCAGGAGTGCCTCATGAGCACAGCGATCAGCAGTCCCGCAACACCTGAAAATAAATCCTTGCACATTGAAACCCGCCTGTTCATTAACGGGGAATTCGTCGATTCGGCCGAGGGCGGGCGCATCTCGGTATTAAATCCTCACGACAACAGCCTCATCGCGGACGTGTCCGAGGCCAGGACGGCGGATATCGATCGCGCCGTGCAAGCCGCTCGAAAGGCTTTTCCGGCATGGAAGCGCATGGCAGCCGCCGACCGCGGCCGATTGCTCGTAAAGCTTGCCGAAGCAATCGAAGCCGACATCGATTATCTTGCCTGGTTGGAAAGTCTTAGCACTGGCCACCCCCTTCGCGACAGCCGCGGACTTGACGTTCCGCGGACTGCCGCTACGTTCCGCTATTTCGGCGGAATGGCGGATAAGGTCGAAGGCCGGATTGTTCCGGTTGAGTCGGGTTTCCTGAATTATGTGACGCGCGAGCCGCTTGGTGTTGTCGGCCAGATCGTTCCGTGGAACTTCCCCGTGATGTTCACGAGCTGGAAGATGGGGCCAGCGCTTGCCGCAGGCAATACCGTTGTGTTGAAGCCTGCCGCGCTCACGCCTCTCAGCGCTCTGCGGATCGCGCAGTTGATGGCGAATGTTGGCATCCCGCCCGGAGTTGTGAATATCGTGCCCGGCGCCGGAGCCCTGATCGGCGAATACATGGCAGCGCACATGGGCATCGACAAGATCGCTTTCACCGGATCGACTTCGGTGGGCCGAAAAATCGTGGCCGGCTCGGCAAGCAACCTGAAGCGCGTTCAGCTTGAGCTTGGCGGCAAGGGCGCGAACATTGTATTCGATGACGCGCCGCTGATCCCAGCGGTCAACGGTTCGGCATTTGCCATTTTCCACAATCAGGGACAAGCCTGCATCGCCGGGTCGCGTCTGTTGATCCAGGAAAAAATCGCCGACGAGTTCCTCGAACGCTTCATCAAGCTGGCCAAGTCCATCAAGATTGGCAATCCACTCGATATCACAACGGAAATGGGACCGCTGACTTCGCGCGGGCATCGCGATCGCGTCCTCCAATATGTGAATGTCGCACGCGAACAGGGCAGCGAAATTCTCACCGGCGGCAAAGTGCCCTCCGATCCAGCCCTGCAAGCCGGCAACTACATCGAACCCACGGTAGCAACCGCTCGTCCCAATGACCGCGTTTGCCAGGAAGAAGTGTTCGGACCATTCCTCACAGTTACACGCTTCAAGGATGAGGAAGAAGTCATCGGCATCGCGAATTCCACCGAATACGGTCTCGGCGGCGGATTGTGGACCAGCAACTTGCCCCGCGGTCATCGCGTGGCCGCTGCCATCCGTTCAGGAATGGTTTGGGTGAACACCTATAAGCGCGTCAACCCCGGTTCTCCGTTCGGCGGAGTTGGCCAGTCCGGTTATGGCCGGGAAATGGGTTTTGAGGCGATGCACGAGTACACCGAAGCCAAGTCGATTTGGCTCAATGTGGACGCTCAGATTCCGCCGTATTATCCGCGCGCCTAAAGACTTTTGGTACCCCAAGACTAATACGGGCCTGCCTAACAAGGGCAGGCCCGGGACGTTTAGCGTGGATTTCCCTTGGAACTCCTTACTCTCTGCGTCCACGAATGCGTTTAAGTAGGAAAGGCTCCAGCTTGTTGGGTTTAGCTTTTCCACGGGCTGCGAAAAGCGACAGGCTGAGGCCTGTCCTACTTAAAAGCACAGCCTTGAAAAGCTGTTACCACAGAGCGCACAGAGAACGCAGAGTGTCTCACAGAAAGGCTGAATTCACGTTGAGTGAAACGGGTCGGATTCCGTCTTGCCGGGGGCAGATTCTGGACTCGGGATGTCCAGGTTTACCACGATAGGCTCCTGCCCACTCCTTACCACTACAGCTTCGACGGGCATATCCGTGCGTGCGTTCAATTCCTGATGGGGCACGAATGGCGGCACGTAGATAAAATCTCCCGGCCCGGCCTCGTCAACAAATTCCAGGCGATTGCCCCACCGAAATCGTGCGCGGCCACGAATAATGAATAACACTGTTTCGAGTTCCCCGTGATGATGAGGTCCAGTCTTTGCGCTTGGGTGTACTACGACCGTTCCTGCCCAGAGCTTTTGCGCGCCCACGCGGGCGTGCGAAATGGCCTCGGCACGCGTCATTCCGGGAGTCTGCGGCGTATTGGCGTCCAATTCGTTACTGCGAACGATTCGAATACCGTGCTGTTTCCAATCGAGCTTATCTTCTGGGTTCGCTTCACTCATTGTCTGCACCTAGTTCCCTCTGCGGAGCGGTGATTGCAGCTTAAGCACCTGCATCATGACGGCGGCCCCGCTTCGTCCAGTGGGGATGCCGGACGGATCATTCCCTGGGCCGCGACCAGTTCGCGTGCGGGGGCGCGCAGAGCGGGCCATTTGCGGGCAAAAGCCAATCCGCCGATGAAACTGGCGACGCCTCCGATCGCCACGGTTATAGGGGCGCCGATATGAGCCGCGACGGTCCCGGCCAGCAGCGAACCGATCGGCGTCATGCCAAGAAACATCATCGAATACAACGCCATCACGCGGCCACGCAGTTGATCCGGCACCATGGCCTGAATCAGCGTGTTGGTGGAAGTGAACTGCAGCATCATCGCGAGTCCGGCGAGGACAAGAGCCATGAGCGAGAGCAAGTACCACCGCGAGAAGCTGAAGAGAATAAGCGCAAGGCCGAGTCCAACCGCCGAATACGACACCACGTTTCCCAGCCCGCGCAATTGCTGGCGCATGGCAATGGTCAGCGCGCCGAACATCGCGCCCACTCCGACCGCACCCATCAATGTGCCGTACGCCGAAGCTCCGCCGCCAAGGATGCGGTTGGCAAAAATCGGCATCAGCACGCTGAAGGGGAGCGCCATGAAACTCACAAGCCCAATGAGAGTCAGCAGGGCGCGAATGGGCACGGTCCGGCGCACGAAGCGAAATCCCTCGCGAAGTTTTTCGAGCGGCGCGGCGCCGTCATGCACCGTCTGTGAAGTTTCGATCCGCATCATCAACAGTCCGGCAATCACGGCCAGATAGCTGATGCCATTCAAAAAAAAGCACCAGCCCTCTCCGACGAGCGCCACCAGGATTCCGGCAATCGCAGGACCGGCCACGCGCGCGCCGTTGAACATCGAGGAATTCAGCGCAATCGCGTTGAGCAAATCCTCGCGCCCCACCATTTCAATTAGAAACGATTGCCGCGCCGGCACATCGAACGCGTTCACGGTCCCAAGCGATGCCGCGAGGACGATGATTTCCCACACGCGAATGTGATTAGTCAGCGTCAGCGTCGCCAGAATAAAAGCCAGCAGCATCGATATAGTTTGCGTCGCGATCACCACTCGTTGCCGCGGCCACCGGTCGGCGGCCAGGCCCGCCAGCGGCGACAGCAGAAAAATGGGAATTTGGCTCACGAATCCCAACACGCCAAGCAGGACCGAAGAACCCGTCAGCCGGTAAATGAGCCACGCCTCGGCAACTGTCTGCATCCACGTGCCAACCAGCGAAATAATCTGTCCGCCAAAAAAGAGTTGGAAATTGCGATGCCGAAGCGCGCGGAAAGCGACCGAGGCTCGGCTGCGCCCGAACGGCGCGGGGCTTGCCGTAGGTTGTACCTCAATCGATGCTGGAGCAGAATCCGCCATAATTCACAAAGGTAAATTCCATTGTAGCGCACGCGCCGCGAGAAAAAGTAGAAGAGGCTTCAGCCTGTTTGCTTTTGAATTTTGTCAGTGGCAAGACTGTATTCGCTGGAAGCAGGATGTATCACACGCCATTCTTAAAGCCCAGTATATTTCGAATGGACGGTGATCCTGTGAAATCAAGAGCGAATAAACTCGACAGATTGTGGAAAAATCACTGATTTGACAATCCGGGCGAAGCGAGAAATCTCTCTTCGGTTTACATCCAAGAGAGATTCCTCGCCCGCAGGAACGGGTTCGGAATGAGAATTGAGAATTTTTGAATTCGGTGGTGCGGGAAAGCAACCGTGGAAGGTTTAATTCATTCCGTAAACACAATCCCAACCGCTGTGCGGTCCTTATCCGCTCCAGCCTCAATCCGCACGACGTAGCCTCGCAGCCGCAGAGGGCTGTCGGACGCGCCGCCGATTCCGGGATTATCGAGCATGACTTGCAACTCGGACTGAAGTTTTGGGCTGTGGTCCAGGTAGATGAGCGCGCCATGCAGGCTTAAATCGCTGATCACGGTTTCTTCCTCGAAAGCCATGCCACCATCGGTGAGTCCCGTCACCCTGGCGCGGAAGTTTGCATCACGGCGAAGACCTTCGCGTACGGCGGGAATCACGACGTCCAGGGTATCGTCGCCCAGGCTCATTACCATGCCTTCGGCCGCCGCCCAGACATTCTCAAACGCTCCGCGAGCCTCGCGCAAGGTGAAGTCCACGAGCTTGTCGTTCGAATCGGGGTCGTGATGAAACAGTACGAGGTTCTTGACTCCGGCTTCCTTCGCGATTTTCACGCCTTCGAGCCAGGAAGAATGTCCCCATCCCTTCCGCGTCGTGGCCAATTGTTCGGGAGTAAACTGCGCGTCGTTGATAAAAATGTCGGCTCCGTCGGCAAGTTCGAGCAAGGACTTATCGAGTTTCGGATCACCGGGCTCATTGTCGGTGGCATAAGCCACAATTCCGGCCGAAGTCTCAAACCGAAAACCAAGGCATCCTTGAGGGTGGTGCAACCAGCGTGCCGTCACGCGCGCACCCGGCACACTGAACTGGTCGCCGCCGTTGACTTCTGTAAACTCGCGTTTCGCGGACATCGCGCTGAGATCGACCGGAAAATATGGATACGCCATCTGGGCTTCAAACACTCGTTTCAAACTGTCCGATCCCAAATATTCAGAACGAAAACTGTAAAAATGGAAATGATTCTCTTCCGAGTACAACGGAGAGAAAAATGGGATTCCCTGAATGTGGTCCCAGTGATAATGAGTCACAAAAATGTGCGGCTCGATTTTTTCGGTCTCCAGATTTGCTTCCAAATGCCGGCCCAGCATTCTCAGCCCCGTTCCGCAATCCAAAATCACTCTCGCACCCGCCGGCGTAGTCAATTCGACGCACGCGGTGTTCCCGCCGTAGCGCCAGGTCGCCTTGTCCACGGTGGGAGTCGATCCACGCACACCCCAGAAACGCAGCCTGGCCAGGCGGTCCTGGGCGACTTTGCGGGAGGGCTTGGCCATTGGTTCGGCCGCGATGGATTGGGTGGATGGCACGGAGGCTCGAATAGTCGGCAAATTTCATACTAGGGAGCGTATGTGGCTAAGTCAATTATCTTCCAGCGTAAGTGTGCGCGAACAATACGCGCCCGATACGCGTCAAAATTCGCGTCAATGAAAGGTTCGACTGTGCATTGAGAGGCGACTCCCATTACAATAATCACATGCACGTCCACGCGCATGGCCACGATCACGCGGCCGGCCATTCGCACTCATCGCACCAGGTTGCTAGCGGAGTGCTTGCCGGCGCCGTGGCAGCCACGGCATTGTTGGTTGCCGCCGAACTGCTCGGTGGCTACCTGAGCCATTCGATCTCTCTGGTCAGCGATGCGCTCCACAATCTTTCCGATATTCCCACGATGCTGATTTCCTGGATTGGGCTGCGATGGGCCTCGCGTCCCGCGGATCATGAACGCACCTACGGCTATCAGCGGGCCGGCGTCCTGGCCGCCTTCACCAATGCAATTTTACTGATTTTGGTTGGGCTGGGACTTTTCTACGAGGCATTCCAGCGATTCCGGCATCCGGTGGCCGTCCAGGAAGGCTGGATGATTTGGATCTCGCTGCTGGCGCTGGCGATCAACGGCGGAATCACACTGGCGCTGGTTCGAAGCCGCCGCGATATCAATCTCCGCAGCTTGCTCCTGCACAATGCTGGCGACGCCGTTTCGAATGTCGGCATTCTTGTGGGCGCCCTGCTCATTCGAGTGACAGGCGCTCAGTGGCTCGATCCCGCGATTGGCGTGGCGATTGCCGCGCTGGTCCTCTGGTCCACAAACGGGCTGCTCCGCGAGGCGGGCAACATCCTGCTGGAAGGCAGGCCAAAAGGCGTTCGATTGGAGTCGGTGGCAAAGTCCATATTAGGTAACAGCGGAGTCCAGGAAGTTCACGACATCCATATCTGGACGATTGGAACTGACTTGGTCGCGCTTTCCTGCCACGTTCGTATCCCGGACATGCACATGGACGAAAGCGAAAAGATTCTTCAAACGATCCGCAAGAAACTCGACGCGGATTTCCACATCACGCATACAACCATTCAATTCGAACGCGCGGGCTTGCCGCATGACGCCGTTTACCACATGCCCCTGCCTGTTCACTCTTCCAAGAAATAGTTTTTATGCTCCATGTGAACGGTTCCTTGGAAAAGCAGCAAGAAATGTGACCTGAGAAGAATGAAACCTGTCGGGACACGCCGCAAATTCGCCGATGAAGCGATGCCTAATTTAGATGTGTCCGCACCGATCGATCGGGTGATACGCATCGGTCCGCCGTAGCTCCGAGTTCCAGGAGTTGGAATTTGACATCTGAGATCCGAGATCCAGCATTTGAGATCTGAAGTTTCAGATTTGAGATTTAGAATGAAATCGCGCGGCCGCCATAGTGCCGGGATCGCTATTTCAGTATATGAGGGAGTTGCGCGCTAGGGAGCCAAAGAAAGTTCGTTCAGAAGAACCACGCGAGCCGGCTTCAATCCGAGTGCAGGCAAAATGAAAAAAGCCGGTTAATACTCTCACTGAAAAAAGATTAATTTTGAAGACGAACGGTAGTTCCGCGGGCTTCATTCATTTGCTGGGTGGCGTCGGCATCCAGATCGGTCATCGGAACGGAGTGCCGAATTCCCTCGGGGGTGACATACTGTAGTTGAGCCCCGACAACAGAGAATGCGGACGCGAACAGGACCCGACCATCTCGCCGAACGAGGATGAAATCGCCTACATCGCGGACGGGTGCGGGTGAAGAGGTAAGCGCTGACGCTGAACCGGGATCATTCCCCGAATATGTATCCTGCTGCGCCGTAACCGTGGGAACCGGCTGTTGCACTACCACCACCTGGGGTTGCTGCTCCTGCTGCTGAGGCTGCTCGTAGTCCAGGGAATCGTAATAATAGGGGTAGCCGTAGCCGCCAAAAAGGATCGGCACATAGGTGCCTTGTCCGAAATTTCTCCCACGCCCAAAGTGATTTCGCGAACTGTTGTTGAGACCGCCACTGACCGCCACCAAATGTGGATAATCGAATCCCAATCCCGGCACGCCGTTCGCACTTCCAAAGCTCGCCAGATTTGCAGTTGGGACCAAACTTGGAAGAACGCGGCCATCGGGAGTAACACGAATCACAGTCGTTTGTCTGGATGATTGAAAGCCAGTACTTGCGTATGGTGTCGATACGGACCGGGTCCTGTAGGAAGGCGCATTATGAACACCAGGTGTTGAACCTGATAAAGTTCGACCGCGGACTTGGGCGCCGACTCCTGCGCACGCCATTGCCAATCCGAGTATCACGGCAGCTAAGTGACGTATTTTCAATGGCCCGATCATACCCTATCCTTGTTAAGTTGGATGCCCGAAGCACGTCCATGGTTGCAGCGAATAAATCGAACATCTCGGTTTAACCACCGCAATTTCCCGGACTTCCCACGTTTGGCTGCTTGTGTTATAAACATCGGGCCGTGGAAAGCCATATAAACGCACGACCTGCTCCGATTCGTTCGAGATCCGACGAAGAGCAGCAGGTCGTAGAGCATGCCATCGGTTTTTGCCCGGTTTGTTCTCAGCGGCTGGAGCCGAAGCGATGCAAGCTTATTTGCGCGAAGTGCGGGTATTACCTGTCCTGCTCGGACTATTACTGAGTGCCACCATGGGTGGCGGATCGAGATTTTAATTTCAAAAGAAGTTTCCAGTCAGGAGGAAGAACAGTGGCACTGAAAATTACGGATCGCGTGGTGGATGGAGTGGCTGTCGAGGAACTGGAAGGCCGCATCGTTCTGGGAGAAGAGAGCAATGCGCTGCGTGAAAAAGTGAAATCCTTGCTGGCTGCGGGCCAGAAGAGGATTGTCCTGAACATGGACAATGTCACCTACATCGACAGCTCCGGTCTCGGAACGCTGGTCGCCTCACACACCAGCTCGAAGGCTCTGGGCGGGACGCTGAAGATCTCCAATCTCGGCTCGAAATTTCAGGAAATCTTGCAGGTGACGAAATTGGTTACGGTCTTTGAAGTTTATCCGTCGGAAGCGGCCGCCATCGCCAGCTTCGCGAAGTAGCGTTCTGGAGCGCCTGAAACCAGATGGAAAAACTTCGTGGCATCCCGAGCCAGTTGGGATGCCACTTTGTTTTGCGCGCACTGTTTCGTAGCGCTAATCTTTCAGCCGGTACATCGTAATCCCGCTCATCAATTTCGGGAAAAAATCCGTGGATTTTTGCGGCAGCACTTCACCGGCCATGGCCATTTCAGCGACTGTTTCCACGCTAACCGAATTCAGTAGAAAGCAGATTTGCCCGCGGCCATTGTCGACTTCGGCGATGGCCGTGTCCATCTCGCGTTCGTAGGTGATGTTTTTCTCCGTTTTTACCGCGTCGGGTGTGATTCCCAAGCCGCGTTCGAGGATCAGCCGGTGCAGCAGCACGACGTCGAGCTGTCTTTGCGCCTGCGAGACGCCGGGCATGAGGGCTTCGAGGTCGGCGTCCTTCTTGAGTACAAAAATAGTGAACGATCCGCCTCCCGCATACACTCCGATAGCTCTTTGCCCTTGACCCTGGACCAAATCATGCCGAAAAGTTCGATAAACTTGTGTACGATTGGCTCCCGTAAACGGGTAGGAGCGTGAGTCAAAAGTATTCGCCAGCGCCGCACGGAATGATTCCAGCGAAAACCCCGGAACATTTGCGACCACGCGATGCGTGGGCAGTATGGTGAGACCCTTCCCCGCCGTATTGAAGAGCGACATCATCACTTTTTCGTACGGCGCATTGGGATCTGTATGTCCCGCGCTTGCCCGGCGCTCATTGCGGTAGGCTAGCGCAGTTTCGTAGCGATGGTGCCCATCGGCAATCACGAGTTTTTTATCGGCCAGCTCGCGCTGGATCGTATCGATGACATGCGTATCGGTAATCGGCCATAATCGATGAACGACGTCATACTCATCGCGGACTTCAACCTCCGGTTTCGTTTTCTCCGCGGCGTCGAGCAAAGCGTCCACGCGCCCTGCGTGGTCGCTGTACAGCATGAAAAGCTGCCCGGTGTGAGTTTGCGTATTCCGCAACAATTCCATTCGGTCCGCTTTCGGCCCGGACAAGGTTTGTTCGTGGCGGAAAATGACTCCCGCGGAATAATCCTCAATGCAGCCAACGGCGATGAAACCCTTGCGAACACGCCGGTCGTTCGTGCCGGGGACCGTATATTCCTGAAAATAGACGTACAGAGATGGAGTCGTATCTTTCACAACCACACCCGCGTGAATCCACTCCTCGAGCGCTTTCGCGGCACGCGTATACACATTATTTGACGGCGAATCCTCCGGCAGCGATTTCCCTTTTTCAACCGGAATCAGATTGTATGGACTTGCGGCCGCGTATTTTTCGGCCATTGCCGGCGTGATCTTGTCGTACGGCTGCGTCAGGACCTTTACCGGCTCCACGCGAGATGAGTTGTACCGATACGCTCGAAACGGAAAAATCTCTGCCATTCTCACTTCCTCCTGGTAGGAAAATCGATTCGTTTTATCCGGCGCAACAATCTCTGGCACGGAAATTTCCGGCGTGCCGCCGAACCCTCATGGTCTTTAATCGCTCACTAAAAACAATTCCCTATATTACAATCGATTGTTCACGGAGGCCCGGTCAAGGTCCAATGAGTGAACATACGGCCCGCTTTTCCGAAGTGCGCGCGCTGATCTTCGATTTGGACGGCACTCTCATCGACTCGAAGCTTGACTTGGCTTTGGCCGTGAACGCGGCGATGGTCGAACTCGGCCGCAGTCCCCTGGAGCACGAACAAATTTTCAGCTATGTAGGCAACGGAGCTGCCAGCTTGATCACGCGCGCCCTGGGAGATGCCGCCACCGAAGACGATTGTCTCCGCGGGCTCGAATTCTTTATCAAGTATTATTCGGTGCATAAACTCGACAACACGGTGCCGTACCCCGGCGTTCGGGAAACCCTCGACGCGCTTCACGGAATGCCCATGGCGGTCCTCACGAATAAGCCGGTGGGCGCGAGCCGCGGCATTTTGCACGGGCTGGGTCTGGCGGATCATTTTCGATTTGTGTATGGAGGCAACAGCTTCGAGCGGAAAAAGCCGGACCCCATGGGCGTCGAAACCATCCTGAGCGAATTCGGAGCGGCTCCTTCTCAAGCGATGCTGGTCGGCGATTCCGAAATTGACGTGCAAACCGCGCGCAATGCCGGCACATGGGCATGTGGCGTAACGTACGGATTCGGCAGTCATCGTCTGGCCGATTATCCACCCGATCTGCTCGTCGATCGTCTCACTGAACTCGTTCCGCACATCTCGGCCGCTCCCAACGGAAGGTCACGCTAGGGGCGACCCGCTCAAACGCTGGCTCGCTGAAAACCATGCCCACGTGCGTTTCAGGCCTTCTTCGAAATCGAATCGCGGATGATATCCCAGCGCTTCCTTTGCGAGCGCGATGTCAGCCTGCGAATCCCGGATATCTCCTTCGCGTGCCGGGGCATATTTGGCTGTGGCAGGTCTGCCAGTAATTTTATCAAGCAACCGGAGCGTTTGATTTAGCGTGGATCGGATTCCCGTCCCAACATTGATCGCAAGCCCAGTTGCGATCTTTGCCTCGGCGGCAAGTAAATTCGCTTCGACGACGTTTCCAACGTAGACGAAGTCGCGCGATTGTTCGCCATCGCCGTAGATGGTAGGTTGCGTCCCTGCCATGACGGCTGCGTTAAACAAGGACAGCACACCGGAATAGGGAGAGCCTGGATCCTGCCTGGGGCCGAATACATTGAAATATCGAAGCGGCACAAATTCGAGCCCGTAGAGTTGCTGAAACACGTGGCCGTAGGCCTCGCCAACCTGTTTCGAGATCCCGTATGGAGAAATCGGATCAAGGGATGTGGTCTCACGAATCGGAAGATTTTGCGTTTTGCCGTACACCGCGCAGGAGCTGGCGAAAACCACGCGCTTCACTCTTGCGTCTCGCGCCGCGACCAGGACGTTGAGCGTCCCATTCACGTTGATTTGATTTGTTTCAATCGGATCTTTCACCGACCGCGGCACGGACGTCTGCGCCGCCAAATGGATGACACAATCCACGCCCCGGCAAGCTTCGCGCACTTTGTCTAAATCCGTGACGCTACACTGGGCCAGTTCGATTGCGCCTCGAACCTCGGCGAGATTTTCGGCCTTTCCGGTGGAAAGGTCGTCCAGCACCACCACGTTATGGCTGCGGCGCACCAATTCGTCCACAGTGTTCGATCCGATGAATCCCGCGCCCCCGGTTACCAGATAACGCATGAGGATTGTTTCTCCATGAAAGAATTTTCCCTGCGGGAACGATCAAAACCGCATAATTCCTCTAAACTCCAGGTGCAACATGACTGGTCTCCAGAGCATTTTTTTTGTACCCTGAATATAGCGTGTCGGTTCGATGGTGTCATCGAGTTTAGCCTGTGCGCTGGAAAGGATCGGCGCAGCTGCTCCGGTTGCTCCGACGGTTGTCCCGTATCGATCATGCCGCTGCGCACATGTTTGAAAAGCTATCGATCGACATTCGCTGTGACGCTTCTGGCAGCGACCATGATCTGCGCTTTCCGAGTTTCGGCGCAGAAATCCAAGCCCGCGAAGTCTCATGCCAAAACAACCCAGGCAACTCCAGCCGCTCCTGCACCCGCGCCCGTTCCATTTCGAGCGGGTGAAGTTTTGGAATATCGCGTCCTATTCTCAAAATACGCCGTAAACGCCGCAAAAGTCGAGACCGCCGTCGTTGAACAACGCGATTTCTTCGGGCACAGGGCATGGCATTTTCGCGCTATCGCGCACACCATGGACACCACGCGCATGTTATTCGCAATCGACGACCAGTTTGACTCCTATACTTCCGTCACCAATCTTTTTTCAATGCAATACGAGATGTATCTCCACGAGCAGGGGAAGGAGCAAACTTCCCAGTATCGCTTGACTACCGATGCCGATCCCGCCCCTCCGGATGTCACCGCGGTTCGCGTTGCTCCCGGCACGCGTGATGCGATAAGCTTTTTATATAATCTCCGCGCCAACGATTGGCAGCGCACGCCTGAACTGCGGGTCCCGGTGTTCGATGGCCGGCGACTTT
The DNA here is from genome assembly GCA_050014735.1 of Candidatus Acidiferrales bacterium. GTDB lineage: Bacteria > Acidobacteriota > Terriglobia > Acidiferrales > UBA7541 > Palsa-360. The sequence continues at coordinate 2,351 of JBEKCU010000041.1, read as the reverse complement.
ATGACGTTGTCGCGCGCATCGACACGCTCGACGGATCGATCAGCGTTCCTGCTGGAAATTTTTCCGCCTTTCGCGTTGCCCTCCGATTGTTCGATCATGGAAAAGAACTTTCGGACACGCGGTTATGGCTCTGGATTGCCAGAGATCCGGCCCATACGCCCGTCCTTGTGGAAGCCGATATTCCCTTTGGAACCGCGCGAATCGAACTTACGCACCTGCCGTGAACGCGCCAGCAACCGAACCAAGCGCAATACGCCGTGATTCCGGTGAATCGAATTTCTCACGATTCCGAAGCATTGTGAGGTGTTCACGACTTGTCTTTGACGGTGGCGGGCGCTTCTTCCTGCACGGTCCAATCTTCCGGTGGAAAGGCGATGTGCCAAAAATGCGGGGAGGGCCTGACAAACTCGACGCCGATCTGGGTTTTATTTCCAGTCAGCGGGCCCAAATACGTCACTTGGCAATCCAATTCAATTTTAGTCGCGCGGTTCTTCAGTCGAAGTTTTTGTCCTTTTTCCACCTTGTGTGCAAGCCCGATAAGCGCTCCGTGGGCGTTGACGACCATGGTTTGAGTTTCTTCTTCGAATGAGGCGTCGCGATCGCCTTCCGCCCGAACCGTGATTGCCACGCTGAGGATTACCCGCTGGCTGCGACGCTGCCCTGATTGAGGCCCGACCTTACTGACATTCCAGGTTGTCATGGAAGACTACGCCAAGCGGTCGGCGAAGCCCTGACAAGGCCGCGCCGACCGTATTAACTCAAGGAGTCATCTTAAAAAAGTTAACAAACTCTGTCCTAATCCTTTACACCAAAACCAGTTTATCGCGGTGGCGTGCGATGCGGCGGGTCGCGTTGCGAGTATCGACCACCAGCTGCGACGATTCGACGATCATCGGATAGTCATAGCTGGTGTGATCGGTTGCAATCAGCACGCAGTCGTATTGGGCCAGCGATTTGGCGTCGATCGGCACCGATTTCATGCCCTCGAAGTTGTAGTGGCGTAGTTTGTGAATCTCGGAGAAATATGGATCGTTGTAATCGAGATTCGCGCCCCGCGCCGTCAGCAGCTCCAGAATTTTCAAGGATGGCGATTCCCGGAGATCGTCCACGTCCTTTTTGTATGCCACGCCGAGGACGAGAATACGAGCCCCCTTGATCGATTTCTGCCGGTCGTTCAGCGCGGAGGCCACCGAGTCCACCACGTGATAGGGCATGGCCGTATTCACTTCTCCGGCCAGCTCGATGAACCGTGTCGCGAAATCGAATTCCCGCGCCTTCCAGGACAAATAATACGGGTCGACGGGAATGCAATGGCCGCCGAGTCCTGGCCCCGGATAAAAGGGCATGAACCCGAAGGGTTTCGTGGATGCCGCATCGATGACTTCCCAAATATCGATTCCCATGCGCATGCCCAGCATCTTCAGTTCGTTGACCAAAGCGATATTCACGCAGCGGAAGATATTCTCGAGCAGTTTGGTCATTTCCGCCGCACGTGTCGAACTGACCGGCACGACGCGCGCGACAATCTGAGCGTACAGGGATACCGCCGCTCGCCCCGATGGAGGGTTCACTCCGCCGACGACCTTCGGAATCTGCGCGAGTCCATACTGCTTGTTGCCCGGGTCTTCGCGTTCCGGTGAAAATGCCAGAAAGAAATCCGTGCTGACGTTTTCGTTCTCCGGGCCATGCGCTATTGGACACTTCATGCCCGTCTGCTCGAGCACCGGCAGCACCAACTCCTCCGTCGTACCCGGATAGGTGGTGGATTCGAGCACCACCAATTGGCCGCGTTGCAGGTGCGGCCGGATGGCCTCCGCCGTCTGCTCCACGTAGGAAAGATCGGGTTCGCGCCGCTGATCGAGAGGTGTCGGCACGCAGATAATAATCGCGTCCACCTCCGCGAGCCGCGAAAAATCAGTCGTCGCCCCGAAATGCTTCGACTGCACGAACTGCTGAATTTTGTTTTGCGGGATATGCTGGATGTACGTCTGCCCGCGATTCAATTTCTCGACTTTCACCGGATCAGTGTCGAATCCGGTGACGCGGTGCCCGGCTTCGGCAAACCGCAGTCCGAGCGGCAGTCCAACATACCCACACCCAATAATTCCGACGCGAAGTTGCGCGCCCTTGAAATACTCTGGTTTGCGATCGGTTGCCATCGGTTTAATTTCCGCTCCTGTCGAGGTTTATTTCCACCCACGCGCCGAATATAACAACTTTCCACTGTTAGCAATACATGCTCTGCTGAATGCTGTGCCCCAGTCGCCAATCACCGACTAGGAACAAAACCGCCTCCGAAAGGCGCTTCAGGGAGCCGAGCTGCGTTTCTGATAGCAAAGCAAAATCAGGTC
>JBEKCU010000040.1:0-20220 GCA_050014735.1 Candidatus Acidiferrales bacterium | reverse complement strand
CCCACGACGTTAGACCTGCCAAATCAGTGCGGCTTCAGCCGCTGAGGTTCTCGTTTTAGAGCCATCACACTGGCTCTCCAACCGATATGCTTTTTTGAGTCGATGCAATATTTAAACCCACACTGGCTGTGCTACTTAGAAAATTCACTCATGGCGCGTGGTGTATTTCACGCCGATACGAAACTCGCGTCCCAGCGCCGGGTAACCGTAAGCATCCTGATATTGTTTGTTCGCAAGATTTGTAATGCGGCCATAAATGCTGACGCCGTGTGTGAGATTGTAGGACCCGGCTAGATCGAACCGCGCATAGCCCGGGTTCGTGATCTGCCCTGGGTAATTATAATCGGCGCGCTGGCCCGTGAAATATCCGCCGATGTTCCAGTTCATCCGCAGAAAAGCCGCATTCAGATTCGCGTTACCGGAATTTTTCGGGCGGCGGAGCAGAGGGCTGCCCGGAAGGTAGTTGGGATCCAGATCGGCTGGATCGGTTGGCGCGGAAAGTGTGCGCGTTGCGTCGTAAGTATAATTTGCGTTCGCGGTGAGCCAGTGCGCAATGTGCGCTTCCCCGGAAAAGTTTCCGCCACGAGCGCGAGCCAGGTTCGTATTGAAAAAGGTGCCCGCTCCGAATGGGGCGCCAGCCGCCAGGCACGCGGATGATGGCGTAGTATTCAGGAAGCTGATGATGTTGTGGAAGCGGCTGTCGAAATAATCCGCGGTGATGCGCACGCGGTCCGAAGCCAGCTTTTGCTCGAAGCCCGAGTAAATCGTGCGGCTTTGCTCGGGAGAGAGAGAAGGATTACCAGGAAAACAGGGATCGCTACCGTAGGACTGATCGAACCTCGGTTCCACGACCCCTCGGCCATAGGATGCGCGCAAGCGCGTGTCGCCCAGCGCACCCCGTGCCATGCGCAAGGCATAGGAGGCGCCCGCGCGTGGCAGGACGCGCGTGCCAAACGCGGAGTTGTCTTCTGCGCGTGCGCCGGCGTTCAGCATCAGCCTCGTCGTGGGTTGCCAACGGAGATCCAGGAATCCCGCCTGATTATTCCGGCGTGCGTGAGTCTCCGCCAACGAAAGGCCCAAGTCCGCGGTGGTGCTGAGGAATCCGTTTTCCACTTCGTATTCGTATCCGGCCGTGGCTCCAAATCCTTTGTATATGTACGAGGACTGCCCGGTGAAGGCAGCGCGGTTATATTGATAGGCCGTCGGAAAATACGGATCGAAATTGAACTCGCGAGAATACAGCTCCGCGCCGTTCACCTGATGATGCCAATGAGTCCCGCTGGTGAACTCGGCATGCAGATTCGAGCTGAACGTATGATAGGCCGTACTGTCGGTGAGAATTGCGGGCTGAAGCAGCGTTTGGCCGGGAGTGCCCGCGTTGCTTACGTTGTCTCGGAGGGCGAGGCTTACTCGAGCAGCGTCGGAAAATCGCCAGCCGAAGTTCCCGGAAAGCGTGCGATCCCGGAACGCGTCATTCGGACCTTGCCCCTGCGTTTCGAGGTCCGAAACCGCAGCGGAATAATCGAATCGATCCAGCAGGCCGGAAAGTTGAGCGCCGCCGCGTCCGGTATAGAAATTGCCGCCGTCGGCGAACGCGGTGAATTCGGGAATGCGCGTCGTTCCTCGATGGGTAAAAATCTGGATCACTCCGTCCATGGCATCCGAACCGTAAAGTGCGCTCTCCGCGCCGTGTGCCACCTCAATTTTGTCGATGTTGTCCAGCGTAAACGCGGAGAAGTCGATCAGTCCTCCGGGCTGATTCACCGGCGCTCCGTCGACCAGCACTTTGGTGTAATTCGAGTTGCCGCCATCCAGAAACAGCGTGGCCGTACCACCCTCGGGGCCAGTACGTCCCAGGCTGAAGCCCGGCTGCGTTGCAAGCAAATCCGGCAATGACGTTGCGTCGCGGCGATCGATCTGTTCACGCGTGAGAATCGTGAGCGGCGCTGGAGAAGAATCTGCGTTTACCGGAAGCGTCTGCGCCGTCACAACGACGTTCGACGAAAGAGGCTCGAGCGCCATGCGAACTTGCAGATCGCGCGTTTCTCCCGCCGCGATTATGACTTCTTGTTCAGCCCGGGTGAACGAATCGCGCGAAATCGCGACCCGATAATGCCCCGCCGGGAGCCTCATCTCGAAATGGCCATCCCCCGTGGCCAATGCGCGCATTGGCTCACCGGCCGGCGGAACAGATTCAACGCTGATCTGCGCCCCGGCAATCACCGCGCCGCGGGGATCGGTGATGCTGCCGCTGAGTGTTGCGGCATTCTGCGCGGCAATTCTTTGTACAATTCCGAAAGCGCAAACAAAAATACCAAGAAACAAATATGGAAAGACACGAATGGAGAAACGCATGTGGAGCCTCCTCTCCCGTCTCGCGCGGGAGGCAAAGGTTTCCGCGTGTCCGGGATCGTCTCCGGCTTTCGCGGTTGCGGACTCCGTCGGTCTCCTGGCTCGGCGGCGTTGCGCCGCGCAGCCTTCCCATCCCAAAATTCGGAACAGTGGCTCGCGCGGAATTTCTTCCGCCTTACAGTCGCGCGGCGGCGACGGGTTTGCACCGTCTTCCCGGCACGGAGTCTGCGGTGATTGTGGCGGAGTTGCGACGCCCCCGGCATGACTGGGACGCAGCATTGCTCCGGGTGAACGAACTCACGGAGCGCCCGAACTGGCGCACGCCGCGGTAAAAATCCAAGCCCTACGTAATGTCCTCGCTGCGATGGACGCGCAAATTGACGCGTGGCCTTCCCGCAGGACCAACTTCCACGTCAAGGGGCGCTTCAAACACCTGCTCCAGCAATTCACGCTGGTACACTGCGGCCGGCGATCCCACGCGCAAACATCGCCCCTGCTGCAGCAGCACCACTTGGTCAGCAAATTCGGCGGCCAACGCAAGCTCATGCGTCACGACGACGACCGCGTAGCGATTTTCCTTGGCCAGCTGTCGCAGACGTTCCAGTAATTCCACCTGCGCCCCAATATCCAGGTGCAGCGTCGGTTCATCGAGCAGAATCAGCCGCGGCTGCTGCGCCAGCGCCCGCGCCAATATCACGCGCTGCTTCTCGCCGCCGGAAAGTTCACCGATGGTGCGCCCGGAGAGATGGTCCGCGCCAACCTGCGCGAGCGCGCGATGCGCGATTTCGATGTCTTCCTTGTTTGCAAATCGCAGCGCGCGGCCGTAGGGATAACGGCCTTGTAAAACAAAATCCCCGGCCAGCGCTGGATAAACCACCGGACTCTCCTGGTGGACCACCGCGATCCGCTGCGCTCGCGTCTTCGCGTCGAGACGGCTGGTTTCCTCGCCCTCGAGTTCGACGCGCCCCGAAAGAGGCGCAATCGTTCCCGAAATCAGCCGCAGGAGCGTCGACTTCCCGCTGGCATTCGGTCCGAGAATGGCGACCAACTCGCATTCATGTGCCTGAAAGCTGGTGGCGCCCAGCGTGAACGTGGGCGCCGATTGGGCACTCGCCGAATACGCATAGCTCGCCTGCTCGACGTTAAGCCGCTCGGTGCGGCCGTCCTTGGGCGATTGAGGGCCACCACCAAGCGCACGCGTTGAAATGTCGGAGGCGCTCACCGAATCCCCCTGCGAAGCAAATAAATAAATACAGGCGCGCCAACAATCGCCGTCATGGCCCCCACCGGCAATTCCGTGGGCGCCATCACGGTCCGCGCGAGGGTATCGGCCAAAACAACGGCGATCGCGCCACCGAGAGCCGACGCAGGAATCAGCATGCGGTAATCCGACCCGAACAGCAATCTCACCGCATGAGGCACGAGCAGACCGACATAACCGATAGCGCCGCTTGCAGACACCGCCAGCGCCGTCAGCAGCGAAGCGGAAACATACACCACAAGTTTCACTCGAGTGACATCCACTCCAAGGTGAATCGCTTCGCGTTCGCCGGTCAGCAGCAAATTCAAATCCGCGGCAGTCGTGTAAATCGCCCCAATTCCAGAAAGCAACCCGACTGTGAAAATCCAGCGAAGTCCGACCGGGACTGGCGTCGAGAGATCGCCCATCAGCCAGAACACGATCCCGCGCAGGTCGCGGCCCGCCAGAGTTGTCACCAGAAACATGATCATCGCGGAAAGAAATGACGCGGAGATAATGCCGCCCAGCAGCAGCGTCGTGCTATCGAGCTGCCCGTCGCGGCGGCCCAAAAAATAAACCGCCGTAATGGTTGCAATGGCTCCCAGAAACGCGCCCAGCGGCGTGATCAGCGCATATTGCGGCACAAGAGTGAGCGCGAGAAGCGAACCCAGCGCCGCGCCGCTTGAAACCCCGAGCACAAACGGATCGGCAAGGGGATTTCGCAGCAATGCCTGAAAGCTTGCACCCGAAACGGAAAGCGCCGCGCCAACCAGGATGCCGAGCATGATGCGCGGCAGGCGCAGATCGAAAACAATCAGGCGATATTCGGTGGGAAGTTCATCGCTCCGCCCAATGGCGACGCGGCCGAGGTTCCAAACCAGGTCCGTGACGGAGATTGGAACCGCCCCCAATTTGAGCGCGAGCACAACGCATCCGAGCAGTACCGCCGCGAGCGCCCCGCACGTCCACATTAATCGTCGGAATGTCAGCGGGCGCATCCGCAGTCCTCCTCGGCGATGGGCGATGGGCGCGCAAATCCGAAATCGTCTAGCAGTTGTAGGGGCGCGGCATGCCGTTCACGGTGAACGTTCACGGTGAACCGTGCCCTTGCCTCCGACCCGCTCACCGACGACTTCGTGAACGCCCATGCTCCTGAGCCTGAGATGAGCGTTCGTTGTTCGTAAGATAGATGGGCGAGTGAGCTGAACGCTTCCGGATGAAACGCGCGAGCCAGCTGTTCAACGGCGTCCAACATGCGCGGCGCAGGGCGGTTGATGGCGTCGCTGACAATGACAACGTTTCCGCGCCGCAAAGCGTCGAGGTCGCGCCAGCCCGGCCGCGACCGCAGCGAATCGATATCATGTTGCGTATCCGCTGCGTGCGCGCTTGCAAAAACAAGAAACTCCGGCTGCAGTCGAATGATTTCTTCAAAACTGATGCGCGGCCATTCGGCGGGCGTATCCACCACGGACCGGGCGCCCGCGCGCCGAAATGCGTCCGCGATAAATGTATCGCGGCCAACCGAAATCAGCGGGTCCGTCCAGACAATAAAGAGCGCTCGGCGGGGAGCAATGCGCGCCAGCCGGCGGTCAAGATGGTCCAGACGCGTCCGCAGGTCTTCGACAAGCGTCGTGGCGGATGTATCGGCACCCAATACTTTTCCAAGATGTTCCACGGACAAAATCATCTCATCCACGGAGTGAGGATCGGTCACATATACAGGCAGGCCGAGGCGGTCGAGGGCATCCACAGTCTCGCGCCGGTTGATCGATTTCGTTGCCAGGATCAGGTCGGGCTTGAGCGCCACGATCTGTTCGAGATTCGGATTGATCGGTCCACCCACATGAGGTTTTTGCGAGGCTTCCGCCGGGTAATCGCAAAAGTCCGTGTCACCGGCCAGATCGTCGTGCTTGCCCATCGCAAAAATAATCTCAGTGAGATTCGGTGCAAGGGAAACAATCCGTTTCACGTCCGACGGAATCTGCACGTGCCGGCCGATTTCGTCGGTGACTTCGTGAGTCATAGGAACATTGGCTGAAGGAGAAGCTTTCGCGGCCAGTGTTTGCGCTGAAAGTGCCCCGCCGCAGATCAACAGAATGAATAGAAGCCGTTTCATAGACAGTCTTTGTGGGTCGCGGCTTCAGCCGCGACATTCAGGGGCCTAAAAAACAAGGGCTTTAGCCCCTGAAGTCCTATCGAGTTTGGATGGCCGGTCCTTAATGAGATCGGCTCTAAATACGCCGTTGCAGCAGAGGCGCTCTTGCCTGCGTGTGTTTTGGCGGAACCTGCATAAAGTCGCGCAGGCAAGAGCACCCGCGCTGCATCTGACACGTTGGGTCTTGATTTGATTTTCATCAATCCGGTTTCCGCCAATAAAAAAGCCCCACGAGAAAAGTGGGGCGCACAGCCGCACTCTTTCTCGCGAAGAGTGCCAGCGACGACGGTGTGGGAGGGCGTCCTGACTTACGGCGTTTCGCCGATCACAGTGGCGGGACCGTGGCCGATTCTCACGGCCTTCCCCGCTTCCCAAACCTGCAAGATTGTCGAAAGGCAGTCTAAGCCGAGCTCGAGGTAGTGTCAACATTTGCCACCAAATGGGAGTGAGTCAGCTTGGAGTTGTTCGGTAAGACAGACGCCCACCGAAAGACCGGGCGGCATCTTGTCGGCACCAGGTGCTTTCATGGAGGCCGATCTGTCCCATCTGTTTCGAGACGGATCGGACAGTTTCATTTCTCCCTGGCCTACTACTGACTACCAAATTGGGCTCATGTGATAGGCGTCACAGTCAGGCGCGATAAAGCGCACATACTGTTGCCGTGATCGGGCAAGACAATGAATTTGACCACAAAGTGCAGGCACGGCAGTGAGCGAAAGACGCAACGGGCACGATTCTTCAAAAGCTCTGGGGGCATTTGGATCACGAATCGGCGCGGCAAGGGGTCGCTATGAAATCACAATACACAAAAGATTTTTCCGAGATTCGGATGGGAGACATTGCCCAAGTCGGAGGCAAGAATGCGTCCCTCGGGGAACTGTTTAGCGCACTGAAGCCCAAGGGCGTCGGCGTCCTGGATGGATTCTCAATTACGACGGATGCGTACTGGCTGCTCCTGGAAGAGCACGGGCTACGGGGGAAACTCGAAAACATTTTCTCGAGTCTCGATCCTGAAAACCTGGAACAACTGGCGGCCAAGGGGCATGAGGCCCGCGCGCAGATTTTGCAAACGCCTTTGCCCGAGGTACTTCGTTCCGCGATACGCGAATCCTACGCGGCTTTGCTGAAACGGATAGGCCGCGAGGCTGAAATGGCGGTGCGGTCTTCGGCAAGTGCCGAAGACCTGCCGGAAGCGTCGTTTGCAGGCGCTGCCGAGACATTTCTGAACGTACGCGGCGAAGACGCTCTTCTCCGTGCCGTGCACGAGTGTTTTGCCTCGCTTTTTACCGATCGCGCGATCAGTTATCGAGCACGACAGGGCTTTCCCCAACTTAAGGTTGCTCTCTCTGTCGGCGTAATGCCGATGGTAAGGTCGGATTTGGCTTCGTCCGGAGTGATCTTCACGCTCGATACGGAATCGGGCTTTCGCGATGTCGTTACGATTGCCGGCTCCTATGGTTTGGGAGAACTTGTCGTTCAGGGTGTCGTCACGCCCGACGAGTGGCTTGTCTTCAAGCCAACTCTCCTCGCAGGATTCGATTCGATCGTAGGGCGGCAAGTTGGTCCTAAAGAAGTCAAGATGGTTTATGCTTCAGGAACTCGCTCCACTCGCAGCGAAGCAACTACAGCGCAGGATCGTGCACGCTTTTGCCTTACGGATCCGGAAGTTCTGCGTCTTGCGCGCTGGGCTTGTTTAATCGAGGAGCACTACTCCCAGACCGCCAAGCATTCACAGCCGATGGATATCGAATGGGCCAAGGACGGTCTGACAGGTGAATTGTTTATTGTGCAAGCCCGTCCGGAGACTGTGCATTCCGCCAAACCAATTCATGCTTCCGCCCAGGTGTATCACCTGAATGCTCAGCCAGGTAAGCCCATCCTTGTCGGGCAGGCGGTCGGAGAGAAAATCGGCGTAGGCCGCGTCCACGTGGTCGTGGACATCGCCAAGCTACAGGAAGTCCAGCCAGGCGAAGTACTCGTCGCGCAAAACACGGATCCGGACTGGGAACCCGTGATGAGGCGCGTCGCGGCGATTGTTACCGATCAGGGCGGACGGACGGCCCACGCCGCCATTGTTTCCCGCGAGTTTGGGATTCCGTGCATCGTCGGAACGGGCGATGCAACTGAGGTTCTCTCGACCGGCAATGATGTGACCGTCTGTTGCTCGGAAGGCAGCGAAGGACACGTCTACGATGGGCGCTTGGCCTTTGAGGTCGAGCAAGTGGAAGCGAGTAAAATTCCACAAACACGTACGAAAGTGATGCTGATTGTCGGCGATCCGTCTCAGGCATTTCATTTGGCAGCGATCCCGAATGAGGGCGTGGGGCTCGCCAGGCTAGAATTCATCATTACAAATCACATCGGTATCCACCCGATGGCGCTCGCGCAATTTCCAAATCTTAAAGATGCGAAGGCGGTGAACAAGATTCGGGAACGCATCGGTGAAGAAGATCCGCGTGGGTTCTTCATCCGGCGGCTAAGCGAAGGAGTGGCAAGGATCGCCGCAGCATTCTACCCCAAGCCGGTTATTCTTCGGACGAGCGACTTTAAAACGAACGAGTACGCGCGGCTGCTCGGGGGCGCCGAATTTGAACCTGAAGAAGAAAACCCCATGATCGGATTCCGCGGCGCATCGCGTTATTACGATCCCCACTACGCCCCGGGGTTCGCGCTTGAATGCGCGGCGCTTGCCCGCGTGCGGAATCAGATGGGGCTTACGAATCTTAAAATCATGATTCCTTTCTGCCGCACAGTGGAAGAAGGCAAAAAGGTGATCGCGCAAATGTCTCAAAACGGATTGCGGCAGGGCGAAAGTGGTCTGGAAGTGTATGCCATGTGCGAGATTCCGGCGAATGTGATTCTGGCCGACGAATTCCTGAAGATATTCGACGGTTATTCGATCGGCTCGAACGATTTGACTCAGCTTACGCTCGGCCTCGACCGTGACTCCGGAACCGTAGCTCACTTGTTCGATGAAAACAACGCCGCTGTGCGCAGGATGATCGCCAGCGCGATCCGCGCGGCGCATGAAGCGAAGAAACCCATCGGGATCTGCGGACAGGCGCCGTCGGACTTTCCGGAATTCGCGGAATGGCTTGTCACACTAGGGATTGACTCGATCTCGCTCAATCCCGATACGGCAATCAAGACGACGCTACGGCTGGCCGCTGCGGAACAGCGCACCTGCGTCCTGGCACGTGCCGCGACGAGCTATCGGGAATAGGCGTATGCTCTCTGGAAACACGGAAGAGTTTTTTCGTCGCACGCCACAATTCATACGAGGTCGGAGCATTCATGTTGAATATTAAAAAAATTCTTCTTCCGCTGGACTTGCAGGAAACTGTCTTGCCCGCAGTTGTAATCCGCCAGGCGGCGGCCCTGGCGCATCGTTTCCAAGCCGAAATTATATTGCTACACGTCGTGAAACCGTTGACATACATGGCTGACAGCGAGACGGCCCGCCAACACCTTGAAACGGCCGTGGCGCTTGAACAGGAAAATTTGACAAAATGTTTAGGTTCGCAGCTCGACGGACTATCGGTTCGATACCTCGTGTTCAAAGGCGATCCCGCTCGCGAAATTGCGCGTACATCGCAAGACGAAAACATCGATCTGATTGTAATGCCAAGTCACGGTTACGGAGCGGTTGAGAGATTTCTGATAGGGTCGGTCACGGCCAAGGTACTTCACAACACCAAATGCCCGGTGTGGACCGGCGCTCATATGGAAGCAGCTCCGGGCCAGCCGCTCGAGATCCACAATGTCCTTTGCGCGATTGACTTTGGCTTACTTAGCCCTAAGACGGCAAGGTTTGCGCGAGATGTAGCAACCGCATTCGGCGCTCAACTGACCCTCGCGCATGTGACGCCGGGCGTCGAAATCTATGGTCCTGGCGGATACCATGTCCTTACCGAGATGAAACAAGAGCTTGTAAGTGGAGCAACAAAGAGAATGGATGAGATACAAAAGGAGCTGGGTACCAAGGCAGAGGAATTTATCGGCTGCGGTGACGTCGCCAAAGTCATTAGCCAAGCGGCTAAAGAAACAAAAGCGGACCTAATCGTTGTGGGAGCTCGGTCTCATGGTGGCCGATTTGGGACGACTTCTTATGGAATCATTCGCGAGTCACACCTTCCAGTTTTGAACATTTAGGCTCGCTCGAAATCGCCGCAAAACCTGTTTTTCATCGCACCTTTCCGTGCAAGCAACACAAACTTAGGGACTTGCAATTGTGCGGTCCGTTACATCTCCGTGTGACACACCTCACATCCGGTAGAGCTCCCGCGGGATAACGTTCTCTCGTGAACTTCGAAAGGTTTCGTTCGAGGGAAACGTAGTGAGAGGAATTCTCAGGCTTGCCTATAAGTTGCTTGTCAATGACAAGTCGAAATTTACGGCATTGCTTGTCGGGATCACTTTTGCTGTCTTCCTGATGATGTTCGTCACGTCCATGTTTATTGGAGTCTTGGACCATTCATCATCCACCGTGATTAACATCGGCGCTTCTATGTGGGTCATGGATCCAGCCGTGAACACCCCCGCTAATTCGATTGGCATGCCGGATTACATCCTGGATGCGGTGCGAAGCATGCAGGGTGTTAATTATGCCGTCCCTCTCTACACGGGAACCGCCCTGGTGAAACTGCCCGAGGGCACATACCAGGCTGCAAACGTAGTGGGATTGGATGACACCAGCCTCTTTGGCAGGCCCCAAATCATCGAAGGCAAAATTGAGGACATTTATGCGGAAAATGGGTTTGTCGTGGTCCAGGATGGAGATTATCAAAAACTGCAAAGCCCTCATGTCGGCGCCCAATTTGAGGTGAACGATAACCGCGGAGTGATCGTGGGCGTTGCAAAAGTTTCCGTCTCCGGCTTGTTTGGAATTCCAACGCTTTACACGACTTACGAAAGGGCCATCCAGTACATTCCCAACCCGCGCTACACGATATCGTACGTGCTCGTCGAGCCGAAAAATCCAAGTGACATCGCTGGAATTAAAAAACAGGTGAAAGCGCTTGGTTATCTGGCGTTGACCAAACAAGAGTTCATGGCCAGGACCTCCAAATTCTATATGTTCCAGACCGGCGTGGGGATGAACATCCTGATCATGACGGTGATCAGCTTTATTGTCGGCCTCTCGATTTCGGGCCAAACGTTTTACACGTTTATTCTGGAAAATCTCGAAAGATTTGGCGCCTTGAAGGCCATCGGCACAACCAGCCGCGAATTGACCTACATGATTTTGTTTCAGGCAACTTTCACGGCGCTCACCGGTTACGGGCTGGGCGTGGGCTTGTGCACATTCTTGATCGCACTCGCTAAATGGAGAATCGCCGACTATGCGGCGATGATCACGTACCTGAATCTCATGATTGCTTTCGTAATGGTCGTTGTTATCGCCGGGACTTCGAGCTACGCAGGTATCCGCAGGGTGTTGCGGATCGAGCCTTTTGAAATTTTCAGGGGATAAGATGCCGCGGACAGCCATCAAAGCGACCGGATTGGAAAAATGGTTCGGCGAAGGCGAGGCCAAGACTTTCGCGCTCCGGAAAGTCGACTTGGAGGTGTTTTTCGGTGAAATGGTCTATATCGTGGGACCGTCCGGGAGCGGCAAGACAACTCTGCTGAGCGTTCTGTCAGGAGTTCTAAGGCCCAATTCCGGCACCGTTCAAGTGGAAGGAACGGACATTTGGGATCTCGACTCCGACCAATTGGCGAGTCTCCGGCTCAATAAAATTGGCTTTGTGTTTCAGGATTATCACCTGTTTCCGCGCCTGACTACCGCTGAAAATGTTGCGATCCCTCTGATTCTTCAGCGGAAGGATTGGGATCAATCCATCCAGGAGGCCGTGAAGTACCTCGATGTTGTGGGCCTGAAAGGCCGGGCCGAGTTACCCCCAATGAAACTCAGCGGCGGAGAACAGCAGCGCGTGGCGATTGCCAGGGCGATTGTCGGACAACCGGATATTTTGATCATGGATGAACCGACAGCCTCCCTGGACGGCGACACGGGACGCGCAGTCGTCGGTTTTGTGCATCAGAATCTTCTCAATGAGAATCGCTGCATCGTCGTCGTTACTCACGACGACAGAATTTATGAATTCGCGACACGGATTTTGAAGATGGAAGACGGCCGGCTCATCGTTGAAGAAAAAAGCTTGGCCGCAATGGAAAAAGGGTGAGTTATGAGGTACAGACTACTATTCACAATCGCCGTTGTTGGCAGTGTGGCGGGTTGCGTGGCGAGTTATGTGTTCAGCATAGAAAAACCGGCGGAGCCGCCTGTGTTTCACCCAGTTTCGGACCCCTACTCGCAAGGCGTCTATGCGGAGGGCATTGTGGAAAGCGATCAGCCCAGCGGCGAGAACATTAATGTCTATCCCGAAGTTCCCGGCACAGTGAAGCAGATTCTTGCTACTGAGGGACAGACAGTGCACAAAGGCGATCCACTCGTATCGATCGACGACTCCATCCAAAGAGCGACCACGGAACAACTGGAATCCCAGGCTCAAGCCGCTCGATCTATGCTTCAAGAACTCAAGGCAGAACCGAGGAAAGAAACCCTTGACGTAGCGGAGGCTCAGGTCGAATCCGCGAAGGCGACGCTCAAGACTGCGGAGGATGCGCTATCGAAGCAGCAAGCTGCGTACGAAATGGATCCGATGTCCATCAGCAAGGATGCCTTGGATACTGCCATCAACGCCTCAGCGGTGGCACAGGCGAACCTGGCAGTGGCCAAAAGACAATATGAACTGACCAAAGCAGGAGCCTGGGTCTATGACATCATGAACCAGGATCGGCAGTACAACGCGTTGCAAAAGTCGTATGCATCCTCTAGCGCCCTGCTGGCCAAGTATACGCTTCGCGCGCCGAGGGACGGCATTGTGCTCTCTGTAAATCCGACTGTCGGAAGCTTCGTTTCCACGCAGGGCTCTTACGACAGCTACACGCAGGGCATGCTTCCCGTGCTGGTGCTGGGCAGCGCACAGAGTTCCCTGAACGTTCGTTGCTACGTTGACGAAATCCTCGTGCACCGCCTTCCTCCTCCCAACAAGATGAAGGCGCAAATGTCCATCCGAGGAACGGACATGAAAGTTCCGCTCGATTACCTGAGAATGCAACCGTTCGTGAGTCCCAAGATCGAGCTTTCCGACCAAAGGACCGAGCGAGTCGACGTAAGAGTCTTGCCCGTCATTTTTAAGATTGGAAAATTCGAGAATATGAATCTCTATCCGGGCGAGTTGGTCGATGTCTATATCAGCGAGTGAGGATGCTATGCGGTCTCAAGCGAAATCCTATGTTGCTATCAAGGCGGGAAATAAAAGCAGAAGATACCGAACCGTAGCGCCATTGACCTGCGTCGCATACGGAATCCTGATACTCGTGCTGGCGGGATGCACCGTCGGACCGAAATATGCAAGGCCCTCGGTGCAAACTCCCGCGGCTTACAAGGAAATCGCTTCCAGCGATGTGAAACGGTCCGAGCAGTGGAAAGCGGCTCAACCAAGCGATACTGCGGCTCGCGGAAAATGGTGGGAGATCTTTCACGATCCTCGGTTAAATGCTCTGGAAGTTAAGGCGGATGCTTCAAACCAGGAAATTGCGGCGGCAGCCGCGAGTTATTTTGCCGCTCGCGCCGTGATCCGGGAAGCACGGTCGCAATATTTCCCAACCGTAGCAGCCAACCCGAGCATCATGAATGCGCGACCGTCGCCGGCTCAATTCGGAGGATTGCGAACGGGAACCTCCGGCAGTTCGGGGGTGACAATTGCTTCCTATAACGATTTCTCGGTACCTGCCGAGGCGAGTTGGGAACCAGACCTGTGGGGCCGAGTTCGCAACGCAGTGAGAGGAGCTACCTACACGGCTCAGGCAAGCGCTGCTGATCTTGAAAACGCTCGCCTTTCAGCTGAGGCGGAGCTTGCTGTCGACTATTATCAACTTCGAGCACAAGATGCCTTGAAGCGCTTATTCGATTCCACGGTTGCCGCCTATCAGGAGGCCCTTAACCTCACACAGGTTCAGTTCAAAGCGGGGGTTGGCACGGATGAAGCAGTCGCGCAGGCGGAAGCACAATTGGAGGCTACCCAGGCTCAGGATACCAATCTCGGCATCCTGCGAGCCCAGTACGAGCATGCCATCGCTTTGTTGGTGGGAGAACCCGCATCCACTTTTTCTATTTCCGCAGAGCCATTTGATGCGAACTGGCCCGCAATCCCTGCCGGTGTTCCCTCCGAACTTCTCGAACGGCGACCGGATATCGCGGCGTCCGAACGAGCAATGGCTCAAGCAAATGCGCAGATTGGCGTAGCGAAAGCCGCTTACTACCCGAATATCACGCTAAGCGCCACGGGCGGGTTCGGCAACTCTTCTATCTCGGATTGGTTTACCTGGCCGAGCAGATTTTGGTCCGTGGGCCCGAGTCTCGCGGAGACTATCTTTGATGGCGGATTGCGAAACGCTGCAGTCCAGCAATATCGGTTCAACTACGACCAAACGGTGGCGAATTACAGGCAGACGGTGTTGACAGCCTTCCAGCAAGTGGAAGACAACCTGGCGGCAGTCAGGATCCTGTCTCAGGATATCCAGCAGCAGGATGCTGCGATTCAATCGGCCCAAAGAAGTTTGCATGAAGCAACCGTGAGATTTCAAGCCGGACTCGATCCCTATCTGAACGTAATCACTGCTCAAACAATATTTCTGAGCGACCAGCAGACAGCAGTGAATTTTCGGATGCAGCAAATGGCGGCAAGCGTCCAGCTGGTCAAGGCCCTGGGCGGGGGTTGGGACATCGCGCAGCTTCCGTCGCCCCAGCAGCTAAGGTCCAATGTTTCCGGTAATGCAAGTAACCAGCTTCAGGTGAATCGCTAACGAACCGCCGCTGTCTAACTTTGACTAAGAAGATACGCTTTTCGTCGCGGACTCTTTGCTTTCAGCGATTTTTCCTTTCCCCAATAGCGCTTGCAACGTCACGGCCAGCAGCAGCATCACTAGCGGATCAATGGGAAGCCGGTAGCGAGGCTCGACCAACGTCAAATAATACGGGACGGGATATATAAGGATGGTGGCCGCGAGAGGGAACGTAAATTTGCTGTGAGCCCGCCAAAGCAATAGGATCCCCGCCAACGTGCCGATTCCGGCGACAATGTTAAACAGCAAGACGTAGCGGAACCATAGGTCGTGGTTATTAAAAAAATCTCTGACGGGATATGCCGTACCACCTGACCAGACCGTGATAAAGCGGAGGACCGATAATTCAAGCACCCTGCGCGGGTTGTGCTCCACAAATTCGATGGCGAGGTCTCTCTTTTCGCCCATGTACGCGATCTCGCCCATCTTGATGTACTTCTCGCGCTCCACCGAATCAAAAATCGGATGCTGAAGTCCCAGCCACACTGGAGTCGTTTGGGAGTTATTGCCCAACCACGTTTGTAGCCCAAAGACCGATCGCAGCGGCACCAAGGAATGGAAAACCTGGTAATTGCGCACCGTCCAGGGCACGCAGCACAAGATGATGACGAATACGGACACCGCAGCCTGTCGAGCCCACGTCCCAAATCCCTTCTTCCAGTGACGATACGCAATCCAGCCCAGCAAAAACGGCAGGAGACTCTCAAATGTGGCGTTCGTCATCAGTGCGAATCCCCACAGCAGTCCGTAGCCGATCCAGTGACGCATTCTCGGACGCGGGTGCGCTTCCAGCGCGAGCGTGGCCCACAGAATTGCGGCGCCAAGAAATGAATCGACAGATGCATCCCACAAACTCTCGAATGTCAGAAGATTTGCATTCGGAAAAATTGCCCACAGCGAGGCAGCCAGCAAGCCCAGCCCTTCGCCGCCAATTCGTTTCCCAACATAAAATATCGGCACGCAGGCGAGCGTCGAAAAGAAAATGTTTAGCCCCACAGCGGCAATAAATGATTGAAACGTGTAAATCCCGAAATATCGAAGAATTCCGGCGAGTAGAAGTGGATAGACAGGAGTCATCCAGGCGGTCGGCCCCGTAGGCACAAGAAACGGCGAACCGAAACCCTTTCCTCGGGCCAATGAAATTGCAATATTGCCGGATTCAAAATGAAACGGCAGGATGGCGAGGGCTTGCTTCGGTCTTACGCGGACATAATCCCACGTCATCGTGCCGCGCATTCCAACCGCGACGATTAGAATGAGTGCCAGGGATATAGCACTACCTGCGAACTTTCTATTCACAATGGCCGCGAAGCGAAGACGAGACGCAAGCACTCACTCGGA
Organism: Candidatus Acidiferrales bacterium; assembly: GCA_050014735.1. Lineage (GTDB taxonomy): Bacteria > Acidobacteriota > Terriglobia > Acidiferrales > UBA7541 > Palsa-360. The sequence continues at coordinate 4,219 of JBEKCU010000040.1, read as the reverse complement.
TTGCTTCCTTGTTAGTGTAATGGAAGGTTTTGCAAAATGAAAAAGAAGTGGCGCGCCCGGAGAGATTCGAACTCCCGACCCTCTGCTTCGAAGGCAGATGCTCTATCCAGCTGAGCTACGGGCGCGCAGTATAAGTCGTTCTGATTCTAAAGCATTTGCCGCGGTTACAAAAATTAAATCCTCTCTTTCGGAGTATCCATGTAGCCCGAGCTTCAACGAAGGCGCGCTATCGCGAACCCCGCTTCAACATGGTGGTGGCGTGTTCGAGCACAGCCTCCGTGATCCTCCGGCCTGAAAGCATGCGGGCGAGTTCGGTGGCGCGCTCCCTCTCTGTGGCCAGGTACTGCACGGAAGTGAATGTCCGGCCCGCGCGCTCGACCTTTTCCACCGAGTAATGGTGATCGGCAAAACAGGCGATCTGCGGGAGATGAGTGACGGAAAGCACCTGGTTCTCGCGAGACAAGCGTTTCAATCGCTCACCCACTGAGTCTGCCACGCGCCCGCCGATGCCCGCATCCACTTCGTCGAAAACCACCGTGCGAACTCGAGCGTTGGCGTTATTCGCACACGCCGCAATCACCGTCTTCAGAGCCAGCATCAATCGGGAAATTTCGCCTCCGGAAGCGACCCGGTCGAGCGGCCGCAATTCCTCGCCCGGGTTGGGCGACACCTCGAACGTGATGCGATCGATTCCTTTGGGGCCGCCGGCGAATATGGGCGGACCGGTCGGGGTGCCGGAAACTGCGCCTGCGTCTTCAAATTCTATCTCGAAGCGCGCTTTCTCCATGCCAAGGTGCGATAGTTCCTTGCGGACTTCGCCCGAGAGCCGGGAGGCGGCGGCACGGCGATCGCGAGAGAGTGCGGCGGCAACCTTGTCATAGGCTTCTCCGGCCGCAACCAGCTGACGCTGCACTTCCGCGCGCCGCTCGTCGGCGTGCTCAAGGCGCGCTAGATCCTCGCGCGCTCGGGCGGCAAACGCGAGTATCTCTTGCACCGTTCCGCCATACTTCCGCTTCAGCCGCTCGAGCAGCGCCAGACGTTCCTCGACTTCATCGAGGCGTGCGGGATCGACCTCGAGCCTGCCCAGGTAATCGCCCAGGGCACGAGCGAGGTCATCGAGCGCCACCCGAGCGGCGACGGCAGGTTCCCGGCGAGACTCAAGAGCGGGATCGTAGCGCGCCAGCTCATCGAGCGCCCGATCCATCGCCGCAAGACGCTCCAGAGCCGAACCTTCGTCCTCGTAGAGTGCCGCGTAGGCACTGGCTGCCGCCAGCCGAACCTTATCCAGGTTGCGCAACACCGCCCGCTCGGCATCGAGCCGCTCGTCTTCACCGGGCGCTAATCCGGCGTTGGTGAGTTCGTCCACTTGAAAGCGCAGAAGGTCGAGGACGCGCAGACGCTCCTGCTCACTCTGATTTAGCTCGATCCATTCGCTTTCCAGTTCCTGCCGTTGCACGAAGAGAGCCCGAACCGCAGCCACCTGTTCCGCAATTTGCGCAAAAGCATCCAGCAGGTCGAGCTGAGCTTCCCGCACCAGGAGCGAAGCATGTTCGCCCTGCCCATGAATCTCGACGAGCAGCGGTGCAAGTTCTTTGGCCGCCGCAATCGTCATCGGCTGGTCGTTCACCAGCAAGCGGCTTCGTCCGCTCGCCTGAATTTCACGCCGCAGTATGATCTCACCTTCGGTCTCACTGCCCACACCGTAGCGTTCAAGCCATTCAAACCAGGGCGGCGGCAAACCAACTCCGTGTTTACGCGCACTTCCGCTAGCCGTCTCGGCCCGAAACACCACTGTGACCGTGGCGCGATCGGCTCCGGTTCGGATCACGTCCGGCGAAGCGCGTCCCCCAAGCGCTAAGCCGAGCGCATCCACCAGTACCGATTTCCCCGAGCCCGTCTCGCCGGTGAGCACATTGAGGCCGGAATGCAATTCCACCGTCAGGTTTTCGATCACGGCATAGTTTTGGATGTGGATTTCCTGGAGCATGTCCGCAACATAACAAACTTCGTTCCCGGCTGAAAGCGCAACTTAGCCGCTTCACTCGTGAACGTACAGTCCTTCAGGATTTTGAAACAAGGATTCTATTAAACGCGCCGTCGTTACCCTTCGAATTCGTGGTTTATGAAACGTCCGACGGTCAACGCGGGCACGGCATGCTGCCCTGTCAATATGTAAACGTTACGGTTCGCATTTAGCGTCTCGATTGAATCGCACGCGATGTCTTACTTCGAGTTCTTCTGATCCTTGTAGCCTTTCTTCATGACTTCGGGGGCTATGTGATCGAGCGAGGCGCGTGTGAAAAGATCCGGGGCGAGATTGGAATTATATTTGCAGCTGGCAAGAAATGTCTGCGAGACATTGCGGCCATTGTGGGAGCGCACCTGGTTGAGCGGTGTCTTGACTCCATCCATCGAAATATACTGCGTATAAGCTATGGTGTTGTCTGTCGGTTCGCGAGTTTCGGGATCGCGAGTCTCCACGACCCAGCGCAGCGGCAGGTGCGTGGATTTATCCGCGGCCAGTCGCATGCTGCGGTGATCGCTGTCGGTGAAATCTATCCAATCCGCTTCTTTCATGTCGATCAAATCGGGTCCGGCATAATTAAATTCGACGCCACGTTCATTCATGCGTAACCGCAGCATATTGTTCATTCCGGTTTTCACCTGTTCGGTGAAAGTCTTTACGAGGTCGTCCGGCTGATTCGTTACGCCGCCCTTGTCCAGCATCCAGCCTTCTTCGCTGGAGTACACTGTGATTAACACGCCGCCGTGGGTGATGGACAAGCCGTCCGCGCCCATCAAGAATCCGGCAATCGTGTTCTGCCCTTTGGTGATGTATTCGGTGCGGTTTTTGTCGGGAAGCAGCCACAGATCGTGGAACGGCGTATAGCCCATTAAGTCTCCGTTGGATCCGAATTGCGCGATCCTGCCATCGCAATCCGTCTCATGGACGTCCAAATACGCCTGTCCGCCCAGCGCGGCGATCACTTGCTGCAAGACCTGTTTTGCTTTTGCGGCGCTTTGCTCGGGAAGAAGTTCCTGTCCGGACCCCGCGCGGGCAGGCTTTCCGTAGGCTGGCGCCAAACCCAAGAGTAGGACGATGCATGCCGTGGCCCGAACATTCATCCGCACTGGATCAAACCTCCATCTACATTGAGGGCATAACCGGAGATAAAGGTTGCCACAGCGGAATCCTGCACTATCTTGCCGCTTGTGTCTGGCGCGCTGCCGATACCAGACCGCGAAACAAAGCCTTTGCCAGCGCGTCTTCCGGCATTCTCTCGGGATGCCATTGCACTCCAACGACCCAATTGGGATCTTCAATCCACTCGACAGCCTCAATGACGCCGTCTGGCGCGTGAGCCGTTACGCGCAGGCCACGGCCGGGTTCGAGCACCGACTGGTGGTGCCAGGAGTTGATCTCCGCCTGAGTAGAGCCGGAAAGTTCCAGTACGCGGCCTGGATCGAATGTAACGCCGTGAAAGGCGTCCGGACATTCCACTCCGTTCGAAAATTCTTCCTCATCGGGGCTGTGACGGATTTTCGAGCCAAGCTCGGTCGGAATGTCCTGTATCAGGCTGCCCCCGAGAAATACGTTGAGCGATTGACTCCCATAGCAAATCGCGAGTATCGGTTTGCCTGCGGCCAATCCATGTTCCAACAATGTGAAATCCGCACGTTCGCGCGCTGCATCGGCATCGTCGGTGGCGGGATGGCGCTTCGCGTGGTAGTGCGCCGGGTCCATATCGGCAGGGCTGCCGGTGAGAACAAACGCATCGAGGTATTCGGCCTGGCGCCTTAAATCTGCCGGACTGGAGGCAAGGGAAAGAAGTACGGCCTCTCCGCCAGCGCGCTCCACGGCATGAAGGTATTTGTCGATCTTGGTGCGGCGATTTGCCGCCTCTTCTGCCGCAGTGCGCCAAGGAACTCCGACGCGCGGACGGGATTTATCTGCCTCGGGCATGAACTAATTCATCGTAGCATCGGGCATTATGGACAGCAATACGAGCGCGGCGGATCGGTTCCTGCAGCATCTCGGAGCGGCATAGCCCATGGCAAAAGTCTACAGGGCACTCCGGGATTCCGTTCATTATTCGCAGCTGGTTATGGTTTGAACTCTGGGTCGATTTCGACCTGGTAGCCGGCAGACAGCCGATTGGTTTCGTTCGCCATGCCAACCACCGCGATCAATTCTTGAAACATTGCATCCGTCATGCCT
>JBEKCU010000039.1:0-20295 GCA_050014735.1 Candidatus Acidiferrales bacterium | reverse complement strand
ATTTTCAAGCAAATCCAAGATTGCAACAGTGCCCACACCATTTCTCACAGCATGACTTTCACGAACTGCTTTCCGGGCATCTGCCGAACGATGCCCTTCATTTCCATTTCACAGAGCGCGGCCAGAACTTCCGAAGAAGATAATTCTGACTTGTCAACCAGTTCATCCACGTGAATCGATTCATCCACTCCCAGCAGCCCAAAGACTTTTCTCTCGAGAGGCGTAAGGGCAGCTGCAAACAAGGATGCGCGTTCCTCTTTACTCGTTTCCTCGACCGGGAAAAGCTCGGCGCGAATCTCCGTGGGTAGCTCTTCAACCACGTCCTCCCATGACGTTACCAGCTTCGCTCCCTGCTTGATCAACTGGTTTGGCGCAAAACTGACATCCGTCGTGATACTGCCTGGGACGCCGTAGACCTCTCGGCCAAATTCCATCCCAAGTCGAGCGGTAATGAGCGAACCCGAATACTGGGCCCCCTGCACCACTACGATGCCCAGGGACATTCCCGCAACCACACGGTTACGAACAGGGAAATTTTCCGGCGCGGGGTGCGTGCCCAGCGGAAATTCACTGATTAGGGCGCCGCGCTGTTCCACCTCGCCGAATAACTTCTTGTTCTCCTTCGGATAGATGACGTCGACGCCAGTGCCAAGGACTCCCACCGCCGCCCCGTGGGAAGCCTTGCAGGCTCCCTGGTGCGCCGAACTGTCGACGCCCCGCGCCATTCCGCTGACGACCGTCAGTCCGCGCTCGGCAAGGTCGCGCCCCAAGCGCTCGGCCACCTGATTGCCGTAAGGCGTGGGTCGCCGCGTGCCCACCATCGAGATCGAATGCCGATTCAGGACGCTTGCATCTCCGCGGACGTATAGCAACGGCGGAGGATCGTATATCTCGAGCAGCCTCTGAGGATATTCCGGCTCGTCCCAATTCAGCAGGCGGCACCCGAGTTTGCGTACCTCCGCGAGTTCCGCTTCCGCCTCTTTGTGCGAACTCCGCCTTTTGATCGCTTGCGCCGGCGCGGCGGGCAGCCTGCATGCTTCCAGCTCGGTCAAAGACGCGCGAAAGATTCCTTCAGGCGATCCAAATTGGCGCAGAAGTTTACCAGCAAGCCGCGAGCCGAGACCCGGCGTCATCGACAACGAAAGCCAACCGAGGGAAGCTTCCAGTTCCACGCTGGGGTGACGCTACTACTTTGTCATTAATAATGTCAAGGCCCTGGTTGGGGACATGTTGATTTCATTCCTTTCGGTGGCTCGTGTTCAATGGAATTTGTCCGTATTTGGAGGTCACGGATATCGGTAGAATATGAGAACCTATGTTTCGATGATGCAGGAGAAGCTATTGGACACCGCAGATTTCCCCTCTGACCTGGCGGCGGTTGGGAATCATTTCCTGATTGGATTGCAGAAGTCCGTAATCCTTACTGATCATGACAAGCGATTGCTCTCCACGCTGCGGCCTGCCGGAGTCATTCTGTTTAAAGACAATTTCAAGCGTGGAGTCCCCTACGAAGATTGGCTAACTTCCCTCCGCGAGCTTATAGACGGTGTTCGGACCTGTGTGGAACGAGAAAGTTTGCTCACCTCAATCGACCATGAGGGAGGCGCGGTGTTTCGACCGCCTCCGCCGATCGCTAACTTCGGGCCAGCCGCCCAGTGGGCTCAAAGAAGCGGCGACGTCGGTGCCGCCATGGGAGTCGAACTCCGGTCACTTGGAGTTAACCTTAATTACGCCCCGGTTGTGGATATTCACACCAATCCAGCCAACCCGGTGATTGGTACTCGCGCCTTTGGGACGACCCCGGAAATTGTTATCGAGAGCGCTCGCAATTTCTTGTTAGCGCAGGAGCGTGAGGGCGTTCTCGGCTGCCCGAAACACTTTCCAGGACATGGCGATACCAGCGTCGATTCGCATTACGGCCTCCCGGTAGTGCACGGGAGCCTTGACGAGCTTCGTCAGCGTGAACTGCTGCCGTTCGCCGCAATGATTCAGGCAGGAGCGAAGATCGTCATGTCGGCCCATATCCTGTATCCGGCGATAGACCCGGAACGTCCGGCAACACTCTCTAAGCTTTGGCTGAATGATGTTCTGCGCGAGGAGTTGGGCTTTGGAGGGGTCATTACGACCGACGATGTCGGCATGGGCGCTGTGTCCGAGCTTTTCGATAGACCTGGCATGGCCGCAAGTGCGATCGAGGCCGGATGCGACCTCATTATGCTATCCGCGCACTGGACGGAGACAAACCGAGTGCTTGGCTTTGCTCAGGATTTACTAGCTAGCCTAGGTAACGGCAAGTTGAGTCCCGAAATCTTTGAGACTTCTCAAAAGCGGATCGACCGGTTGCTGAAGTCGGCTAAGGTCCATCCCATCGAAGCCCTCCCCGAAGCGGTGTTGGCTGCCCACAGCAGGCTCCGCAGCGACAGTTGACGCCAGTTCCTGTCCATCTCTCAAATGTCGTCCTAAATTGAGGCGTGTCTTGGCAACACGGTTCTATAGTAGGTCAGGACTTCAGTCCCGACAAAACACAGCAGTTAGTCAGAGGTTTTAACCCCTGAAGTTTGATGGGCTAATGCCCGGGATTGCAGGCAGGCTTAATGCCCGGGCTGAAGCCCGGCCCTCCTGAATAATCTTCAAACCTCACACCGGGACACGCTCCACATTTCACACATTTCGCCGGACTGCGGGACGCAGCCGAGCCTATGCTATATTGAATTGTCCCCTTGCGTTATCGAATATGGGCAAACTTCGCATCTCCATCGTGGAATTCCTGAATACCGCGCCCCTGGTCTGGGGCTTTACGGACGGTCCTCTGGTGGGCAAGTACGATCTTTCGTTTGCAGTGCCGTCGCAATGCGCGGAAGATTTGCGCGCGGGCCGTGCCGATGTGGGGATCATACCTTCGATCGAATACCAGCGCATGGAAAATGTAGTTGTGCTGCCGGGAATGGCGATCGCTTCAAAGAATGAAGTGCGCAGCCTGCTCGTGATTTCAAAAGTACCCATCGAACAGGCCGAAAGCTTTGCCCTGGACACCAATTCCCGCAGTTCGGTGGGGCTGGCGAAGATCCTTTGCCGGCGACACTGGAACATCTCTCCTGAGTTTATCGACTCTCCGCCCGATCCGGACAAGATGTTGGCTCGCGCGGACGCCGCGTTGATCATCGGCGATCCGGCGCTGCGCCTTCGGCTCAAGGTCGATGCCCTTGAAGCAAAAGTTCCGCAAGGCGAAGGGTGCTGCTGCTGCGGCGACGAGGACGATCAAGCGGTAAGAGATGTGCAATTGCTCTTCGTCTACGACATTGCGCAGCAATGGCGCGAAATGACGGGGCAACCGAGCGTGCTGGCGCTATGGGTGGCGCGGCGTGGCGTGGTTACGCCGGAAATGCTCGCGGATTTTCACGCGTCGCGCGAGTACGGACTGGCGCACATCGGCGAAATCGCGGAGGGCGCTGCGCTGAAGCTCGATTTGCCGCCGCGCGAGCTTGAGCGATACTTGACCGAAAATATCGATTTTTCGCTCGACGAAGAGAATTTGGCGGGCCTCCGGCGGTATTATGAGGAGTGTGCTCGCGCCGGTTTGATTCCCAGAGCGCGGGAGATTGAGTTTGTCGGGGCGGTTGGCGTCTGGCGATAAAGTGCCCGAAACGCCGCGGAACAGTTACTTTACGAAACTATTTGTGGGTCGCGGCTTCACAAGGTGCGGAAAAAGCAGCAGGATTTGTGGGTCGTGGCTTCAGCCACGATGTAAGCGCATTGGTTTCATTAGGGGTTTTAACCCCTGAGGCGCGTGAATGCCATTTTTCCGCAATCTTTTCAGCCGCGACATTGAAGCGCCTAAAAGAGGGGCCCCTGAGTCATTGGAAATCATAGTGTTACTGGACATGGCATCGGGGGCTAATGCCCCCGGTTTTATCAGCCTTTGTATGTCGCGGCTGAAGCCGCAACCCACAAAGATTCTTTGATTAGAAATTTCCTGGAAGATGTCTTCTGGAGAAGGACGATCACTAAGAGGAAAACGCACTCATGGGACTGACACAACAAGAAGCGCTCGACCTGTTTCGTTCCGATGATCTGATCGGGATCGGCATGGCGGCTATGGAAGTGCGCCGCAAGAAAACCGATCCTCGTGTGGCGACCTACCAGATCGACCGCAACATCAACTACACGAATTTCTGCACGGAATATTGCTCGTTCTGCGCGTTCTATCGCCCGCTTGGATCGAAGGAAGGATATCTGCTCTCGTTCGAGACCATTTACAAGAAGATTGAAGAAATGCTGGAATTGGGCGGCACGGGAATTTTGTTGCAGGGGGGGCTGCACCCGGACCTGCGGGTCGAGTACTACGAAAATCTCTTGCGCTCGCTCAAGCAGCGATTCCCACAAGTTCATTTGCATTGTTTTTCCGCGCCGGAAATCGGCTGTATCGCGGAAGTTTCCGGCCTGAGCGTGCGCGAAACGATCGCGCGCCTGATGGCCGCTGGTCTGGACTCGATCCCCGGCGGCGGTGCGGAAATTCTGGACGATGAAATTCGCGCGCGCATCTCGCGCCTCAAATGCACCTCTGACGAATGGGAAGACATGCACCGCGTGGCGCACTCGCTTGGCATGCGCACCACGGCCACGATGATGTTCGGCTGCGGCGAGGAGTACAGACACCGGGTGAACCACCTTGAACGCCTGCGCCGCATTCAGGAGGACACCGGCGGATTCACCGCATTTATCCCGTGGATGTTCGCCCCGGACAACACTCCCCTGGGAAAGAAAGTGCCCGAGGCCACTGCCGTCGATTATTTGAAGACGCTGGCGATCAGCCGCCTTTACCTCGACAACATCGATCACATTCAATCGAGCTGGCTCACCCCGGGAATCAAGGTCTGCCAGGTGGGTTTGCAATTCGGCGCCGACGATGTGGGAAGCATTTTAATCGAGGAAAACGTGGTCTTCGCTGCCGGCGTGACCAACCGCACGAATGAAGGCGAGCTGCGCCGCATTATCTCCGACGCAGGATACATTCCCGCGCAACGCGATACGCTGTACCGTTCCTACGTGATGAAGGAAGCGTCGTAAGTAGAATAGGCTTCAGCCTGTTTGTTTTTGATCTCTGTCAATCCATCGGAAAATTCAAAAGAAAACAGGCTGAAGCCTGTTCTACCTAACTACGTTGGCACCGAAGTCAGATTCACTTGCGGCGCGGGAGCAGGCGCTGTTTCCGGAGACGCATTTGGCGCCGGCCCAAAACTGGATGGGCCAGGCTTCAGCGTAAACTGCACGCCGCTCCTCGCGTTCTCATCCACGGTGCGCTGCAGGTCGAGTCGATCGATGTCACTCATGCGGTCCGTGCCATTGAGAAGAACGTAGTGAAGCTGGCCGCGCGAAACCCAGTAGTCCCGTACTGCGTACACAGATCCATCCTTCATATAAAGAAGCACGGGCACGACGGTGTTCGCGGAAGCGGCTGCCTGCGAAGAGTCTTGGTTAGGATAGTTCTGATTAAACGATTGCCCCGCCGGCGGTGCATCTGAACTGGCGTCTAGATAGTTTTCGGGAGGCTGGGCGTTCGGATCGTTTCCAGCATACGGCTGTGCGTATGGGTCATAGTAAGGGTCTGAGTCTGGCCTTCCATACAGATACCCGGTAGGATACCCGTAGTAACCGTATCCCGGCCAGCCCCACCATGGATCGTTCCAATAAAGACCTCCGTAGCCGAACCAGGGCCAGCCAAATCCAAAACCCCATCCCGGCCACCAACCAAAACCGAATCCGAAACCGCAATTCCAGCACCCGCCCCGGAAGCCCCCACGGAAGCCGTAGAACGAATTGCCAAATCCACCCCTTCCGTTGAAGCCTCCAAAATTATTCGAAAATTGTGAACCTGAAAAAGTTCGATTGCCAGACGTGGCACCGCCGGAGAGCCGGGAACTTGCGGAAAGCGACGCGCCCGACCGAAGCCCGGAATTTCCGGCGAGAGTATTTCCCACTGAGCCATGAACATTAGAGAGCGCGTGAGAGGCGGAAACCACGTTGTGCGACGCCGGCGTGTTTTCCCAAACGTCGTGGCCTTGACCGGAGAAGCTCCTGGTTGCACCAGCGGATGCGGATCGATTCCCGCCGAAAACTTGCCAGCCTCCACCCGTGTTGGCGGAGCCTCTGGCCTCGGATTGAGGCGATGCGCTGCTGCGACTGGCGGAACCGCCACCAAACGAATGCCAATTGCCATCTGCTACAGCGCGTGGCGCGGACGAAAAACTTGAAGAGCGCTGGCCGCCACTTACTCCCGTGCTTGCTGGGCCGCTGAAAGAGCGAGAAGTGTTCCCACCAGATCTCGCATATCCGGAAGCCGGTGCGCTGGAGTAGCCACGCGAGTACCCAGCGACCGGGGGTGACGCCGCGCCACTGCGGAATCCTCCGCCGCCGTAACTGCCCCCGCCGGAGTGAACACTGCCCCCGCCACCATGGAAGCCTCCCCCGCCGCCGTGCGATCCTCCTCCTCCGCCGCCGTGGTTCGCAAACGCCGGAATTGCGGCACATCCAAATATAAGGATTGTGGTTGAGACCAACTTGGCAAGCGTGTAAGTCTTCATTTCAAGGCCCTCGCATTTCAGCGTAAGACCTGCGGACGAGTCCCCGGGAAATGAACTCGTTTTTGCCCTACGTTGGTTGGATTCTACACCCAAAGGATTGGTTGTGCCGGATTTAATGAGTTACCCGAGTGGGTGGCAGGTGCTACGATGCATAGAGGTACTAGACACGGCTCGCTTTGTGCCGGTTAACTCGCATTGGCGAATGAGGATGCCAGATGAAGCCGCCGCAGCATCGACCGTTTTTTTTCCTGGTGCGCCTGCATCCGCTTCAAGATGTCGTCGAGAATCGCCACAGCCTTCACCGCGTATGGCCCTTTATTCAGCATGACGCATTCGGCACGCTCACCCATGGCGGCGTCCGTGATTTCCGAACGGGAAGGCATCCCGGACTTGGCCAGACTCTCAAGCACCTGTGTTGCCCAGATCACCGGAACATGCGCAGCCTCGCAGATCCAAAGTATTTCCTCCTGGATTTCAGCGAGGCGCTGGTATCCGCACTCGACCGCAAGATCGCCGCGAGCAATCATGACGCCAACTCCGCGCGTGTGCATGGCGGCCAGGATCAGCCGGGGTAGATTCTCGAATGCTTTGCGTGTCTCAATCTTCAGAATCACGCCAAGCGACTCGCCACCGAATTTGTTCAAGAGCGCCAGAAGCTCGCGCACATCGCTCTCGGTGCGCACGAAGGAATATCCAACTAAGTCGGCATGCTCCACGATAAACTTCAGCGCCCTACGATCGGCGGCCGTCACCGCAGGCACTCGCACATCGGACTCAGGAAGGTTAATTCCCTTGTCCGCGCCGAGCTTTTCACCCTTTGGGCGCGCCTGCGTGATTTCAACTTCGACGCCGTCGTTACTCACAGAGCGAATGATTCCTCCGATTTTGCCGTCGTCGAACCAAATCGGTTCACCCGGTTTCACGTGATCGAAAAACTCGGGTATGGTGACGCCGATTCTCGCTGGGCTGACGATACGATCTTTCTTGTCATATTTTGCCGGCTGCCCCGGTTCCATGGCGCGGCGAAGAAACAAGGTTTCTCCTTGCTTGAGACGCAACGATTGAATTTTTTTTGGCAATTCTCCCAGGCGGCCGCGAAATACGCGCCCTCGAGCGCCCTCGCGCTTTCTTTTTGCCTCCACTCGGAACTCGATGCCAGGAACAAAGTACGATGTTTTGGATAACGTGGCCCAACAGCCGTTCTCCTCAATCTTTGCGACTTTCATTTCTCGATGACAATCCCGCGCATCCCGAAACGCGATTGTGTTTCCTGGTCGAAGCCGGGAAAGAAACGTGACCGGCAGTGGCAAACAAGCGTCCGCCGGTGAGGACGGAGTGGCTGTTCCTTCGGTGGAAAACAGCCACATGTGCGCCGGCTCGGTCACGCGACCGAGGTCATCACGCTTCGGGCGGCATTTGACCACGGCGGGACCCGGTTGGATGGGGCCGGTGCGCAACTTCGGTCCCGCAAGGTCCATCAAGATTCGGCAATCTTTTCCTGTCTCTTCGCGAGCCTTCTGCAAATTAAGGATCATCTTCGACCAAACGTCTTCGTCGTCGTGAGCGCAGTTGATTCGCATGCAATTCATGCCGTTCAGGAGGAGATCACGGACCAGCGAATCGTCCGACGCAGCTTCCGTCGGCATCGTAACCATGATGCGGACTTTCCTCTCTGGCGCAGAAGGGCCAAGTAAAACATCCGTATTCCTTTCAAGCAATTTGGTCCCTTCACCAATTGCCACCGCAGGCTCCTCCGGCATCGCGAGGCTAATATCATCGCCGGTGAGTGCAACGAGGACCTTGAGGACCGCCTGGACTGTGTCCATGACGTGGCCTTCGGTTCTTCCCAGCGATGAAAGTCCGAGCCCGGTCAATTGCTCCTGAATCTTTCGGATGTCGTGACGGCGCAAAGCCAGATAATGGGCCAAGTTCCGGGCGCTACGGTTATGACCCTCGTGGAGATTTTGGTCCACTAGCAAGGAGCGTTCGAGCTCGGTCATTTCCGAGCGTAGTGCGTTAAGCTTTTCCGCAAGTTGGCGGAGCTCATTTGGTTTGAAATCGCTCATGGAGTTCCCTTCAAGCTGCGCTTATTCCATTCTTCCTCTAGCTCGCGCTCACTGTGGGGAACAGAAGTTGAGAGCAGTCATCGCAGTTTAGAACCGGATCTTTCCGTTTTCGTCATATCCAATGGCGACGCGTCCGCCGGCAACGACAACGGGACGACGGATCAAGTCTGGATTCTTGGCCATCATGCCGATCGCCGCGCGGCGGGAGGGGGGATTGTCCTTCATCTTCTTCTTCCGAAAGAGTTCGCTGCGCGGATTCAAAAACTCTTGGTGATCGTGCGTCCCGATCAGCTTTTCCAGTTCGGCTGGGCTCAAGCGCTCTTTCGCAAGGTCCCGGAAATGCAGCGTGTAGCCATGGTGCTCCAGGAAATGCCGTGCCTTACGGCATGTAGCGCACGTGGGCTTGTGCAGGAACTCGACGGTTTTCGTCTTCTTCGCAGCGCTCGTCTTCTTAACGCTGGTTTTCTTGGCGCTCGTCATGTTCGCTCGGGATACACGTTTGCCTTCCGCCTTCTTCATAGTGTGCCTTTCTCCGTTTGCCTTCCCTCGATTAGAAATTCCCCTGGATTCAGAGCTCATATCTGCATAACTTCAACACTCGCCGCGTAGCGAGGGGTCGGCCGATGTTTCTCGGGTGCCTTCAACATAGAACTGTTTTGTTACAACCATGTTAACTTGGGCCGCGCTCGCCATGGAGAACGTCATCATCGCCAACCTATGCAAAATCAATCTACAAGTCAGAGATCGGGTCCGACAAGGCCGTCGCTCACATGCAAAGGTGACACCAGTCACATTCCCAGAAGGAATCTTGGAGTAATTTTTTCAGGGTAGGTCGGCACAAGGGAGTAGATTTCGACTAAGTGGGTGGAGGCTGTCATGGCCGATACGAATGAACGGCATGTTACGGGAGTCGTGTGTATTCATTGCGGAATGAACACGGTAGTTCCAGGTTCGACGAACCAGTGGCATCGAGCGGGCGACTTCTGGCGCCCGCAAGTATCGGTTGTTCGCTGCACCAAGTGTGGCAAGGAAGCGCCCTATCTCGCTGAGGAAATTATTGTGTTCAATGGGTTGGACGTCGCCCGCTATGCGGCATAACCATTCCTTGCGCGGTACAACCGCGGTAGCCCCAACCAGTCACTTTGGGTAAGGATGTCCGGCAAGGATTGCGAACGCCCGGTAAAGTTGTTCGACGAGCATCGCGCGCGCGAGTTCATGTGAGAACGTAAGCGAGGAGAGCGAAAGTTTTTGCGAGGCGCGGCGGCGAAGCGCTTCCGGAAATCCATCGGCGGCGCCGCAGAGAAAGGCGATTTCGCGCGCGCCTCGATCGCGCGTGTCGCCAAGCCATTTGGCGAATTGCGCTGAGGTCTGTGGCTTGCCCGTGTCGTCCAAGAGGACGATTGTCGAGGCGGAATCGAGCGTGAGTTTGCGGAGCGATGCGGGGGAATCCTCGCGCAATTCGGTCAGTTGCACATCGGCGAATCGCCGGATACGGGCCACATAGTCATCGATCATCGTCCGGACTTCGGGGCGACGCGTCTTTCCCAGCATGACTAGATGGATTTTCATTGGCAGGTTGCCGGGTCATCTGACAGTAGAACAGGCTTCAGCCAGTTTTCTTGTTATCTATGCCAGCGTGGCAAAGATCGAAACTAAACAGGTGGAAGAGCCTTGTGAGAACTTGGAAATCTTTGTGGGCTGTGGCTTTGGCCACGACATAAGTCCTGCAAATTCACTTTGGCTTTACAGGCTGCGGAAAAACCCCTCACGCGCGTCATTCTGAGCGAATCGAAGAATCTCTCTTTTGTTGGCTTTAAACCAATGAGAGATTCTTCGCTTTTCTCAGAATGGCAACGGGGGACTTTTTCCGCATCCCGCCTAGCCGCTGACGTTTCAATTTTGAAGTTCTCACAAGGCTCTTCAACCTGTTTTTTGCCTTCCGTCAGCGTGGCAAAAATCAAAACCAAACAGGCTGTCCCTCGGCGCGCCTCGGGATAAAAAGCCTGTCCTAGTTCAGTTCAACCCAAACTTCTTGCGTTTATCCAGCAGCGTCTTGCGGCTGATGCCTAGGATTTCCGCGCTCCTGCCGATCTTGTAATGAGTCGCCTCGAGCGTGGCCTGAATCGCGTCTCGCTCAATGTCTTCGAGCGAACGCAACGCAAATCCAAGGCCGGAATCCGCGGCTTGCACCGATTCCGGAAAATCCCGCGGCGTCAGCGCCGAGCCGCTGGAAAACACCAGCGCGCGCTCGATGGAATTCTTCAAGTCGCGCACGTTGCCAGGCCAGCCATACGTGGCGAGCATGTGCCGCGCCGCTTCCGAGAACACCACGCCGGTTCGGCCATGCACGCGAGCCGTGCGTTCCAGCAGGGCGTCGGCGAGCGGAAGAATATCAGCGGGACGCGAGCGCAACGGAGGAACGGTAATCGTCAATACACTCAGGCGGAAAAACAAATCCTCGCGGAATCTTCCGTCGGTAACCAGTCGCGAAAGTTCGGAATTTGTCAGGGCAATCAGGCGCGCGTCAATCGTGATCGTCTCGGTGCCTCCCAGACGCTCAAATTGCCGTTCCTCGAGCACGCGCAATAGTTTCGATTGCGTGGCCGGAGAAAGGGCGGCAACTTCATCCAGAACGATGGTTCCTGCCCCGGCCATTTCGAGCCGCCCAAGTTTGCGCTCGACGGCTCCGGTGAATGCGCCGCGTTCGTGGCCGAACAATTCCGATTCGACCAGCTCTTGCGGCAGGCTGGCGCAATCGATTTTCAGATAGGGAGCGTCGCGCCGGGGACCGAGTTCGTGGATGAGGCGGGCAAGGTGATCTTTCCCGGTTCCGCTTTCTCCGGTGATGAGCAGCGTCGTCGAAGTTTCCGCGACTTTGCGCGCCAATTCGACCACGGCCTTTGACGCGGGATCCTCGGCGATCCACGCCATGCGCGGCTCGCTCATCCTTCTGCCTCGGCGGCGCCGTTCAAAAGGCCGCTGTCCTTCGCATTCTCAAACTCGATGCGGCGCGCGGCTCGCCACAAACGCTCGAGATCGTAAAAACGGCGGGCGCGTTCGGTAAACACGTGTACCACCAGGCTGCCGAAATCGAGCAGCATCCAATCGCCGCCCGCTTGTCCTTCGCGATGCAGCAGGCGCTTGCCGATTCGCTTGAGCTTCTCTTCAACTTCATCGCAGATGGCTTCCACTTGTCTTGAACTGAACCCTGTGCAAAGCAAAAAATGATCGGTGAACGCGCCAAGGCCCGCCAGGTCGAGCAGCGTCACTTCCGCCGCCTGTTTTTCTTGCGCGGCCTCGATGGCCGCGCGAACCTCGGGCCGGAGCGAATCCCTTTTTTGCGTCACCTGTATAGGGCCTGCTTTGTAATGTATTCCTCGACGCGCGGCGGCACAAGCCCGTGGATTGACTCATGGGTATCCAGGCGATGCCGGACTTCCGTTGCCGAAACGTGGCTGGAAACCGTATCGAGAAGATAAATCGTGGTGCGCCGCAGCACGATCGCGCGCGGATCCAGCGAAGCATGCGCCGAGCCGGGCCGCGCAAATAGCTCCGGCGGAATCACCAGCCGCAGCGCATCCGATTGAAAACCCGGACGGCTGGCGACAATAAAATCGCAAAGGTCGAGCAGCGATTCATAATCCTTCCACGTCGGGATGTGCAGGAACGAATCGGCTCCGAGCAGGAAATAAAGTCGCACACCCTGTCCGTGATATTTCTGCTTGAAGTGCCTGACTGTTTCAATGGAATAAAATATTTCCCGGCCGGAATGCCCCGCGCCCGATTCGGCGAGCGACGCAATAAAGCGCGGGTGGTCCGCGCACGCCAGAGCCACCATGGCGTAACGATCCGCGTAAGAAGCCATGCCCCGGCGATGCTTATGCGGCGGCCGTCCCGTCGGAATGAAATGAGTTTCATCGAGGTGAAATCGGCGCTCGGCGGCTCGCGCCACGGCCAGATGGCCGATGTGAATGGGATCGAAGGTGCCGCCGAAAAGCGCGATGCGGCGTTCGCGTTGCCGCTGCACAGGAGATCCGTGGCCCTGCGGAGGGGCAACGCTCAACTTTCCTCCGTTCCAGGAGCAGCCACCGGAGACGCGCCGGATTCATGCTCGTCGCGCTCGTCGGCGGTGACGGGCGGTTCGGGCGCGTCTTCCGGAGAGGGTTCGGGCGGTGTGAGGCGATCGAGCGCGTCGGCCATCGCTCGCACCAGTTCGGGTATGCCTTTTCCGGTGGCGGACGAAATGGCATGAAATTCCAGGCTGCTCGCGGCGCAGAAATCGCGCAATTTTTCAAGTCGCGTGCGATCCGTGGTGGCATCGAGTTTCGTGGCCACCACGATCACGGGTTTGGCTGCAAGTTTTTCGCTGAACGCCGCAAGCTCACCGGCAATAACTTCGAAGTCGTGCACGGGATCTCGATCGGAAGCGTCGCTGGTATCGATCAAGTGCGCTATCAGGCGTGTGCGTTCGATGTGGCGGAGAAAACGAATGCCGAGGCCGGCTCCGGTATGCGCGCCCTCGATCAGACCGGGCAAATCCGCAACTACAAATGTGCGTCCTCCCGATCGTTCCACGGGTTTTCCCAGATAGCTGTCGGCGGAAACCACGCCAAGGCCCGGTTCGAGCGTCGTAAACGGGTAATCCGCGATTTTGGGATGTGCGGCCGAAATACGTGAGATGAGTGTAGACTTCCCCGCGTTCGGAAATCCAACCAGGCCGATATCGGCCAGCAACTTCAGTTCAAAATGCAAATGCCGTTCCTGCCCGGGGTGTCCTTCTTCCGATTCGCGCGGCGCCTGATGCCAGGGTTTGGCAAAATGCTGATTGCCGCGCCCGCCTCGGCCGCCTTGAGCGATCAGGATGCGCTGGCCTGGCGTGGTCAAATCCGCGATTTGCTCGCCGCTCTCTTGATCGGTGACGACGGTACCGACCGGGACAAGCAGAGTCATATCTGTTCCGGCGTGTCCGGTGCAGTTCGAGCCTTCACCATGCCGCCCGCGGTCCGCCTTGAACTCACGATTGTAACGGTAACGCAGCAGGGTGTTGTCATGCGGATTGGCTTCCAGATAAATGCTGCCGCCATGACCGCCGTCGCCGCCGGATGGTCCGCCACGCGGGACGAATTTCTCGCGTCGAAACGCGACGCAGCCGTTCCCGCCGTCACCGGCCTTTACATAAATTTTGGCTTCATCGACAAACACGTCAACTCACTTCCTCAAATCGGGCTTCCTCAAAATCAGCATACGATAATGAGAGGCCGGATTGCACCGACAGACCGCGAGATAATTGCGGCGCGATTTCGGAGTTGCAGCAATTGTGGGGGCACGGTTCACCGTGAACGGCATACCGCGCCCCACAATCGACCAATACCGTCTCGCCTACCGGTAAATAAAAAGGCGTCCCGACGAAGCCGGGACGCCGTCCGAAATTGAAAACCGGTTAATCTGCTTGGGCAGCGGCTGGCTCGGCCGGGGCCGATGCGACCTGATCCGGGGGCAGGACGCTGATGTAGCGGCCATCCTGACCTTTGTTTTGAAACAGTACGACTCCGTCAATGAGGGCGAAGAGTGTATCGTCCTTGGCTCGCGCTACATTCAATCCGGGCTTATGACGCGTGCCGCGCTGGCGAATCAAAATTGTTCCTGCATGAACCAACTCCCCGCCGAAGCGCTTCACGCCAAGCCGCTGCCCCGGTGAGTTGCGGCCGTTTACGGAAGAGCCGCCACCTTTCTTGTGTGCCATTGGAATTCCCTTTGGAGCTCTCTAGAGCTCGATCCCGCTGACTTCCACGGCAGTGTAGTTCTGCCTGTGGCCGCGGACGATTTTGTATTGCTTAGTTCGGCGGTACTTGTATACAACGAGTTTCGGGTGACGACCCTGCGAAACAATCTTCCCAACCACTCTTGCCTTCGCGGCGTCCGCCCCAGTCAGGAGTTTCTTTTCATCGGTGCCCACGGCAAGTACTTCGCCGAACGAGATGGTGCCGCCTACCTCGCCGGGCAACGTCTCAACCTTGATCGTGTCTCCGGGCGTTACCCGGTACTGCTTTGCTCCACTTCGAATAACGGCGTACATCGCCCCTCCAGATGCTGATCGGAAACGCTTATTATACGTATGGTTAGGGCGGGCGTCAATGCAGATTCAGCTGAATTTCATATTGCTGACCGATTGGAGTTCAATCTTGACGCATGAATTTTTCCACACGATTTCCACAGGCATCTGACTATTTACTGGATATCAATGTTCCTCGGCGCGGTAAGACGCTTAGAATGCGCTGTCCCCGACAATTCTCGGCATGATTGGCTGCTCTTACACAGCACCCGGTCCCTGTGCTGAGACATTCGCGTTCGTAAAGGAGAGATCCAGGATGAAACGTGCGATCTGGATTGTTGCAAGTGCAGTGGTTGTATTTCTCTTCGGCTTTTCGATTTCGGCCGCAGCACAATCTACTTCAGTGCAAGGTCATGTGCTGACCCCGGCTTCGAGCCTTCCCCAGCCACCCGATGCAGAGGGAAACATCATGGTCCACACGGCTGTGCGGATGTACGTGCCATCCGCGACGCAAACGGTCTTCGGCGCCAATTCCGTGCAGCCGAGCGAGTTGCCTCCATTCCCGGGCTATTTTTTCGAAACTCCTGCTTCCATTGCATGTCTCTATAACCTCGTTGTGCCCAAAGTGCCCGGATGTAATCCCAACATCACGACAGCGAATCCAATCGGCGGTAGCCATGCAATTGCGCTGGTTGACGCCTATGACGATCCGACCGCAGCGAGCGATCTGGCCACATTCTCAACGCAATTCGGGCTGCCCGCAGCAGACTTTACCGTCGTGTATTCAGAAGGAGTCAGGCCCAAACCCGATCCCACAGGCGGTTGGGAGCTGGAGGAAGCGCTCGACGTAGAGTGGGCCTACGCGATGGCACCCGGAGCCAAAATCTTTCTCGTCGAAGCCCCCAACAACAGTCTGCACAGCCTGTTACATGCCGTGGAAGTGGCCAGCAAGCTGGTTGCGAAGGCTGGAGGTGGAGAGGTCTCCATGGGTTGGGGAAGCCCGGAGTTCACCGGTGAAACAAAACACGATCATGTTTTCACGAAGCCTGGAGTCGTATATTTCGCTGCCGCCGGGGATAGTCCCGGCACCGATTATCCAAGCGCATCTCCGAATGTCGTTTCCGCCGGTGGCACGTCGATCTCCCGAAATCTCGCAACGGGCGACTTCATCGCGGAAACCGCTTGGCAGGACGCGGGCGGTGGCCTGAGCCCAGTGGAAGCCCGTCCCGCATTCCAAAACGGCGTGAAGCTTATCGTGGGCGATGCCCGCGGGACGCCCGATGTTTCATTCGACGGCAATCCCAACACCGGTGTCTGGGTATACGACTCCAATCCGGAAATGGGAATTGGATGGTTCATCGTCGGCGGAACAAGCGTGTCCACGACCTCGCTGGCAGGCATTGTGAACGTCGCGGGCGGTTTCCGTGCCTCCAGTCAAGCGGAAAACGAGGAGATATACAATCATCTATCTAATGCGTCCGATTTCCGGGATATCGTTTATGGCAATTGTGGGATCAACGTCAGCGACTTTGCATTGCTCGGATATGACCTATGTACCGGCGTCGGCTCCGACATCGGCCTGAGCGGGAAATAGTCACATTCGCTTGGTTGGTGCGATTGAGGGGATTTCAACAGGCCCGACTCCTCAAAGGGTCGGGCCTGTTTTGCTGTAGCCTGAAAATCAAGGCCGCGATTAGATCGTGGGATTCTACCGGAAGGCATCTCGGCGCCAAGCGCCGAGCACGGCACGCTGTGCAGCTACCCAATCTGCGCATTGCCAAGTGCCATGCGTCGCGTATCCCTCACTTCTTTCCTAAGGAAAACACCAGGCCGGCATAGATAACGCGTCCCTGTTGAACGGGGATGGTATCGATGCTGTTAAATCCCCATCCGGGCAGCCAGATTGCATGGCCGATGAGATTCGTCCCGTGTAGCTCGAAAGCGACGTCGTTTCGATCGGAGAAATGGAGACGTTTCGCAAGATCGAAACGAACTTCCGCATTGAGGACGTTATGCGTGCCCTGCACCGGGTTTACTGAGGTGGTGTAACCATTGATTGGACCGTCGGAAACGTCGAACAGACTGGCCGTAAGCCCGTTGCTGGCTTCGTAGCTGATTCCGCCTTTGCCGCCGAAATTGGGAATTGGCGTTACATCGGTGGCGCCAGTATCCGCGCGATTGGTTTGATAGAGGAAGGAACCCTGGACGAAGAAATTTTTCTGAAAATAATACTTGCCCTCAAACTCCATGCCGTTAAATGTTAGTTCACCCAAATTCACGTAACGCGCCGGCGAACCTAGCACGGCCACAATACTGTCGGTTTGCCGGCTATGGAAGTAGTCCACGCCCCCTTCGTAGCGGCCACTCTGCACCACGAAGCCTACGTCAAGCGTGCCCACTTTTTCCGGCAGTAGATTGGGATTGCCAACGACTCCCGGGCGATTCAGCAAATTCTCGTCCAGACTGGGCGCGCGAAACGCCTCGCCGTAAAGAACCTTAAAACTGCCCCATTTCAACGGGCTCCAGACCACTCCGCCTCGAGGGACGGTGGACAGCGACAGCGATCCGATCTTGTTGCTCTGCACGCCGCCGATCAATTTCACATCGCTAAACAATTGATGATCGATCTGGGCGTAAAAGGCTCCACCGGGCCGGTTGCCCTGCGCGCTTATCGTGGTCACCGGTCCACCGGTGAAATACTCCGTGCCCGCAATTCGGTTAAACAGACCTCCGGCCGTCAAGCGGTCTCTTTTGGAAAGCGTGATCAGGTTGGTCCACTCGGCAATAAATTCATTGGAATCGCGGAGAGCGCTAGGATAAGGAGTCTCGCCGAAAGTCGTTCGCGTAAAAGTGCCGTTGAAGCTCATTTTCCAGTTTTTTGTCACATTGCGGTCGTATCCGAGATTCGCAAAGTCTCTTGTGAGGCGAGTTTCACCGACATTGCCCTGTACAAAGGCAGTGGACTGCCATTCGGTGAAAGCGGACATGAAACTAAAGCCTTTGTAATTCATCCCGAGGTAGCTGCCCACACCTCTGTCGACGACGTCGACGTCCTGAACATTCGGCACGTGCGGCGCAACGGGAATATCTCGCTGGGAAGGCGGAACGGTGTAGACGACAGGCCAGTCCGGCGCTTCGTGAAGTTGAGCGGCTCCCACGGCACTGAAGTCGCCGCGCTTGTACATTAACTGCGCGGAAGATGCCACGGCTCCTCCGACTCCCCCGAGACCCTGAGCAGACACACTGTTCGCATTGGCCTTCTTGGTGATTAAATTGATGACCGCCGAAAATGCGTCTGAACCGTAGAGAACCGAGCCCGGCCCGCGAATCACTTCGATACGGTCTAGAATCGCGACGGGAAACGATTCCAGCAGATCGGAAATGATGCCTCCCTCCATCACTTCTCGCGTCGGGCGTCCGTTGATCAGAAACAGGATGTGGCCCCCGGCGGTTTTCGTCTGGTCCCCGCGCGCGGCGATCAGGCTGCGGTCGGTAAAGTACTGGCTGGACCTTGTTAGTCCGGTCACTCGATCCAGTATCTCGCCGAGTGTCAATCCGCCAAACCGGCGAAGTTCATCGCTGGTGACGACAGACATGATGCTCGGGGCTTCGGATAGCTTGTCCGAGAACCGGGAGGCTGTCGTGACTTCCACATTCATGAGCGATTCGATGTCCATCGACAATAGGTCCGGTGTCTGCGCACTCTGGTCTTTGGGAGGTGTAGCGTTCTGCGCCGCCATCGGCGCGGGAGTGACAAGTAACGTGAGTACAGTTATCCATAGTAAAGCGGGTTCGAGTTTCCGAACCCAATTTGATTCAACTTTTTGACCCGTCATTCGTGCCTCTTCCTGACAAAATCACCCTGGTCCGGCGCTTGGCGGGGCGTTTCGAGCCAAGGCGGTGGTTCGAAACCCAATCCGAATTTGCATGTCGGCTGCCCCCGACACGATCCCCACCCTCGGAACTAGATGTTCAGAGCGTGACACCCAGTGAGGCACTTTCGCTTCCAATCCGCGGACATGCTAAGTGCCACTGCTTTAATGAGTTAAAGCGTAGAAAGAGTGCAGGAAACGCCGCGTCATTCCCAATCCGAGCGGAATGACGCCGATTTGGGACGGATTTCTATACCCTGTGCGTCACACGCATACTGATGTCATCCACGCGGTGTGATATTGGCCCGGAATGTCCTTGCGAATCGAAACGTGGCCGTTCTCGAAACCAGAATCTAGGGGGACCGCAAATTTTCGGAGTTTCACAACAGCTTCAAATGCTCTAGAATGAAAATATTGTTTGCCGTGGGCGTGTAGCTCAGCTGGGAGAGCACCTGCTTTGCAAGCAGGGGGTCGCAGGTTCGAACCCTGTCACGTCCACCAAAATTACATGTGTGAGCCGGCTCTGACACGTGCCGGATCGCCTTTTGCGCAAAATGAAGTTCCCGCCTCTCGTTGCAATCCTTTCTGGCTCAATGCAAATGTACCTTGTCTCGTAAGGTGACATTTTCACGTAGCCGTTAAGGGGGGACAGAATTATGGAGCTAGGACACCGTCGAAGCAAAACATGTGCGGAATGAGGAGAACTCTGTTAAACTGTCGACTTTGCTTAACATAAAAAGGACTAGCTGAGGAGCTGTCATGGCACAGAAATGTACAATTTGCGGCAAAGGGCCATCGTTTGGGAACGTGGTGAGCCACGCGAACAATACGCGCCGCCGCCGCTGGAACCCGAACCTACAGCGCGTTCGCGCGGTGATCGATGGCGCACGCAAGCACGTTCGAGTCTGCACATCCTGCATTCGGTCCGGCCGCGTCAAAAAAGCAGCCTAACGGGCACGTTTCCGCATCGGAATACCAAGAGGAGATTGCGTGAAGATTCGAGGGCGAGGAGCACTTGTGCTGGCCGCTGCCTTGGCGGTGGTGGCTGGGTGTCAGAAGGCGTCTCAGCCGACGCCGGGCGTGTGGGCGACGGTGAATGGCAAGGACATCACCAACGCTGAGGTTGACAAGTACTACCGCACGCAACTGAATCCCGACGCCCCCGAGCCTTCGCAGGACGAGGCGCTTTCGCTCAAGCTCAATATTCTCGACGAGTTGGTGAACAATCAGATTCTGCTTCAGCGGGCGAAGAAAATGGGCCTGGAAGCAGCGGACGGAGAAGTCGAGGATAAATTCACTGAGTTTAAGAGCCCTTATACCGAGGACGAATTCCAACGCCAGCTAAAAGCACGCGGCTACACTGTTGCTGATTTGAGAGGCGATATCCGGCAACAGCTTTCCATCCAGAAAGTGATTAACCGCGAAGTGGTGGCCAAGATCAACGTTACGGATCAGGATGTGTTGGATTTCTACAATCAGAATCGCGCACAGTTTAATGTGGCCGAGCCGCAATACCGGCTGGCGCAGATCGTAATCACTCCGCATAAAGATCCCGGATTGCGCAATCGAAAAAATGATGACGCGACGACTGATGCTGAAGCGAAGCGCAAAGCCGCGGCGCTCGAGTCGCAGCTCAGCACCGGAGCGGACTTTGCGCAAATCGCGATGGATTACTCGGAAGACCCGGCGTCCTCGGGATCGGGAGGCGACCTGGGCTATGTGCC